>JAFGIO010000005.1 GCA_016929555.1 Deltaproteobacteria bacterium | reverse complement strand
CGGCAGGTGCACTTGGTGACGGCCAGGTTCTTCGACGCCTCGACCATCCTGACGGCGTCTTCGTAGGGAAGGACCTCACTCTTAAATTCGATCGGTTCGTTTACCGGGACGACGCGAATGAGGGACGGCAGCTTGAGCTGCGTAACCATTTCGGGAATCTGTGGATACTCTTCGCCCTGCCATTTCGACCACAGGTCAAGGACATCCTCAGAAATTTCGGGCCAGAGGATGGTGGCGTCATGAAACTGAATGATGTGCCGAGGCATGCGATATAGGGTCTTTCCGTCTTTGACTTGTTCGAAGACAACGCCCCTCTGGAACAGCCGCTCCAAAATGCCCTCCACCTCGCCGGTGTCCTTGCCGAACCGGGCGGCCATCTCATCGGCCGTACCCGGCAGGGCGTTGACGATCTCGGCCTCTTCCTCGGTGCAAAGGAGTTGCCAGATCCTGGGAACGTACCGGGAATTGTCCATGCTGAGTTTTTTTGAAAGTTCCTGATAGACATCCATCTTCTCCATGGAGACCTCCCTTGTTTTGATTGGCTGGGATCTATCCGAATGGGGCGCTTGGGTGCCGTCCCGGAAGGAATTCCTGGGGGGCAGAATCACCGAGCCCTTTCGATCATGGCATCGAACAGCAAAAAATGCAACGATCGATTTGGACAGGGTTGGTGTGTGACAGGAAGACTCTTCCGATCCCCTGCGCGGTGGGAGCCTGTCCTAGGGCTTTCTGGAACCGTGTTTCCGGCGGGCTTCCCGGAAGCGCTCCACCATGAAATGTTCAACGGCTTGACGGGAAAGGTCGCCTGATAGGATCGTCCGAAGGGTTTCCAGGGGAATCTCCACCCTGGCGGCGCTCCTGTGGCCGCCGGCGCTGCCGTAGGCGCCGAAGGCCCTCTCGGCGACGGCACCGCAGTCTAGGCGGTACCCATCTCCCCGGAGAACGATGATCATCCGGTCCTTCACGATGCCTGCGACAGCGACATAGTAAATGTTGATGATGTGAATGAGAAAATCGGCCACCTGGACACAGGCATCGAGGCTTTCCACCTTTTCCAAAAAACAGAGCATCCTGTCGCGGTATCGGCGCCGGTAGCGAAAGGCCAAATCGAAGTATTTCATGAACCGTTCCGGGATCTGGTCGAATTCGATGCGCCGCAACAACTCCCGGTTTGCATGGGTCAGGCTGAGATGGTAAGCGCCGATGTCCTCGATCAGCGCATCTCGTTCGAGGTTGTTCGTGTCCGTCTTGATCCCATAGGCGAGGGCCGTATAAAGCATCCTTGGAATTCTGACTTTCGCCGCCAGAAGGTATTCGAGCATCAGGGTGGACAGGGCACCGTAGTCTTTGCGAATATCCTCCAGTTCAGCCTGCCAGCCCGGGATGAACTGGTGATGATCGATGACGATCTGGGGGTGGATCTCTCCCAGAGAGTTGGCGAAGAAAGGGGGTTGGGCGTCGACGAGCGCGACGAGCGGGTATGCGGCGGGATCGAACTGGTTTACGGGCCGGATATCGATTTTCATGGCCCGGATCATCTCGATGTTCTGATGTCTGACGGCGGGTTCCGTTGAAAAGAATCCGAAGCTTCTTATCGCCGATTTCTGGCGGAAAATTACCCGCAGCGCCATGGCGGCGGCGATGGCGTCCGGATCGGGGCTGCCGTACATCAGCAGGGCCGCGCCCCCTTTTCCCTTGGCCATGTTCAGAAGTCTCTTGACGTTGCCGAGGGTATTGTTCTTGATCAGCAGTGATTTGATGCGCTTCATGATCGGTTGCCTGTTATTTCGCCGGATGCCGTGCCGGCCTTTGTCATACTGACGACTCCCTTTCACGGCGGCTTGGAGAGGATCAGCCTGCTGCAGGGCCGGCCGTCTCCGTTGAAAGGGACCTTTTCGGGGTGTATGCCCCCGGTCACGGAAAACCCTCTTTCCCTTCGTTCATCTTCTATGCTGCGCCCCCGCCAAAGACACATCGGCCTCTCGCATCTTGTCGAGGGGTCCCGGGAGGATCTGCCGGAAAACGACCACGTCCATACCTGTTGTCTTCGCAGGCAGCGCATTCCCCGGCGGTGTGCCTGGGGACAGTTGTACCCACTGCCTACAAGAATTTCCGAAAGAAGTCAAATTCCCAAAACCGATCCCAAACCGATCGGGGAAAGCTTTCCATTGACATTCCGCCGCATCCGCACTACAAACGTGCCATCGCTTGCTTGCGAAGGATAGAGAAGAGATATCGTCATGTCGAGTAGAATAACCTATTACAGCACGAACCGGAATCTCGATCGTGTTGAGGGCATCGTGCCCTTCAAGGGTACGGTGACCTTCAAGGAGGCCCTGCTGATGGGGCAGGCGCCGGACGAAGGGCTCTTCATGCCCCATCCCATTCCGAAACTGTCCATCGACGGCATTCATCGTTTGAAGGGATGTCCCTACCCCGAGGCGGCCATGCTTGTGGCGGAGTCTTTTCTCGCCGCCGAGATCGACCGGGATGCCCTTGGAAGGATCGTCCTGGATTCCTACGATTTCGTCGTTCCCCTGGAGAAGGTGGTGAACCGGAAATACATCATGCGCCTCGATCGGGGACCCTCGGCCTCCTTCAAGGATTTCGCCGCCCGGATGATGGCGCGGCTCATGAGCGCCTTCCGGGATAGGGGTAGCAGGCTGAATGTCCTCGTGGCCACTTCCGGCGACACGGGGAGTGCCGTCGGGGAGGCCTTCAAGGGCGTCGAGGGGATCGACGTCTACATCCTCTATCCCCGGGACGAGGTCACCGGACGACAAAAGAAGCAGCTCGATACCATCGGGGGCAACGTCCGCGCCCTCTCCGTGGACGGGAAATTCGACGACTGCCAGAACCTGGTCAAGCAGGCCTTCGCCGATCCGGACCTGGGCGGGATGAACCTGACTTCGGCCAACTCCATCAATTTCGGCAGGATTCTACCCCAGATCGTCTATTATGTCTATGCCTATGCCCAATTGGCGGAACCGGGAGATCCCATCGTCTTTTCCGTTCCCTCAGGGAATTTCGGCGACGCCTTGGGCTGTGAATATGCCAGGCGTATGGGGCTGCCCGTCCGGACCCTCGTCATGCCCACCAACGAAAACGACGAGTTTCCCCGATTCCTCGATACGGGGATCTACGAAAAGGTTTTCCCCTCCCGGGCCTGCATTTCCAATGCCATGAACGTGGGGAACCCCAGCAACCTTGCAAGGTTTTTCGATCTTTACGGCGGGACGGTTGACCGGGCAGGGGTGGTTCATAAGACCCCCGATGTCGATGAGATGCGCCGGCGTCTCTTTTCCATTCCCGTATCCGATGCCGAGACGCGGGCCACGATCCGGGAGGTTTTCGGCCGTTACGGAGTCGTCCTGGAGCCTCACGGGGCCGTCGGTTGGCGAGGGCTCGAGGCCTATCTCGAACGGCAGGGGGATTTCCCTCTCTGCGTTGCCCTGGAGACGGCCCATCCCGCCAAGTTTCCCGAAGAAATCAGGGAATTGCTGGGCTTCACACCCGAACTGCCGCAGAGCCTGAAGGGCATCGATGCACGGATCGGCGAGCCCGTTCCCCTATCCAGCGGCTATGATGAATTCAAGATGTTTTTAAAGAATATGTTAAAGACCCGTCAGTGAGGAAGTGACGGAGAAAAAAAGGCTATGGCGATGCTCACCTATCCGAGGAAGGTCGTTCTGGGCGACATCACCGTTCGCGACGGCTTTCAGCATGAAGAAAAAACGATCTCCACCCGGGCGAAGCTCTGGTGCGTGGAACAGCTCATTCTGGCCGGCTTCCGCCGCCTGGAGGTGACCAACCTGGGAAATCCCGCCGGCATGCCCCAATTCGCCGACGCCGAGGAACTGCTGCGGGCCGTACGCGGCAGCAAGCTGATTCGGGACCGGCTGGCCCAGGTGGAGCTCACCGCCGTTACGATTCGGGAAAAGGCCGCCGAGCGGGCCTTTGAAGCACGCCAGCAGGGCTGGGGACCGGACCGGATCCTCTTCATGGTTTCGACCAGCGAATCCCATCATCGTCGCAACACCGGGATCACCCGCGAAGCGTACTGGAAGATGTGCGAGCGTTACATACGGATGGCCCATGAAAACGGCATCAAGGTCTGCGGTACCGTCTCCACCATCTGGGGCTGTCCCATCGAAGGCCCCACGGAACTGGGGAGCGCCGTGGAATTCACGAAGCGGTTCCTCGATATCGGGGCCGACGACATCGAACATGCCGACCACGACGGTTCAGCGCCGCCCAACAAGGTTTTCGAATATTATTCCATGCTGCTCGATCAAATACCGGATCCAAACCTCCACATCGCCCACTTCCACGTCACCCGCGGATGGGGACTGGCCAACGTGCTGGCGGCCCTCCAGGCGGGGGTTACCCATTTCGAATCGACCCTGGGCGGCATCGGAGGGCAGCCGGCGAACTTCGTGGACGACTGTCCCGTGGCGGGCACGGGACGTTATTACTATGCGGACCCGAACATCGTGGGCCTCGTGGCCACTGAAGACATGGTGGTAATGATGGACGAGATGGGCATCGAGACGGGAATCGACGTGGAGAAGCTTCTGGAAATCGGCCGGGTCCTGGAGAGGATCCTCGGCCGCCGTCTCCGTTCGGAAGCCATTCGCTCCGGGCCAATCCCGAAGGAGCCCACGGGGCGCTGAAGAGACGGGTTTCCGGGCACCATTGTGTGAACCCCCGCCGCTCGATCAAAGGAAATCCTTGTGCATTTTGTTCTTGACTTCCCGGAATCTCTGCCGTATGGAACAACTTACTCCACCGGATGTACGGTTAGCGCTTGCTTCCGGGGGGACTTAAAGTTGGATATAGACATTTTGAAGTGTAAGGTTGACCGCCATATTCTTTAATCGTCTTGGCGGTTTTTTACCTTCTGGCATGGTGGCAATCCAACTTTATATGAATACTGAAGGAAAGGAGGATGCGTACGATGTCAGAAGGCAAGGTAAAATGGTTCAACGAGAAAAAAGGCTTCGGCTTCATCGAGCGTGATGAGGGCGGAGACGTATTCGTGCATTTCAGCGCCATCGAAGACACGGGGTTCCGAACACTGCAAGAGGGCCAGCGTGTCATCTTCGAAGTCGAGCAGGGACCGAAAGGCCCGGCGGCGAAGAATGTAAAGGCGCTGTAAGAAAGCGTTCGCGGACGAAAAGGCACCCCGGCACTGCAGAGGCGGGGTGCCTTTTTTATCTGGCCGGGTCCACGGGGGCATTCTTTGGAGCAACGGATGCCATCCGCCTTTCCTGCGCTCAGGGCTTCGTAGGAGGAGACGATGAAAAAGAATTTATATATAGGCAATCTTTCGGAGAAGGTATCGGAAGAAGATCTGAAGGCGAACTTTTCCGAGGTCGGCACGGTAGTGTCGGTGAATGTCATCAAGGATAAATACACGGGGCAATCCAGGGGTTTCGGATTTGTGGAGATGGCGACCGACGAAGAAGCCAAGGAAGCGATCAGCAAATTCAACGGCGGTCAACTGGACGGCAAGACCATCGTCGTCAGTGAGGCGAAGCCGAAGAGAGACCAAGGCGGCCCCGGCCAGGGAGGCCGTCGCGGTGGCGGTTATAGAGGAGGCGGCGGCGGTCGCGGCTGGGGCAACCGCTGAAATCGCCCTTTCCCCGGAGCGGATCCCTTCGCTCCGGGGCGCTCTGTTCCTACCGGCCCGGTGACGGAAGGTCCCGAAGTTGCGGAGACATGGTATAGGCGGAGGTTTCCGGGTCGGTGATCACATTGAGC
Source organism: Deltaproteobacteria bacterium (assembly GCA_016929555.1). Lineage (GTDB taxonomy): Bacteria > Desulfobacterota > Syntrophia > Syntrophales > JAFGIO01 > JAFGIO01. Next base: position 1,400 of record JAFGIO010000005.1, on the reverse strand, counting down.
AGAGCGGGTCCTCCTGCCGCAAAGGCGCGCTTCAGGGCCGGAGCGATCTGACCCGGCTCTTCCACCAGCTCTGCCTGACATCCCAGGGCCTCGGCCAAAAGATCGTAGCGGTTGCTGGACAGCAGGGTACCGTAAGCATGGTCTGCGCCGTACAGGCCCTTTTGGGCGCTGGCGCAGACCCCCCAGCAGGCGTTATTGGAGATGACGACCACAATGGGTGCGCCGTGGCGGGCGGCCGTATCGATCTCCATGCCGTTGAGACCGAAGGCGCCATCGCCGCAAAGGCACAAAACCTGCCGGTCCGGGTGGGCCAGCTTCGCGCCGATGGCGTAAGGGATCCCCACTCCTAAAAGGCCCATGACGCCGGGATTCATTCGGGAGGCCGGTGCAAGGGAAGGGATCAGGTTCCGGGCGAAATCGAGGATCTCGCCGCCGTCGATCGTTACGATGGCGTCCCGGTCGAGAAATCGGGCAATCTCGGTACAGAGCCGGATGGGGTTGATCGGCTTCGCCTCCGAGGCCGCCCAGGCTCCCCATCTTTCGCCTTTCTTTACCTCTTCATCCTTCAGGGCTTTCGCCCAGGCATCACGACCCGGATCGCCGCCATGGTTCCACGCTCCGATCAATTGGGCGATGACGGCCTTTGCATCGCCGACGATGCCGAGATCGATGGGTCTGTTTCTTCCGATCTCCGCTGCATCGATGTCGATCTGGATCGTCCGCACCCGGGGGTCGAAACGGGGGGGGCGTCCGAAACCGAGGATAAAGTTGAGGCGGGCCCCGACGAAAAGGATCACGTCGGCCCCGGCCATGGCCCTCGTTCGCGAGGCGAAGCAGGAGAGGGGGTGGTCGTCGGGCACGGAACCCCTTGCCAGAGGCGTTGGAACGGAGGGTATGCCGGTCAACTCCAGGAAGTCTTTGAGCTCTTCATGGGCATGGCTCCAGATGATGCCGCTTCCGTAAACGACGAGAGGCCTTTGCGCCGCGGCGAGCATGGATATCGCTTCGTTTACGAGAGCGGGATCGCCGTGGGGCCTGGCTTGGCTTCGGTAGCGATCGGGAAGGACCGCTTCCTCGCCGGTTACGATATTTTCCAGGATGTTCTGCGGAAAGTCTACAAAGGTCGGACCGGGCATGCCGGCGGTCGCTTCGCGGAAGGCGATGCTGATGTACTCGGCGATCCTTGCCGTTTCATAGACGGTCGCGCACCATTTCGTGATGGGACGCATCAGCTCCAGGTGCTTCATCTCGTGGAAGGCCTTCAGCTCGAATTCGTCTGTCCGGTTCTCGCCGGCCAGAATGACCACCGGCGCCGATCCGAAGTAGCAGTTTGCTATGCCCGTTACGGCGTTCAGAACGCCGGGACCGGGGGCTACCATGGCAACGGCCGGTTTTCCTGT
>JAFGIO010000027.1 GCA_016929555.1 Deltaproteobacteria bacterium | reverse complement strand
GCGGCGGCGGCGCTCAGGCCGTTGCAGTATTCATCGAAGAATCCCCCGGCCTTGACGGGTCCGAGGTCTCCCTCGGGGGGGCTGACGGGGGTCAGATAGCCAGACCCGGAGGCGTGGGCGACATTGAGACCGTAAGCACGATAGTCCCGGTAGGGGCCTGTCTGACCGAAAGGCGTGATCGATGTCATGATGAGTCCGGGATTCACTTCCTCGAGCTCGTCATATCCGAGGCCCATCGTTTCCATGGCGCCCGGGGGATGATCTTCGACGAGAATGTCCGCCCGGCGGATCATCTCCAGGAAGAGCCGGCGGCCGGTGGGCGAGCCGGTATCGAGCGTGACCCCCGATTTGTTCGTGTTGAGGTAGAGAAAGAGGCCGCTCCGCTCCGGATGCGGCTGGTCATCTGGAAAGGGTCCCCGGTTTCGAGCCGGATCGCCCAGGCCCGGTCTTTCGATTTTGATGACCCCCGCACCGAGGTCGGCGAGCAGCTTCGTGCAGTAGGGCCCCGTCACGAAACCGGCAAATTCAAGAACCTTGACACCCTTCAAAGCCTTCTCCGCCATGTTCTTCGCTCCAGTCTGTCCTCTTGTCGGGATGGTTTTTTATGGGCGACTATAGGGAAAGGACGGCGCTAAGTCAATGCTTTTTCAGGGTCGGTATCAAAGGGCCTCATGGTCGGTCGATGAAAAGACGCGCCGATACATTGAATTCCCGGCGGGCGGATCGGAAGGCGGCAACAGGTAGCTGCAGTGAATGAAAATACAAATTTTCCAAGTTTATGTGGATAGATCCGAAGGGTATGGATGTTTGCGAGCCAGTGCTTCCGCCTCCGTGACGATGCGCCGGACGAGTTCCTGACAGGTCGGGATATCGTGAATAACACCGACCGCCATGGACACAAGCGTGCCGAGGTACTTTGCGGGCGCTTCCCACATGCGGTACGCCTCCCGCCAGTCCTCGTCCTTGAGCATCACCTTTTCCAGGCGGGGCAGCCACCGGTCGAGAGGAAGCTGGTCGCGCAGCTTCATGACTTCCTCGTACTCGGCCGGGTCCGGCTCGGCCAGGACACGGTGACGAAGCCGCGGGTCGTTGACGGAAAGCTCGATCATGTTGTGCTTGTACCGTGCCGGCACCGGGCACTCCTCCGTCGCCATGAAGCGGGTTCCCATCATGACGCCATCCGCGCCGGTAGCCAGGACGGCGAGCATGCCCCGGGCGTCGCCGAGGCCGCCCGCAATAACCAGGGGGATGCGGATCTGCCGGGCAGCCTCCACGGCCGTCACCATGGTCGGCAATTGGTGGATGTTTTTGTATCCGATGCCCTCGAGGCCGACGATGATCACGGCGTCCGCCCCCTGGTCCTGGGCGTGCAGGGCATGCTTGACCGTTGCCGTCTTGTGCACCCATTTCCGGCCCGCGTCCTTGATCCGCTTCCCGTGGGCGTCAGCGTTGAAGACGGCCGTCTCGACGACATCGATGCCTTCATCGAGGATCACATCGAGCATCTTGTCCTCGTGAGGACAGTTGCCGATGCTGATGTTCACGCTGAAGGGCTTGTCCGTCGCCTCTCGGCACTTGCGAATGTCGTTGCGGAGTCGCTCGGGCGTGCGGGACACGGCTGCAGTGAGGCATCCGTGAGCGCCGGTTTCGCAGACGGCGGCGACAAACTTCCAGTATCCGAAGCGACTCAGGGCCCCTTGCAAGAGGGGGTATTCACACCCCAGGAGCTCGGTGATCCTCGTCTTCCACTGCATTGTCATCGTGATATCTCCTTCGTTTTCCCCGGTATACTCTCAAAGGATACACCCTGAAGCGCGTCGGAAACCAAGCGGTTCTTTGGACGGCTCTAATCGATCTGTCCTTTCTCTTCTATGGTTGGCATCATAACGGACCGATCCTGCGTGTCAAGGGAAGATCTTAACTTTTTGGTTCATCGCTGACTTTTTCCATCCAGTCGGCGGCTTTATCGTCGAGTAGTTCCTGAAGGGCGATATGCGTCATATCCGTATTTGCTTTTGCTCCATGCCAGTGTCTCAGACCCTGCGGGATCCGAACAACATCACCTTGCCGGATTTCCTTGATTTCATTGATGGTCAAACCGGCGTCCAGCCCTTCGTTAAGAGCCGTTTTCAGTTTCTGCAGGTCCCCATTGGCGGTGAACGCCGCAATGGTGACTATTTCTTTTTGTCTAGTATTCAATTCTTCGTTTTTCAGGGTCTGCCCTCCGAAATGGCTGAAATTCTAAAGACTTAGATAAAAATAAAAAATCACGGAGTATATAGCACAGCCCCATCAGGCGGGGCCTTCAGGTGGGTCATCCTCCTCGCGAAGACGAGGCCTTCCTTGCAGGTCTGGATATTTCCCGGTCATATTAGTGTAGAAATCACGAATTTTACCCATGTCGCCACGAATGTCCCCGGTTGGATTCAGAAATCCGCCAATTCCACAGCATCGGCGACCGTAATCGAGGAAGCCAAAACCAATAGGCACACCGGCACGCAGAGCAATATGGTAGAAGCCTGACTTCCAGTATTCAGTTTTACCGCGGGTGCCCTCCGGAGGTACTGCGAGGATAAGGTTTGATGCCCTATTGAATTGATTTGCAATCTGATCCACCATGTTCTTAGGCGTACGCCGGTCTATTGGAATACCGCCGAGAGCTTCTAAGATTCGACCGAGAAAGCCAGTGAAGAGGGTATGTTTACCTAACCATGAAATACGGACTTGCAATACATAGGCTGTTGCCAGCATGTGCGGCAAGTCCCAGTTTGATGTATGTGGAGCCGCAATGAAGACGAATTTAGCGGGCAGTTTCGTTTCGCCTTCGAGCCGCCAGCGAAACAGGGTGAGCCAGATTTTCCCGATCCAGTATTTCATTGAATTCCCTTTGTGTTGGATGTAGCCATTTTGATCACCGTTCAGCCAGGACTGATGAGCCGACACAGCCATCTTGCAAGCCTTTCCGATTTCGCCATCTATCCTTTCATTGTCTGCTTCCCGCCAGGGGATTGCGAATGAACAGAAAAGAGGCGTCTTTGCCGTGGATCTTTTCCGTTTCGGCAATGGCCGCTTCCACCGACTCTTTCGGTATAAACCCAAGATGCTCCGGCACGGCTGGGTCCTCGGCTCCGGCCACGATAATTCGAGCTGCGTGCCGGAGGCGTTTCAGCGGATAGGTGGCCATGATCCCGTGAATGGGATGAAACCCGAACCCGAATCGATATTTGTAAATGTACTCGGGCCGATGGGCGAAATCCTCTTCGAAAAGATCCTTGATCTCGTATGGATCCAGCGTATGACTCAAAACCCGGTTCCAAACCTCCCGGTAGGATGGATGGTGGAGATCGTCCCACTGATCGGGACAAGGGGTGGCCAAAATCACCGAACAACCGGGTTTGCCTAAGGCCTCGATCACGCCGCCCAAGTATCCGAGGCCAGAGGAAACGAGGGTCAGCAGAGGATTCATGAAGGAAAACGATGCATAAGGACTCCATTCGGGAATTCCGTATATGATGACATCGGCTTTTTCTGCCAGTTCCCGCCGGGGTGGGTATTGTTCTTTCAGCAGATCGAGAGCAGCTCGTCTCGTTTCACCGACGCTGCCCGTCCATACCCGGGCGACCTGCAAGGGATTGGCGAGGGCTGTTTCCATCTTGAAAATGCGCTCCTGGCCGATTTTCTCCTCGATGAGTTCTCCCATTTCATCCAGCATGGCATGCATCTGGTTGTTCTCGATGGACATGGACATGCCGTCGGGAGAGTGGTGCCAACGGATCGACCGATACGTCGAGAGGCCCACGCAAATCGATTTCCATCCGCCGTTGAATCCGCGCCAGACCACAGTATTGAGATACACGGTGAGGTCGGAATCCACAATACGGCGATTGATCTCAACATCGTAACCGTTGCGTGTGGTACCCAAATATACCAAGTTCTCGTGATCCTCAGCGTCATGGCAGAGCAGACGGTAGCCGAACTCCTGCACGAGCCTGTTGCCGATTACCTTTGCTAATTCCCCGCGGGTAAATTTCCGGTGCAGGGCATTGGCACAAAGGAGGGTAATATCCTTGTGTTTCACCCCAGCTTGCACAAGCTCTTCCAAAGTCGTGTGGATTGCCGATTCCCAAACGGGTCCATAACAGGGTACCGTGGGATCGTCAAAGGCCACCGTTACCCTCCATCCCGGCTTGGCCGTATCTCGGAGGGGGGGACGGTCCAAGGGCTTTCGAAAAGCCTCCTTTAAGGTCGCCTCCAAGTTCTCCACGGGGGGCAGAGATGTGGAAAGGCCTTGTGGTATGAAACGGGTCCGGTCAGGGAGTCTGACCGGGATCATCCGGCTGCCAAATACTATCTGTTCGTCCATTATTCCCTCACAATGTTGGGTCAAGGTGTCATGTATCGATTCAATGTTTCCGTCCGCTGCTTTAGATGAGTATTCCGACGCAAGCCGCCACCCGAATATGATCGAAAGCGCCACCCCAATATGATTCATTCCGCCACCCGATTCCGATGGAATAGGCATTTAGATGCAAAACTCGGTGGCAGGCTTTTTTTCGAAACCGCATTTGGAACATGTCATCGTTCCTTTCCCTTGCCCAGGAAAAACAAAACCCTGCTCTTTCTTAAGAAGCGGGGTCTTGAAAATCGTCCATACCACCTTCACGTAGAATTGAAAGGTTTTGGAGCGTTATACGGGTCGACTTCTACAGGAAGCAATCTAATATCACGATATTCATTTGAAATCTACGATAAAAGATCGGGCATGAATGTCATGGGCAACATGAAGGAAAATGTTCAGTCCGAAAGGGGGGAAGCGGCTATCTAACCAATACGCACTTCCGACCCGGATTCAATAACCTAGCCGGAACACCTGAAACCTCTCTTTGTACTTCCAAGGCTGGGCTGTCATCATAGCCCCGCAAGCTTCTTCTCGTACTTTGGCGTCCAGCCGTAGGCGCACCACTGGCGCAAAAGAGATACATAGGTGCCGATTGAGCAACGGCGCCTGGAATACAATCCTGTCGGAAGCCACAGCCCAATTGCAATATCAAACCCGGCACCAGAAGCTTATCGGCATGGAAGAAACACAAAAGGTAGAATTTTTGATTTAAATATAGTACTTGGTTTGCAGGACGAAAGGTTGTCACTGACTGACAGACTCTTTACGGGACGTTGCCTAAAACGAAAGAGAAGGAGGGGGTAAAGGTGAGAAAGATAAAGAAACTATTGGAGCCTATCAAGATAGCCGACATGGAGGTCAAGAACCGCTTCTTCATGTCCCCGATGGGTAATTCATTAGGCGAGAGAGACTGCATGGCCGGCGATAGGATTATTGCCTACTTTGCCGAGCGGGCAAAGGGCGGAGTGGGGTTGATCGATGTGGTCTGTTTTTATGAGGATTTCGGCTATTCTATGCCCCTTGGCCTGTCGCTGAATGGGGCCAAGTATCTTCCAGGTCTCAAAAGACTGACCGATGCCATCCATGTCTATGGCACGAAAGTCTTTGCGCAGTTAATGCATCAAGGGTCTTCGGCACCCTCTGTCTGGCTTGGCCACCAAGCAGTCTCGGCCTCGGAGGTTCGCTCAGGTTTGACCGGTGAGGTGCCCCGTGCTCTAACCATTGATGAAATCAAGCAAACCATCGAAAATCTCGCCGAAGGGGCGTACTGGGCAAAGGAGGGAGGATTTGACGGTGTCGAGGCCATTGCACAGGGTGGATACCTGATCAACCAGTTTCTCTCACCCGTCACGAACAAAAGGACCGATGAATACGGGGGAGATCTGGAGGGGCGAATTCGCTTCCCCGTAGAGCTGATCAAGAGGATACGGGAAAGAGTGGGCCCTGGTTATCCGATTTCCCTTAGAATATGCGGTGATGACTTCATGCCGGGCGGCAACAGGCAGGAGGATATCAAGGCGATTGTACAGATTATGGAAAAAGTCGGGGTAGATGTGATCAATGTCGCAGCGGGATGGCACCAGTGCCACGTTCCGCTCATAACAATGGGCGTTCCCCGCGGGCATTACGTCTATCTGGCGCAGGGGATAAAGGAGGTTGTGGGCGTTCCAGTGATCTCTGCCCACCGGAACAACGATCCGTTCTTGGCTGAGCAGGCTCTTCTTGATCATCGAGCCGACATGATCAGCATGGGCCGGCCTCTCCTTGCCGATCCCGAATTGCCGAATAAAGTGGCTGAAGGGCGATTCAAGGAGATCCGAATGTGTATTGCCTGCAACAACTGCTTCCCGGCCGGGGAAATGATGGATGGTCTGATACCGGAGTGTGCCATTAACGCCGCTGTCGGTAGGGAGAAGGAGCGTCAGCTCGTTCCCGCTAAGAAACGGAAGAAGGTCATCGTCGTGGGTGCCGGTCCCGGCGGTCTGGAGGCGGCCAGGGTTCTTGCCATCAGGGGGCACAAGGTCATTCTCTATGAGAGAGAGGAGAGACTCGGCGGACAGCTCAATCTGGCAGCCATTCCCCCCGAGAGAGGTGAACAGGCAAGTCTGCTCGACTACTTTTCAAATGAAATGGAACGTCTGGGCGTTGATGTAAGAATGGGCAAGGAGGCCAGCGCGAAGCTCCTGAGACAGCAAAAGCCGGATGCCATCGTGGTGGCAACGGGCGGCACACCGATTCGTCCCGATATCCCGGGTATTGACGGAGACAATGTCGTTTATGCTGCTGAGGTTCTTGAGGAAAAGGTGGAGCTTGGGAAGAATGTCGTGGTCATTGGCGGCGGATCTGTGGGCGCTGAGACCGGGTTGTACATAGCCCGGAAGGGTACGATTACTCCGGAGAGCGCGGTGTTCCTGGCAACCAAGGGTGCAATGGATGCCGAGAGTGCGATTGCACTTACCCTAAGGGGCAATAAAAAAGTGACCATTCTGGAAATGCTGGGCAGGATCGCCGAGGATATGAACAGGTCTACCCGGTGGACTTATATACAGAGCCTCCAGACGCAGCCCAACCTGGAGATGATTACAAAGGCGAAAGCGGTGAGGATTACCGATGCGGGTGTCGTCTATAACCAGCAGGGAGAGGAAAAACTCATAGAGGCGGACACAGTCGTCATCGCGGTCGGGACTAAACCGGAGAACAGCCTGGTTGAAGCCGTAAAAGGCCTCGCTAAGGAGACTTACGCCGTTGGGGATTGCGTTGAAGCGAGAATGATCAGGGATGCCATCCACGAGGGGTATGATGTAGGGAGAATGATATAGAAATAAAAGACAGCGCCGAAAGGGCGGTCCCGATGCTCGCCTGATAACCTATAGGCTTTCCCTGAGGGTCAGTGGAGCGAATGCCATGAAAGCGTTGCGTACACAGCTCTTTGTCGGTTTGTGTTCACGGCCCCGCCGGCTCCTCCTTGTACCTCTTCAGCCAGCCGTCAGGCATGGGACGCATTGCAGATTGTCATTCTGCAAACTGGATATGCGCGCACCGGTTTTTTGCTCGCCCTGCCTCTGTTTTATTGCTATCGACGGGGTTGTTCGGTCCATATCCTTCCATAATAATGCGACCCGGGCTGATACCGTGTTGCGATTCCAAATAGGATTTTACCGCCTCCGCTCTTGATAGGGATAGATTTATGTTGTAGATTTCCTTACCCGTATTGTCGGTGTGGCCGGCTACAAGGATCTTCGAATGAGGTAGCCTGTCATTCAATACTCCGGCAACCCCATCCAGAATGGGATAAAATTCTTTCTTTATGAAGGATTTATCAAAATCAAAGTGAATCATCGGTTCATTTTTTGAGGGCAGATACTCGCGCAGATCAGCCACTTTTTCTTTTGTGGTGGTTGCTTCCCCTTCGCTTTCCGCCGCCTCGCTTATCTCTTCAAGAGGCGCCGTTTCCGCTCTCTGCGGATGGCGGATCAGCCATTGCTTTGCGCCTTCATGGCCGAGACGGGCCGCGGTCGTCATGTCTGCGTTCGCATCCTGGTTACTCAAAATAAACGCATTGAGCAATCCACGCTGATAATACGCCTCGGCATTGGTTGGATCAATTGCTATGGCTTTGTTAAAATCCGCCATGGCAATCCACGGATTGATTGTACGAGTCGCCCGGTATGCCTGGCCTCTCTGCAGATAGGCATCAACATCGTTTTTATCGAGCCCCATTGCGTTTGTGCACCTGTCGATTGCCTCCTCATATGAGCTCTGATTTTCCAGAGCCACCCCTTCATGAAACCATTCCGGAAACGCATCCTTTCCTTTTGCGTGGACGGTTTGCCAGGCCATGCATATGATGAAAACAACGACGAAACAGAAGCGCATTTTTCTCATGATCCATTCCTCCCAACTTGCTTGATCTATTACAGAAATTCTTTTCCACATCGAATGGGAAAATTAGAATATGCTAAGTTACATAAAGTACCCTTGCCCCCATCTACGAAATCGGCACCGGTAAAAACGCTATTACGATCCTTATCCCTTCATCTAAAGGCGGCCAAGAATAATACGATAACCCTTGGGAATTGCATCGTTCCGTCAATTTCAACAATAATTCATGAAACCTTCCTGATTGCGTCATGGGTGGTCTTTCGCAGCCGGAAAGCGATCGTACTGATAACCTTCTGGAAATCGGCCGATAGCCTGTTGAACTCCTGGTCAAAGAATTTGCGATCGATGATGCCCACCACCGTTTCACCCCGGGCAATGGCCGATGCGGTCCTGGGAACCTTGGCTATGTATGCCATCTCGCCGAAGATATCACCTTCCTTCAGGGTTTCAATTATGAACATCTGTCCGTCTACATATTTCGATATTTCCACGATGCCTTCTTTGACGACATAGATCCAATCACCGTAGGACCCTTCTTCGAAGATGACCTGTCCATTCTGGAAGGTTTCATAGGATGCGACTTGAAACATAGCTTCCCCCTTTTTCGATGGTTTTTGATATAAGCCTACTAAATCCATCCATTGGTTACTTGGGTGCCTATACTCGAACATCTGGTATTCTGTCAGTAGCTTTGTATCCCATTCTTTTGCAAAGGTTTGCTATCTTCAGGTCCTGAATGCGTTGTCTTTTTTCGGGGCAAACCTTTCTGGCTTTTCTTTGATTCTAGGATAATGAAAAATGATCATGATGTCAAGACGATATTGACGTATATATGTGAATTGCTTCATATTTATCGTGTGATATGACTCACATCTCGAGACGATCGCTGCCTGATTCAAGACATCTTGAATTCACCTGTTTGTATTCCATGGCTTATCTTGCAGAGGACAGAACGAGATTTTCCCGAGAATGGACGTTATCGATGTATGACTACTCGTTCTTTAAAAAATCGGTTGTCTGGCATACGCTCGTTTTCATACGGTTATAGTGAAATGAGGCACGAATAACCTCTCGTGCCTCATTTCTTTTCATTCTTTCCAGTATTATGAACAATAGGCGCCTGGAAGATCACCATCACGCCTTCAGGGGGTAAAAGTTACGAAACTACAGTTCGTAAGCCCTTTGGAAGCCCTCCCAGATGGCGTCAAGGACCTTTCTCGCTTCGACGCAGTCTCCTATCTTCAGGAGAGGCACCTTTTTCCCGGCAACTACACCTTCGAGGTCTGTCACCGGCTTGTAACCCACGGCCAGCACCACCGTGTCGACACCTTTCATGATTTCCTGCTGGTATTCTTTCTGAAGGACGAGATTGCCATCCGGATTCACCTCCCTGACGATCGTTTTCGTAAGGAGGGTAACACCCTTTTCTTCCAGCCGTTGCGTGAGCAGGGCCTTTTCGAGCATGCCAATGTCCCTGGCCACATTTTCCAGCATCTCGATGACAGTCGCTTTGGCTCCTCTGTCTGCCAAAAATTCCGCTGTTTCACAGCCTACGGCACCGCCGCCGATGACAACCGCGTTTTTCCCGAAGGACGCGCCGGCCAGAATCTCTTCGGCCTTTTTCACCTGAAGGCGTTCCAGTCCCGGGATGTCTGGCTGGATAGGCTCGGAGCCCGTCGCCATGATCACCACGTCTGGCTTGAGCTGATCGATAACGTTTCCTTCAACGGCCTGTCCAAGCTTCACCCGGACGCCCAGCTTTTCCACTTGGCCGACCTGAAAGCTTCGGAGATCGTCAAATTCATTCTTGGAGGGCGCAAGGATCGTATAATTCATCAATCCGCCAAGCTTTGGACTTTTTTCGTAGAGATGGACTTCATGGCCCCGCAAAGCAGCAATGCGGGCCGCCTCCAGGCCGCCGGGTCCACCCCCGGCCACGAGCACTTTCTTTTTCTGCGCGGCTTTACTGTCAAGATCGTATTTCCACTCCCGGCCGGTCATGGCATTCCCCAGGCAGCCGATGTCGACATCTGCGAAGAGTCGGTCGATGCATCCTTGGTTGCAGGCAATGCACTTGCGAATGTCGGTCAAGTTGCCACTCTCAAGCTTCGCCGGGAAGGCCTCATCCGCCAGCAGGCCCCTCCCCATGGCAATCATATCGACTTTACCGCTGGCCACGAGATCCTCCATCATGGAGGGTTCCTTGATCCTGCCGACGACGATGACGGGAACCCGGCCGCTTATAGCCTCCTTGATGGCAACGGCATTGTCTACGTAGACCCCCTGGGGAATTGCGGCAGGCTGGATGATCATGGCCGCCGTTTGATAGACACCGCCCGATACATGGATAGCATCGATGCCGTTATCAACGAGCATCCCCGCGAAGGCCTTTGTGTCCTCAATGGTCAGGCCGCCTGGAACGTGTTCTGCTGCACTCAGGCGGTAGATGACGGGGAAATCCTTTCCGACCGTTTCCCGCACCTTTTTCAGCACTTCGAGGGGAAACCGGGCCCGGTTGGCAAAAGAACCTCCGTATTCATCCCTTCTCTGGTTGCTGTAGGGGGACAGAAACTGGTTGAGGAGATATCCGTGGGCGCCGTGGATTTCAACGGCGTCGAATCCAGCCTCCTTGGCTCGCCGCGCTGCGTTTCCGAAGGCGTCAAGCATCTGCCCGATGTCCTCCTTCGTCATTTCCTTCGGCATCCCGCCACAGACAGGACAGGGGACGGGCGAAGGTGCAATCAAGGGCAATCCGGTAACCGCTTCGTAGCTCTGCCTGCCGCTGTGGTAAAGCTGAATGGCGATCTTGCCGCCCGCATCATGAATGGCGCCCGTTAGCTTTTTCAGGCCCGGCAAGAGATCGTCCTTGTGGATTCCGAGTTCGTTTGAGAAACCCTTTCCGCAGGGATGTACGTAAGTGGCCTCTACGATGATGAGCCCGACACCGCCTTTGGCCCTGGCCCGGTGATAGGCCACGAGCCGGTCCGTCACGGAGCCGTCCTTTTCGCTGTAATTCGTCACCATGGGGGCCATGACGAAACGGTTCTTTACCTCCATGGTCCCGATCCGGATTGGTTTGAATAATGTTTCATAAGTTCCCATATGTGATTTCTCCTTTCTCTTTCTTGATGGATGTCTTCAAAAAACACGACGCTGAGAAAATCGGTACTCTGATTATCCTTTCCAATCACCGGCCATAATATGAAACACTCGTAGCGTGTCTCTTCATGAAGTAGAATGAAGAGAACACATGCTGACGGGGATATTCACAGTACTATTGTTGGTTTTTCTTGAGAAATTCGGATATTTTTTTACCTGCCTCGGACATAAGTTCGTTCTTGAAGGCCGTCACGTCTCCACCTCCCCATATATCGCTCTTTTCACCAAGACATGTGTAGACAACAGTTCCAGATCCGACGTCTATGAGCCGGACGGAAATCTCTCCGCGCCTTTTACCAATCTGCTTAACGAGTGAAACGCGCCCCCAAAGAATCACGTCGGCGTTAACCAGCTTTCCTATTTTCTGATAATCCTGCTTTTCCATCAATCCCGAGAGGGACAGCTTCTGTTCGCTTAAGACCTTATCCAACAGCATCCTGTCTATGACATTGATTCCGGCGTTAAACAATTCCATAGAAAAGACGTCTACCGATTCGGGGATGACATCCTGGGATTTCACCGGTCCGAGGAGAATGTCCGTGGCACTCTTGTAGCTTTGGTAAAATGGAAGGACGACTATGGACTTAACCTTCGAGAAATCGTAATTTTGTTGGTAATTATCCCTGAGACGAACCTCCGCTCCTACCGTAGCCACCTGGAGCAGCACGGCGAGTATTATGCCGACGATTGCTGCAAATTCCATCTTCGTAATGCTTCTCTGCATCCGTATGGTACTTTCCAAATCGGCAGCCATATTTTATCCCTCTCTTTTCTCCATTGTCCGCTTGGCCAGATCGCGCAGCGCCATGCTTTGCGTAGTTTAGGGAAGTCGCCAGCGGTTTTTCAAAGCGAAAATCGGATCACGCTCATCTGCGTTAACGGCGTTCCGTTCCTTCCAATGAACGTCTTTCTTCCAGGATATCCAGAAAAAATCTCAATAGGGCTGTTGTGAATTCAGACATATTTTCAATTCTATTGGATTTTCCCGTTTCGATTATCTTGGCCCGTCTTATCGGACCGGCAACCGCCAGCACCGTATAACCTGCATTATGACCATAGGGACTCTTCGCAGGGCCTGCTGCGCCACCTTCGCCGATTACCCAATCCGTCCCTAATTTTTTTCGAAATTTTTGAGCCATATCCAAGAACAATTCCGGCGTTGAACCTTTGAATAACCGAAGTTCTTCCTTGCCGGTTTCCAAAATCTGTTCCCGTATTCGATAGCTATATAATACAGAGCCTCCGATAAAAAATGAAGAGGCACCGGGCATTGACAATAAACAGGCGGAGACCAGACCCCCGGCGCTGGATTCCGCCACGGCAAGTGTCTCATTGGCTGCAGTCAGAATTGCGGCGATTTTAGTAACGAGATTGGCTTGCTCTGTCGTAATGAAGCTCATGGAAATGATGCCTCCCTATCGTGATTGCCATGGGTCGCTGCCTGGAGTGTTCCTGAAACGATGATTCGGCCACGCTCGACTTCAAGTAGAATCAACACGGCGCGGCTGTCTAGCTCATAAATACGTTCTTTCATTCCGAACTCAATGGTCTGACCTGATCATCCGGTACCATTACGACGATTTGTCACGCACCTCAGAATATCGGGTTTTCCCTTTCATGCGCTGGGCCAACTTCAAAACAAGTTCACGAATATCTCGTTTCTTCAGAATGGTTTCCGGCGACTGAATGCCATGCTTGAAGGCCAATGCCCTGAGGACCTTGTTTGCCTGATCGCTGACAACGGGATCGACGCCGATACGGAGAAGTTGAATTTTATGCAGCAGTACACCCTCTTCTCTATCTTTTGCAGCAATCAAAGTACGCTCAATTAAATTTTCAACATCCAATTGCACGACACTGCGCAAAACTACACGATCCCCACCACGATAACGTCCCAACAACGTATCAAATAACTGCAGGATCCATCCATCAACACTTCCCATATAACCGGCTGCAATACCGGCTACCATCATGACAAAGTGCCTCTGGTCCCAAGAAACACACTGCTTGATAAGACGAAGAACCACTTGTCTTTCTCCCGGAGTAATCACGATGTTTCGGGCAATCCCATCACGCTCATCGGAGATGATCTGAGCCAAAAGTAACAGCAGCATCGCTCCCCCCATGATTATCTTATCCGGGAGGATGGCTTCTTGTGCATGTTTTAGCAATTCCGGAAAATAGGAACGGATACGTTCGGTGATTGCATCACTCGTACTTCCCCATCGATAAACCTGATGTAGATAAAAGCCGATAAGACCGTTCGCGCGTATTCCTAACATACGGATCAGCACATCCACATCGCCCACTGTCTCAACGCTCAAACGCATTAACGCTTTGAGAGGCAGTGCCGACAATTTCCCTTCTATGACCGAACGCCGCTCTTCTTGTGTGCGACTGGCCCAATTCAAAAGATACCCCGTCACGGCTTCGGCCTCGAGGCATTCCACAGGATCTGCGACGATTTCATAAATCTGAACACGGTCAAACACGAAAATATCATTGATCAGTTTTGCGATATAGGCACTGACCACTTCGTGTCGCGCATCGTCAACAAGACCCAATGTCCAAAGATAAACAATCAGGGTCTTGTTTACTTTTGTCAGAACCTTTAAAAGCATCTTGTAATCGTTTTTGAATACCTTGCGTGTGTTAATCAGGTCATACAAGAGCGTTCTCAACAATAGCCACTCGCTCACATCCACAACATTCCTATCATCGAGGCGGCCTGTGCGTAAAAACTTCTCCAACTGAAGATGATCGATGTTGTCATTCCGCAGTATTTCAATCAAATTGCTGTAATTAATGTTGTTTTTGACTAAAGCGGCATTGACGTCCTGGACGGTGTCCAATAATCGTTCATAAAAGATCCCTTTCCTTTTGCCATACGGGGATTCGTTCAAAACATTCATTCTTTCCCCAAAGGCCTCTTTGGCTGAATAATTTAGGAACATGACAAAATCATCAGCTATTCCGGTCCTTTCTTTGCCGGTCATGCAATCAACCAGGCTACTGCACTGTTCCGATTCGGTCGATTGGGGAATTCGGCAAAGCTCACAAACGCTTTGCCGCTCCGCTGATTCGTCAAAACTCAAATAGCGATTCCAGGTCTTCGTCATGGCCAGATAGATACTTTCTTTTTCATCTTCTCTGCCTGATGATTGGATTATGGAAAGCATTATGGCATATCCAAGGCTTAAATAAAGCGCTGGCTTCCATTTTGGTTGATGGATCAATGGACTGATATTAATGAAAATATCTTTCCCTTCACGCGCCACCATTGCTGTGCCGGAGTGGGTGCCAAAGACAATCTTGTATCGCTGTGTCCATAAATAATCTACGTAACGGAAAGCATAATTCTTCACAACCTTGTGGATGAAGCTTGTGATCTCTGCCAAGAATTTCGGGTTGATTAGCGGAGCGGTTGCCACAGTGGAAACATCAATCTGCAACCGATATTTGTCATTGGCCGCAGAGATCGCGTTGAACCACGTTTTTTCTGGATGAATGCGATAAATATTTTGTTTATTGAAAATATCCAAAGAAGCCAGCAAAAGTGCAGGCTGAGTCCTATATGTATCTATTATCAGACTCCTTAATATTCGCGCAGCCATCTTTGGATGTCTCATAGCCGAACTTACATAATGAACGACAGCACTGGCAAAAATATCAAGTATCTCGGGATGGGCGATGGGAAGTTTTGCGATCTGAACAAAATACGGGATAAATAAGTTCCAATGGGCATCGACGATAATCTGGCCCTTGTATTGCTTGACCTTTAAAAGAGCTGCGCGATGACCAATGATGTTTATGGTGATAGTTGAATCCGCGCACGCCGGCAACATTGGGGCAAGAATCATCTTTAGGCGAAAAGGGGTCATTGCTTTCGGATGATCGGGTAGGACCGGGTTGATCTCGGAAAAGAGTTGTTTTTCATCTGTTGGCAATAGAAAAAACTCATCCTTATCCTTTCTCTTGACGTAGGACAAAACAGGCAGATCCACACTGCCAGCAAAGGCAGGATAAGAAATAATCTTGATACGTTTTTCACGCTTGGCAGCAGAACGCTGTTTAAGCGCACTTGCTTTTTCCATACAACCTCCGGAAGCATAACTGCTCTTTCCCTAAAAGGGCTCTTATCATCCTTTTCACAAGAGGTCACTCATAACCGATATCTATACGATATCTTCCCGCTCAAAACGCATAAACAGTAAGAAAGCCATGAGAAGGCAGTAAAGAAGTACATTAACGAGAGGGTGGACAAGCCCAGTCCATCGAAACGTTTCGCCGCTGATCAGCGCCGTAGCCCATTGCTGAACGGCGGAAAGCTTCGGCCATAGATAATAAACAACTTGCCACCATGTTAAGCTCTGCTCGTACCCTTGTGGTTGATGTACCATCGCCTGCGCCATTTGGCTATGGCTTGCAGCGTAAATGCCATCGCCTATATAGCTGACAATAGAAACGCCCAGAATACATAGGAAGGCTATGACCTCGGGCAGAAGGAGCGACAAAAAAAGCACGGCGAGTATGACGAAAAGCAGGTTGCTAGAACATAACAGGGATGCGAACAGAAATGAGAAAATAGCGGTCTTTGTGTTCAATAAAGTGATAAAAAGTATGATGGAATGCAAAACGAGCATAAACAGCAGCGACAACATCCATAAACCAAGGGTTTTGGCCGCTACATACTGCCATCGAGCGATTGGCTTGGCCAGGATGCACGACTGTATGCCCTCGTCCCGGTCCCGTCTGAATATCCTCATGGACAGCAGCGCGGCAATTAAGGTGACTGCGGCTGCAATCACGTGGAAGCTCGCTTTCGACACGAACCATCCGATGGCCTGGGCGTTGAGCACCTGTCCGTTCATCACGAAATTGTCATTATAGCATCCGCGCGTCAGAAAGACGAAAGCTGCACATATCAGAAAGAGGACGATGAAGCTCTTGTGCTGAATTTCATCGGCAAGTGTATACTTGAGGATGCTTAGAATGGGGTTGTGTGCTTTCTGCAGGTTCATGTCAGACCTTTCACAAGTCTCACGAAAACGGCTTCCAGAGTCTCGCCGTCCCGGATGATGGAGCTAATAGAATCTTTTACCATGAGTTTTCCCTTGTTTATGATTGCGGCCGTATCGCAAATTTTTTCAACTTCCGAAAGCAGGTGTGAACTCAAGAGGATCGTCATCCCCTGCCCTTTAAGCGATTCCAAAAGCAGCCGCATCTCCCGGATACCGATAGGATCGAGTCCTGCAGTCGGCTCGTCGAGGATAAGCAGCTTGGCATTCCCCACCAAGGCACTCGCGAGCCCAAACCGTTGGATCATGCCCTTAGAGTAAGAGCTTGCCTTTGAATGCTCTTTTTCCCGCATCCCGACCCGTTCGATACTGCGATCGCACTGCTCGGCGGCTTCACGCCGACTGAAGCCGCACAGCTCTGCGCAACGCTGAAGGTACTGCCGACCGGAGAGGTGCGGAGGCATACGGTGATTTTCGGCAAGATAACCGATGGCATTTCGACAAGCCGTATTCGTACTTGAAATGCCGTTAACCGATATTGTTCCGGAGGTAGGTCGCGTAAAATCGAGCATCATTTTGACGAGCGTTGTCTTGCCGGCGCCGTTTGGTCCTAAAAGGGCGAAATATTCACCCTGCGCGACAGACAGGGTAACAGCATCCACAGCCGTCAGAGAACCGTATCGCTTGGTTACGTTATTGAATTCGATCACAGTGTTGCTCATGAATTATGTCATCCTACGTAAATAAGATTTTTTGGATTCCCACCTGCTCTGGAATGACATTGCATATTTTCATGCTTCGCGGTGTCCCACGGGGCAAGGGAATGAATACGCCCTTTGTACGGGGGATTCTATCGATCGATATATTGGCGTTTTCTCAGAAACACCACTCCACGTTCGGCTATACGTTTACTTTTCCCTAAAGATGTTTATGCCCCCCTTTCAGGGAAATCGGCACTTCCAAGGGCGCGCTATTTCAATCCGAAATAAAACAGTGCCCTGAACAGCGGGCACTGTAAATGACCTGTACTCCTTAATCTTGCCCATGAATGCTGTGCCAGTATCCCGACATAAGAAACTGGACAAGTTATTCAAGGGCAGATCGGGAGCAACACTGCAGTTTCGGACAAGGGTTGCTTTACGGCGATTCTAGAGGTCAGACCTCCTGAAGGTCTTCCCGTCTCCAGACTTTCCACGCCGGGATTTCATCCTCGGGCCCTCCCTTCCAAAGCCCCAGGGCCTTACCTTTCGGCTTCTGGAAGGTCCGGGTATCCAATGCATCGGCTATCCTCTTTCTCCAGAAGGGTCCGTCTCCCAAATAGAGCTGCTGCGTCTTACCCCGTCTCGAATAGAGGGGAAGGACGCCGTCTTTCGAGGTGTAGCCGTAACCGGCGAAGACGGAATGGGCACACAAGCACGCCGCTTCGAAGGCGTCGGAGCACCAACCTTTCGCTATGGCCACCTCGAAGTCGCAGGGAAGCTGCTCGGCGAGTCTCCAGGCTGCCTGGTAGGTCACAAACCTGCATCCATCGACGTAGGAAGCGAGTTCCGTACAGTGCTCTTGCACGTATTGATTCACACCAATGGGTGCATCGAACTGGATGCGCGTCTTCGCATACTCGACGGTGATCTTGAGGATTTCCTTACCAGCTCCCACCATCTGCGCACAGAGCATCACGGCCCCGCGCTGCAGCGCCTGGAACAGGGGACCCCAGCCGCCATTCAGCTTTCCGACCAGGTTCTTGCCGGGAATCCGGACGGTATCGAATATCACCTCGCACTGCTTGTCCCCGGCTGTCGTTTTTAAGAGGGTGCGTTTCATTCCGGGACTCTTGGCATCGACAAGGAAGAGGCTGATGCCTTCTTCCGCCGGCCCCTCCCGTTTTGTCCTGGCAACACACAAGAGATAGTCCGCTATATGGGCATCGTGGACAAACAGTTTCGTGCCTGTCACGATGTAATCATTTCCATCGGGAACGGCAGACACCGTTACTCCCGCCGGCTCCCAGGCCGTACTTCCCAAGCTTGCTTCGGGTTCGGTCCAGGCGAGGGCGAGAATCAAATCCCCCTTGGCGATTCGGGGTAGAATCTCTTTCTTCTGCTCCTCATTTCCCGCTGACGCAAGGAGAAGACCGCACAGAACGACTGTGGAGAGGTGTGGGCTCGGAAACATCGCCTTTCCGAATTCCTCATATAGGACGGCAAGATCCAGGACGCTGCTGCCGAGGCCGCCGTATTCCTCGGGGAAGACCATTCCAAGCCACCCGAGATCGGCTATCTTGCGCCAAAGTTCCGGGGAATATCCATCCCTTCTCTTTTCTATTTCCCTCACGAGGCTCTCCGGACATTCCTTATCGAGAAATTTCCGGGCTTCGTTTCTAAGCATCTCTTGTTCGCTGCTGAGACTGAAGTCCATGGCAAGAAGCTCCTTTCGGTTTGGTATGGTCGTGTAAGGTCCGTTTTCTAGGCAGATTTAGATCCCTTCTTGATAGCCTCACCCGCAGCCGTCATCAGCTGCGCCGGTATCCTGGGAAGCCCGAGTCCTCTCTGGGCAAGGACGATCTTGATGACTTCGAAAGTGCCTCCTGCATGCATGCTTCTCGTGACTTTCCACATTCGCTCCAACCGACCCATCATGGGCACCCATTTTGATCCTGTTCTCAACTGAGCGTAAAGCCCGATAATGTCAGTCATGGCTTTGGCATGCGGAGCAGCCCACTTCTTCGCATAGTAATTGCTCAGATCATAAGGCATAGGTCCGATCTCATCCCTCTCCGCAAAGGCCCATGTCGAATGCCAGCCGGCTAGGCGCTGTACCTCGCACTGGATAGCGAGGCCCGCGAGCGTGTCCCGCACGTGAGGGTCTTCCATGAGCGGCTTGCCGTCACGCTTCGTCTCCTTGCAAAAAGCGATGAGCTCTTCAAGCTGCCTCTTTCCGCGGGATGCAGCGCCAGTCATCCGTCGCTCGAACTCGAAGACCATCATGGCATGATAGAAGCCCCGATTGATCTCGCCTAATAGATACTCCTTGGATACTCGGACCTCGTCAAAATAGATCTCGTTCTGCCGTCCGCCCCCCATGGTCGGCAGCGGGCGGAAGGTGATGCCGGGAAGATTGGCCGGTACGAGGAACAGGGTGAGGCCCCTGTGCTTGGGCACGGTCTGGGTCGTTCGCGCAAGGGTGAAAAGCCAGTTCGGCTCAAAAGCACCGCTGATGAATACCTTCTGGCCTGAGAGAACGAACGAGTCGCCATCCTCGACAGCCTTGAGTTGAACGTTTGCCTCATCCGACCCTGCCTCCGGCTCGGTAAAGGCCTCGAAGCATACCGTCTCTCCTCTTGCTATAGGGGGTATGAATCTCTTCTTCTGCTCTTCTGTGCCGATCATCATGAGAGTCGGACCTACAAGATGAAGTCCGAGAAAGTCCGGCCAAAGCACACCGGCATAACCCATCTCTTCATCGAGAATGCCCTGATCTATTTCGGTGTATCCCGCCCCCCCGTACTCCTTTGGCCATCCCGGGACATAATAGCCCTTTTTCACAGCCTTATCCTTCAGCTGCATCATGAAGGCCTGAACTTCTTTGCCCATGTTCTCCGTGTCGGGCTCGTAGTCTTCAGGCAGTTCGCTGCTAAAAAATTCGCGGATCTCCTTCCTCAACTTTTCCTGATGTTCTGTAAACCCGAATTCCATTTTCTCCTCCTTGTCGATGAGGTGGTGTTACCTGAAATTATGAGGCAAGACCGCCCTCCAAACCCCTCCAGCTTGAAAAGCTGACTTGAAGCATGTGATCAAAAAAGATTTCCCGCCAAAGCAGACATAAGCGGGTACCCCTGAGCGAAACAAATGCGATCAGAAAGATCGCATGGAACCAAAGGGAGCCGCATGCTTGAATAGAGGATGGGACTCCTCTCGCGCCGTTTGAGCCGTAACAGTACGTTAATAGCTAAAACGATCATATTGGTCAATCTTCACGAAAGCGTATGGCAAGAAAACATCTTTATCCACTTCTGCGAGATAGGTCACCTTAGGATGCATATCCAAGAAAGCGACCATCCCACCCATGATTTGCTCTATCGGTATGTCACCGTAAATATCATCCGGGGTTCCCTGCAATTTGACCTCGACGTCACAGGCATTGACAGACCGAACGGTATTGGTGAAGACAGCATGAACAAGCTTGGGATTAGAATCTAACCCGGACCCATCCGGATTAATGCTGTATTTATAATGAAAATTGGCACTGCTGGCCAACAGGACCGGATCGAGGGCGGCACCGATCACGCCACGAATGTTAATGACTTCTATTCCCTGTCTTTCAACGGAACCTTCCACTTTGTCCCCGTTCACAGTTACCTTGCTTATCGCTTGCTTCTTGGGTTCGCCAAAGATTTCCCGGCCATAAATAATGGCTGCATCGGTATCCATGGGCATAGTGAGACAATATGCTCCCTCGATGTCATTGTAGCGAGCCGAAATGGATATGGCGCCACCCTTAAACGCGCCAATAACATTGCTTCGATCAACTTCAATGATGTTAATAGTACCCATCGGTGCCGCCGCAGGTTTTAACGGCGGTGGCAAAACCCTCTCGACAAATTCGGGGGTTGTTAGAAACATTGCCCCCACCATCTTGATTTCATCAAACTTGGGGTTGGAAATCGTGCTCATAATTTTGCGGATCTCGTCGGCCGATCTAACGAATTTCATGATCTTTCCTCCTTATTTTCTTCGTTGCTGACGATTGATATGAATGGGGCGCTCGGCAGTCACCCTTGGACAATGTTTCATCATAGGCAGGATTTTCCAATAACCTCCTTTCTTGCGGCACAAAGTGCCTTTCGGTAGGGTGATTGAAAAAAGAAATACGGTGCCCCGATGCTCGTCAGTCGTTATATCATTACGACGACTAGCATCTCCCGTTTATATTCCGTTTACATTATAACGTACGACCGCACAGGATGAAACATCTGGTTTCTGATCGGTTGCGCGGTAAGCATCTGGGGTGCCCATCTTTTTCTCCCCGTTTGCCCGGGCTGGTTGAGTGTGAACTTATGGGGCCATGAGAGCTGGTCCAAATGAAAGGAGGTAAAATTGCAAGATTAGCCTACGATTCCTAAATGAACCTAAACGGATGTCATGTCAACGAAAATATTTGGGTGTTTTGAGAATGAACGATTGCCAGTACCAAAGCCAGCATCTTTACGAGATTTCAGCACGTAACGCTTTCAGGAGTAAAACGGTTCAAGAAGGGCATATCGTCCCTCTCATCAATACACTATGTCACCCCGTATTCAATGCCTTGTCCGCCTGTATCTCTCTTTGTACCGTATGCCGTGCTAACATCATAGCGCGGCCATGTCGTTACCAAATCAATCCTTATCGCCGTTTCACGATGAGGGCATCGGCTGCGAAGGCGCCGTCGGGCAGGACAATGAGGGGATTGATGTCAACTTCCTCGATCTCTCCAGTGAAATCGACGGCAAGTCTTGAGGCCTTGAGAATCACATCGACAAGGGTCTCGATGTCTGCCGGCTGCATTCCGCGCACGCCTTCGAGAAGGGGGTAACCTTTCACCTCGCGGATCATCTCTTCGGCATCCCGGCGCGCGAGGGGAGCAACCCGGAAGGAGACGTCACGAAGAACCTCAACGAATACGCCTCCCAACCCAAACATGACGCAAGGGCCAAAGACCGGATCTTGCGTGATGCCTATGATGACCTCGACGCCGCCTTTGACCATTTCCTGTACGAGCACTCCCGCGATTGCAGCCTCCGGTGCGTGGGCCTTTGCATTGCTCCGTATCTCCTCGTACGCTTCGATCACTTTCTCTTTCGTCCGGAGGTTAAGCCTGATGCCCCCTGCTTCCGTCTTGTGAGGGATCCCGGGTGATTGAATCTTTAGAGCCACAGGATAGCCGATCCTTTCTGCCAGCGCTACGGCCTCGCGAGAGGAGCCGGCCATTCCCTCCCTGGTTGCGGGGATGCCGTATGCCGCGAGAATCATTTTACTCTCGTATTCAGTGAGCGTCCCGGGAACTCGGAGGATACGCCGCACTGCATCTATCGTTTCCGCTGTGGGAACGCAGGGTTCTTCAAGGGTACCTTCGGTGATTTGCTTCCGCTTTTCCCCGTACCAGGCCAGGGAAGCCATAACACGGGCCGCATCGGAGGCCTCCGGGATGACGGCAATTCCCTCCTTTTTGACGCGGGCGATCATCTTCCGGGCAAAGTCCGAATTGTCGGACCACAGGGGGCACATGATGAGGGGCTTGGTCGTTGAACGGTAGATTTCCAGAACATCATCGAGAAGGGCCGGCGAGACATAAGCCATGAAAAAACCGGGGGCGACGACCATATCGACATGCTCGTCTGAAAATATCGCCCGGAGACATTTGCCGTACAGGGTCTGATCGGTCATGACGGCAGCCGTCATATCGACGGGATTGCGGGCGGAACCGAAGAAAGGCAGGTAAGCTTCAATCTCGGCCCGGGTATTTCCAGTGAATTCCGGTACGACCAGGCCGAATTCCTCGCACTTGTCGGCCATCTCGACCCCGGGCCCCCCGGAGTCTGTTAGTATCCCCACGTTCTTTCCCTTCGGCATCCTGCCACCCTGATAGGCAAGGGCAAAGAATGTGAGATCCTTGAGCTCTTCGATGCGGATGATTCCCGTCTGGCGGAAGAATGCGTCATAGATCCTGTCGTTGCCGGCGAGCGCACCAGTGTGGGACTCGGCTGCCCTGGTTCCAGCCTTTGTTCTGCCTACCTTCTTCACCAGAATAGGTTTGCCCACCCGAAGTGCCGCCTCCGCCGCCCGCCGGAAATTCGTCCCATTCTTGGCCCCTTCGAGATAAACCCCCAGGAGGCTCGTGTTCTCATCTCCCAACAGGTAGGCGATGAAATCGGAAAACTCAAGGTCCGCTTCGTTGCCCACGCTGATGAAGGTGCTGAAACCGACGCCGTCCTGGGCGGCCTGGATGAATGTCTTTTCGCCGTAAGCTCCGCTCTGGGTCACAAAACCGAGCGGACCGTAAGCTTCGATCTCCATTTCGACGATGTCCGAGAAGGTGGCCATGATGGCGTTCTTGAAGTAGACCATTCCCAGACAGTTGGGTCCCAGGATCCTCATCTCGTTTTGCCTTGCAAGGTCCGTGATTTGCCGCTGGAGAACCTTTCCCTGGACGCCTACCTCGGCAAATCCGGATGTGAACACGACGGCCGCCTTGACACCTTTCGCTGCGCACTGCTTCAGCGCATCCATCGTTCCGTCTGCGGGGACGGCAACGATAGCGAGATCGATTTCACCGGGGACATCGGTGATCGATGGGTAGCAAGGAAAACCGCCGATCTCGGAGTAGCGGGGATTGATGGGGTAGATGGTGCCGGTATACCCTTTCTTCAAGAGGGCCGCAATCGGCCGGCCGCTCAACTTTGCGAAATTGGCCGAGGCGCCGACGATGGCAATAGTGCGTGGATCGAAGAAGTACTTGATATTGGATCGACGAACTTCAAGATATTGTTCTTGCTTCATTTATGTGCTCCTTGATGCGTGGCAGGAAGGGTCATGTCGACAATTTGAGGAAGCATACCGTGCCGAATCACAGGAGGATTCAGTATAGGTCGTCCATATGCGTTTCACCCAAAAATCGACAACGCAAAAATTGGAGAAAACATGAGATTTCACAAAATTTTACATCACTTACGAGTTTGCAAAGATCGTTTAATCTCAGAGGTTAATGATTAACCAAGAAACAGAGGAGAAAGGCAGGGCCATGATGACCCTGCCCTAAACGACCGCTACTTGGAGGGCCGGACCAGCCCGCCCTCCCCGATTGTCTCGAGGATGCTGTTATAAAATTTCGCGTTCGTCAGGTCGGTGATGCGGCTCCAGTTCGCGGCGATGTCCTCGGCTGTGGGGTTTTCGATGAACACATCGGGGCTCTTGACGATGTTGGAGCGGGAGAACTCGCCGGCACTGGCATTGATGTAGAAGCCCGTGTCCTGGCACTGCTCGGAGCACATGTACACAACGGCGGGCGTGACGAGCTCCGGCGCCATCTTCGCGAACATCTCCGGCGGCATGACGTCTTCCGTCATCCGCGTCGCCGCGCCCGGTGCCAGCACGTTCACCTTGATGTTGTATTTGGCTCCCTCGAGCTTCAGCACGTTCGCCAAGCCGCAAATGCCCATCTTCGCCGCGCCGTAATTCGCCTGGCCGAAATTGCCGATGAGGCCCGCGGCCGATGTGGTCAGGACGATCCGGCCGTAGCCCTGCTCGCGCATGTGAATGAAGGCGGGACGCGCGCAGCAGTAAGTGCCCTTCAGGTGCACGGCGATTACGGCGTCCCAGGCCTCCTCGTCCATTTTTGGGAAGGACTTGTCCCGCAGAATGCCGGCGTTGCAGACGAGGATGTCCAGCTTGCTGAAGGCATCGATTGCGGTCTTGACGATACTTTCCCCTCCCTTGACCGTCGCTACGCTGTCGTAATTGGGCACGGCCGCGCCGCCGAACGCCTTGATCTCGTCGACAACCTTGTTCGCCGCCGCGTCGCCTGAACCGACCCCGTCCCGCGAGCCACCCAAATCGTTGACGACAACCTTGGCGCCCCTCCTGGCCAACTCGAGGGCATGACTTCTCCCCAAGCCGGCCCCGGCGCCCGTGACGATGGCAACCCTGCCCGTGAAATCGATCTTCGCCATGACTTTACCTCCTTCTCGGTTGATGTTTCGTTGTGAATGGATGATAGCCGCTTGCGGCAGCAGCAATCAATAGGGTTTTTGAATATGATTCTATCCGCCTTGTACATGCAGGAATCTAATATCACAATTTGCCCCTTGTACAGAAGCAAGGATAAACAAAATAGGGCATGCTCCCTTCGAGGAAGGCAGAAATTACACCAGCGGTCAGAGAAATTGTTTTCGACATATGCACATTTCAGGCGGAAGATGGGAAAAGCCGGCGCCAAGTTTGCCCAGTGCAAATTGAAGGATGTTCAAGGTGTTTTTATCGAACATGTTTTGCATCGTTGTGACCTTTGCATGGATTAAGGGAGATCGTCATTTCCAAGCAGCTATCCGACGTCTTGCGCCCCCTCAGCATGCCCTGGGATGCGCGTTCACGCTGATCTTGTTGCCCTGCTGCGGGGAAGCAACTTGCTGTCAACGATTTTTTTCTCAATAGCATGTTTTTACGCTTTTTATAAGACCCCTTGGCCAACTGGATTCGGTTTTCGCCTTGACAGTAAAGATGTTTTGACATAAT
>JAFGIO010000182.1 GCA_016929555.1 Deltaproteobacteria bacterium | reverse complement strand
GGATTGTCTTTCCTGAACGACAGGTCTCAGATCCTGCCCCCGCCGATGACGGACTACGCCGAAAGAAACGGCCTGGGCATTACCGAGGTCCTCGATGGCTGCAGCATCGTCAGCAAGCCGGAAGCCGGCGCCTCCGCCCTCGATGTGCCCGCCTTAAACACCACGAGCGGCAAGGATATGGTACAGGCCCTGCTCATGATGCTTGGTTACACGACGACCAGGAACGAAGACGTCAGGATTTTCGATCGGGGAAAGGACGGATTCAATCTGACAATCAAGGCCGATTTGCTTGTGACGGCCGGCGACAGGCGGTTGCTCTTCCATTGGACGAAGCTCCCGTCTCAGTTCGTAGACATCCTGAAAAAAGACGGGATCGAAGTCGTGCTGATCGACGAAAAAGAGTCGAACCGGACCGTCGTTGAAAAGACCCTGCAAGCCCTGAATATTTCCTTCGATTTCAACCGCTATACCTATTCCCTGCCGGAAGGGGGAGAGCATGCGAGGGGTGTCATCAGCTTCCCGGCGCTACGGATCGAGAGGGAAACGAAACCCCTGTACCTTGTCGAGTTCGATATGGACAGAAACATCTATGGGCTGCTCCACAACCGATGGGAGGTGAATGTCCTAAGATATTGAAGGTAACTGGAATTGCAGTATTCTCCGGCGGGCTCGACAGCATCCTTGCCGTGAAGGTCGTCGGCGAGCAGAACATCGAAGTCCAGGGGGTTACCTTTGAAACCCCCTTTTTTAGTGCCGCAAGAGCAAGGATGGCCGCAGGGAGAATCGGTCTTCCCCTGACCGCGATCGACATTACAGAGGAGCATCTGGAGATGCTCAAGGGGCCAAGGTACGGCTACGGGAAGAACATGAATCCCTGCATCGATTGTCATACCCTCATGTTCAAGCGGGCGGGTTTGATGATGGAAGAGGTCGGCGCCGACTTTATCTTCACGGGGGAGGTGCTGGGACAGCGCCCCATGTCCCAGGGAAAGCAATCGCTGCAGCTTGTAGCCAAAAATTCCGGCTATGGGGATCTGATCCTGCGACCGCTTTCCGCAAGGCTCCTGCCGGAAACGCTGCCCGAGAGGGAAGGCAAGGTGGACAGGGAGCGGCTGCTTGCCCTGCAGGGGAGGGGCAGGAAAGCGCAGATGGAGCTTGCAAGGCAATACGGCATCGACGATTACGCCGTGCCGGCGGGAGGATGCCTGCTCACGGATCCCATGTTCTCAAAGCGGCTGAAAGACCTTTTCGTCCATCAGCCCGGTTTCCGGGTTCGCGATATCGAGCTTCTGAAATACGGGAGGCACTTTCGGCTTTCCGATACCCTGAGGGCCATCGTGGGGCGGAAGCGGTCGGACAACGCAGCCATCCGGCGCCTGGCGGAAGACGCCGACAGCATGCTTCACGTGGCGGATTTTCCGGGGCCGACAGTGCTCGTCCCCTATGGAGGAGACGAACCCGCACGCCGGAAAGCCGCGTCCCTTTGCATCCTATACAGCGACGCGCCGAATGACCGGGAGGCAGTCGTAACCTGCAGGCAAAACCGGATTGAAACCTCGATCAAGGCGATGGCCGCCGATCCCGAAGAGGTCCGGCAATGGATCCTCTGAGGCATCTGCAACCGAAGGACCTCTCGACAGGGCAGCGGCATGCCTATGGTTCATGCGAAAGGGGGAACGCAAAGGCCGCTCAGTCGCTGTCTGACATCCCGTCGATGTCCCGAAGGGAGAGGTGTTGCGGCCGAAGCAGATCGGTTGCGGTCTTGACGGGATTGAAGGTTTCGATCGGAACCTCCACGAAGACGGTATTCCAATGCGCCATGGCCCCGTTCCAGAGACCGGGCAGTTCAAGGGCCAGCAGTTCCCTGCCTTTCTCCGACTTCCGGGAGATGCAGAAGGACCGGTGTTCGACGAATCGGTTCAGGTCGAACTTCCTCCCACGGTGGTCCCGAACGGCGCAGACCAGATCCACGGGGTTGAAGTGCGTCGCCTGTTCCCATGCGGCCCGCTGGGCCTCCGACGTCTTGTCGACCTGGAACTCCTCAACGATCTGAAGAGACGATGTCCCGTACCCCTCCGGATCCTCCACCCAGAAGGGACCGCCGCCCGGTTCCCCCTCGTTTCGCACCATACCGCAGACCCTCAGAGGCCGATGCAGCCTTTCGAAGAGATAGCGCGCCTTCTCCATTTGAGGCTGCGGATGGAACGACGGCGGCACTTCGATGAAGAGTCTCTCCCGGCAGAAACGGGCGATTTCCTCCATCAGGTCCTCCGTGGTCCGGCCTTCCTCCAATATCTCCAGGTATCTGAACATCTCCGACCGAAGGCCGACAAGATACCCAGCCAGGACCTTTTTGTGAAGGGCCGTCACGGGCTTCAAACGGTCGGGAACGACGTTGTCAATATTCTTGATAAAGATGACGTCTCCATCGACAAGGTTCAGATTCCGAAGGAGCGCCCCATGGCCGCCCGGACGGAAGACGAGACTGCCCTCGGAATCTCTATAGGGAAGACCGTCCGCAGCCATCGCGATGGTGTTGGTCGATGATTGCTGCAGGGACACCTCCAGTTCGAAACGCACTCCGAGCCGGCCCTCGTATCGCTCCTTCAGGCGATCGTGGCGATCCCGGACGTCCGCTTCGTGTTCAGGCGAGACGGTAAAATGAAGGCGGCACAGGTTATGGGAATCCCGGGCGTAGAGCGCCGCCTCCACGAGGTGTTCCTCCAGGGCGGTCCTGCCACCCTCGGGATAGGCATGGAATTTCAGGAGGGCCTTGGGCAGGTTCCCGTAATTGAGACCCCCCGGCGAAAGGATATAGCTCAAAATCTCAGTGATTCTGTCCTGTTGCACCAGCTCTTCTATGTCCTGTCCGTCCTGACCGATTGCTTCCTTCAGATCCCCGTAGAAGGCGAATTTTTTCAGGTCGCGGACAAAGGCCGCCTTTTGCCTCTCGTTTTCGCAGCCCCCTGAATCGAGCCAGGAATACCATGTCTTGAACATCCTGGTGGCTGCACCGGAGGCGGGAACGAACTTGACCGGATATTCCCTTTTCATCCTCTCTTCATAGAGGCCGATCAGATGGTTTCTCTCCGTTTCGGGGATGACGACGATGCCATCACCGGCCGTACAGGGCCGACGGAGCCGCAGCGGCGTCATGCCCCGCGCAAAGCTCTCGATCTGCTTCAGGACCTGCTCCACGGCAAGGCCCTCGTCCTCGATCGATTGCAGATCTGCCTTTGACCACTGCATATCCGCCATGTCATGCCTTTCCTTTTTTATGCTTTACGAACCGGTCCCGTTGAAGCCGTTTTTTTTCCCGCAGCAGACGGGAGAGATCCTTCTGCCTGCGCGTCACTTTTTCACGACCCATGATCACTTCACCCCACATTACCCCTCTTTTTTGATGCGGTCAAAGATGCTGTAGGCCACCGGAATGACGAAAAGAGTGAGAAATGTGGCGAAAATCAACCCCATGGCCAGCGCCACCGCCATGGGCGATCGCATTTCCGATCCCTGGGTGCTGCTGAGTGCCATGGGCAATGTACCCAGGACAGTGGTCAGACTGGTGATCAGAACAGGCCGCAACCTTGTTGTAGCGCCCTGGATGACGGCATCGAAGGCCGGTATCCCCCTGCGTCTCAGTTGATTGATGTAGTCGATCATGACGATGCCATTGTTGACAACGACGCCGCAAAGAATGATAAATCCCATGAAGGCGGGAACGGACAGGGTTTTCCCGAACACGAAAAGACCGAAAATCACCCCGATAAAGGACAGGGGTACGGTTCCCATGATGACGAAAGGATGCCCCAGAGATTCAAACTCGGCTGCCATGACCATGTAGATGAGGATGATGGCGATGATCAACGCCTTGGCCAGATCCACCATGGCCTCCTGCATATCCTTGTAGGTTCCGCCGTACTCGACGAAATAGCCTTCCGGGACTGCGATTCCGGCCGTTTCCTTTTTGATATCCGCTACGATGCTGCCGACATCCCGCCCTGCGGTGTTGGCCCGGACGGTCACCTTTCTCTCCTGGTCCTCCCGGGTGATCTTCACGGGACCCATCTTTTGAACGATGGTGGCTACCTGATAGAGGGGAAAGAGGCTCCCCGCCGGCGATGCGATCTGAATGTTGCGGACATCCTCGATGGAACTCCGGTCAAAATCCCGAAATCGCACCCGGATGTCAAATTCTTCGCCCTCTATCCTGTATTTCGTGGGCACCACTCCCAGCATGGCCGCCTTCACCGTCTCAGCCACCTGTCCCACGGAAAGGCCCATTTGCGAGGCCCTCTCCCGGTCCACGAGAATCTGTATCTCGGGCTTCCCGATCTTCAATGTCGTGTCCACATCCCGGAGCCCTTCCACGGTGCTGCACTTCTGGGCGAACTGATCGGTCACCGTCTTGAGCTTGTCCAGGTCCTTGCCGAAGACCTTGATGGAGATGGGGCTGTTCTCCGCATTGCCGCCCAGAAACATTTGGCCCATGTCTATGAATTCGACCTGGGCGCCCCTGATCTTCGGTATCTGTTTCCTGATATCGTCCATGATATCTTCCATGGACCGAACGCGATCTTCTTTGTCAACCAGGCGGACAAAGATCTGACCTTCGTTGACATCTGCAGTCCCGGAACCCCAGGCGACATCCATTTTCGATTCGCGGGACAGGCCGACAAAAGAGGCTGCAAAGAGGGTTTCCGGTTGTGCGAGGATAACGTTTTCTATGCCGACCATGACAAGGTTCGTTTCCTCCAGATCGGTACCCACGGGCATGGTGATCCGGGCCATGACCAGGGGAATGTCCTGTTTGGGAATGAATTCGGTACCCAGCAAGGGCACGACGGCAATGCTGAGCAGGAAACCGAGCGTGGAAGCAGCGATCACGATCCTGCGATGCGTCATTGCCCAGCGGAGCATCCGCGTATAGGTGGTTTTGAAGACCAGAAAATGCCCGGCGATCCTCTCCTTCTTCCCCTTGGCGGAGGGTCGGTCGGACCCTTTCGGTTTCAAAAAAATCGAAGCAAGCATGGGCACGATGGTCAAAGCCACGAATACGGAGGCCATCAACGACAGGGTTACCGTCACAGCCAGCGGCCGCGAGAGCCGTCCCGCGATGCCGCTGGAGAGCGTCATGGGAAGAAAAATGACAACCGTGGTCAGCGTGGAGGCTGTGATGGCCATCCCCACCTCTTCGGCGCCCCGCTTTGCCGCCGTAGCTCGATCCTCTCCTTCTTCGTCGAGATGCCGGAAGATGTTCTCGATGACGACGACGGCGTTGTCGACCAGCATGCCCACTCCCAGGGCCAAACCGCCCAGCGTCATGATATTCAGGGTGTAATCCAGGGCATAGATCCCGATAAACGTGGTGATGACCGACAAAGGTATGGCGAGGGCGATGGTGAGGGTCGGTCTCCAATCCCGGAGAAAGGCAAAGATCATGAGCACGGCGAGAATGCCCCCTAAAAAGGCGTCATTCCCGGTGTTTTCCGTCACCTGGGTAATGATTCGTGACTGATCCATGACCGGGTAGAACCGCAGATCGGCCGGTATCTGTCCCTTGAGTTCATCGAGGGTATTTTTTACACGGCCGACGACCTTGACCGTATTGCCCCCGGACTGCTTCATAACGATCATGGCGACCGACGGCCGGTGGTTCGTCCGTGAAGCATTTCGGATTTCCTTGAAGGTGTCGGACACCGTGGCAACATCCTTGAGATAAACGGGCGCGCTGCCCTGCATGGCCACGATGGTGTTCATCATGGCAGCGGTGTCCTTGTATTCGCCCATGGTGCGGACGAGATACTCCTTGTGCCCCCGCTTGACGTGCCCCCCCGAGACATTGACGTTTTCAATGGCAAGCCGGCGAATGATCTGATCGATGGAAATGCGATAGGACGAAAGCTTGTCCCGGTCTACCAAGATATTGATTTCCCGCTCCAATCCTCCCAGAATCTGGACGGAAGCGACCCCCTCGAGCCGTTCCAGGCGGGGCCTGATGTTATCGTCGAGGTATTTCCTTAAGGCATGCGTATCCTGCATCCCCGTGACGCCGTAGTAGAGAATGGGAAAATCGGCCATGTTAAACTTGATGACCAGCGGAGTGTCGGCGTCCTCGGGCAGGTAGTCGGTAAGCAGCGAAAGCTTCTCCCGGACATCCTGGGCGGAAAAATCCAGCTTGGTCCCCCATTCGAACTCGACGATGACTGCCGAGATTCCCTCCTGGGAAATGGAGGAGACCTCCTTCACGTTCTTGACGGTGCTGATCATGGACTCTACGGGTTTGGTAATCATCTTTTCGATATCTTCGGAAGAAACCCCGGAATAGGTCGTAACGACGGAAACGACGGGGTACTCCAGATCGGGCATCATGTCGAGCCCGAGGCGGACATAGGTCAAAACACCGAAGAGGGCGATGATCAGAATGAGCATCACGATCGTGATTTTGCGGTTGACGGAAAATTCGGGCAGTGTCATTTCTATCCTATTACAGATGCTCCTCGAGAGGCAGGACAAACCCCCGGATGCCTGCCCGGGGATGCTCCACCTTCAGCCTCCGGAGCAGGTCATCGATTTGAACGATCGCGTCATCGGGAAGGGCCATGAACAAAACATTGTTTTTACCGGGCCAGACGCGCGTCCCCAGTTTCGGCTCCGTTTCGGTGCCTTCTCCCCTGGCTTCCACCATTTTCGTGTAGGCCCTGAAACCTTCATGCTTCAGGGCCGCAACGATCTCCTCATCGGCTTCACTGCCGTAGATGAGCAGGTACATCTTCATCGGATTTCCCCTTTCCGATCCTTTTCGTAAACCACAGGATCCAATCGTCGAAGAGGTCGTAGGCGGCGGGCACGACCACGAGGGTAAGAAACAGGGAGCTCAGCAGCCCTCCGATAACGGCGATGCCCATGGGTGCACGGGTTTCGGCTCCCGCCCCCACGCCGAAAGCGACAGGCAGCATGCCGAAGATCATCGCGAAAGTCGTCATCAGGATCGGCCGGAGCCGAACCGGACCGGCCTGCAGGATCGCTTCGCGGCGCTCAATGCCCCGCTCCCGGAGGGTGTTCGTGTAGTCCACGAGCAGGATCGCGTTTTTCTTGACCAGTCCCATCAGCAGGATCAAACCGATGAAACTGATGATGCTGAGCGTCATTCCCGTGATCAAAAGGGCTGCGAAGGCCCCGATGAAGGACAGGGGCATGGAGAGCAGCACCGTGAAGGGATGAATGAAGCTTTCGAACTGGGCAGCGAGGATCATGTAGGCCATGACGATTCCCAGAAAAAGGGCAAAGAGCAGATACCCGAAGGATTCTTTCATGGTTTCGGCCATGCCCTGGTACTTGGGGATGTAGTCCGCCGGCAGAATCCGGGAGGCGATGGCGTCGAGTTCTCCCATGGCCTGGCCGAGCGGCTTGCCCTCGAGACCCGCAAACACGGTGATGGCCCGCTCCCGATCCACACGGTTGATGACGCTGGGTCCTCCCCCTTCCTTGACCGTGACCACATTGGACAGGGCTACCAGGCTGCCCTCCCTTGACCGGACATAAATCCGGCCGAGATCGTCCGGCGTCATGCGGTCTCCCGGATTCAGGCGGACGCGCACGTCATAGCGCTTGCCCCGGGTTTCGTCCTTGAATTTGGTGACATCGACCTCGCCGCTGATGAGGATGTTCACGGCCTCCGTGATGGTCGCCACATCGATGCCCATGTTCCTCGCCTTATCCCGATCGATATAAACCTTCAGCTCCGGCTTCCCCGTTTCCAGTGAGGAATCGACATCGACGATGCCCGGCACCTTGGAGAGTTCGCCGATGATCTGCCTGGAATAGGTCTGAAGGGCCTCCAGATCGGGTCCCCGAATGCTGTATTGGATCGGGGTTTGCCTGATCCCACCGCCTACCATGGAGATATCTTCGACCGATGCCTTCAAGCCGGGGACTTCGCCAAAGCTCTTGCGCAGTTCCGCCTTGATCTGTTCCTGGCTCCTTTTCCGGTCTTCTTTCGGGACAAGGCCGACGAAGATGATGGCCCTGTTCACACCGCTGCCGCCGAAACCCTGCGCATAGAGCGCAGACCGCACTTCGGGAAGGCTTCTGACGATACCTTCGGTCCTTTTGAAGAAGGCGTCGGCCCTGTTAATGGAATAATCGATCGGCGCTTCCATGCGTACGATGAACTGTCCCTGATCTTCGGGTGCGACGAGTTCCTTGCCTATGAACTTCGTGATATAGAGGCTAAAGATGAAGATGGCTAAGGCCGCGATCAGAACCATCCCCCTGTGGCGGATTGAAACAGCGAGGACGTCCCGGTAAATCCCTTCCGTTTTCTTATAGGCGGCCTCAATCCGCGCGCCGATGCTGCCTACAGGTCCGGTGACCTTGCCCCGATCCTCCGATCGATGCGGAACCCGATCCATGCGCTTGAGAAAGATCGAGGCCAGCATGGGCGTCAGTGTAAAGGAGACCAGCAGGGATACCAGGACGGAAAAGACCACCGTTAAGGCAAACTGAAGGAAAAATCGGCCGATGATCCCCTTCATGAAAGCCACGGGCAGAAAAATGGCCACAATTGCGAATGTGGTGGCCATGACGGCAAGCCCAATTTCCGAGGTGGCGAAGGTGGAGGCCTCCCGGGGCGACATTCCCTCTTCAACGTGGCGATAGATGTTCTCTATGACGATAATGGCGTCATCGATCAGCAGACCCACGGAGAGGGTGAGGGCCAGCATGGTCATGTTGTTGAAGGTGAAGTCGAAGGCCAGTATCAGCGCGAAGGTGGAGATGACCGAGATCGGCAGCGCCAGGGCGCTGATCAGGGTCGTGCGGACATTGCGCAGGAACAGGAATACGGCCGCAACGGCGAAAAAGCCGCCCAGGAGCAGATGGCTCTGGACTTCCTTGATGGAGCGTTTGATGAAGGTGGACTGATCGAAGGCGACGTTCAGGTTCATGCCGGGAGGCAGGGTCCTGCGGATCACCTCAAGTTCCTCCTTGACCCGTTCGACCACCTCGACGGTGTTCGTTCCCGACTGTTTCTGTATGCCTATACCGATTGCAGGGATGCCGTTGAAACGGGCGAGGGATCGCTTCTCCTCCATGCTGTCCTCAGCCCGTCCGATGTCGCGAAGCCGCACCGGGGCTCCCTTGTGATATGCCACGATGAGGTTGTTGAAGTCGGGAACCGTGGCAAACTCTCCCTTGACCTTTACCGAATATTCCTTGGTCGAGCTTTCGATCCTTCCCCCGGGCAGCTCTATATTCTCCCGCTGGAGGGCGATGACGACGTCGCCGGGGGCGATCCCATAAGCCTGGAGTTTTCCGCTGTCCAGCCAGATCCTCACTTGCCGGAGCCGGAGCCCTCCCATGTTTACAGCGCCGACGCCGCTGATCCGCTGGAGCTGTTCCTTCAGCACCTCATCGGCATAGGTGGACAACTCCCGTATGGATTTCTGCCCGGACAGATTCATCCACATGACCGGCTGGGCATCGGGGTCCACCTTTTCGATGACGGGCTCTTCAATATCCGTGGGAAGCTTTGCGCGGATGGCGGCGATCTTTTCCCGGACATCCTCTACGGCCTGGTTGATGTCCCTCTCCAGGACGAACTCCACGGTGACGCGGGAGATGCTTTCCATGCTCGTGGAGTTGATGGATTTCACCCCGTTGATGGTGTTGACGGCATTCTCGATCTTGTCCGTGACATCGATGTCCATGACCTCCGGAGATGCTCCCTTGAGAACCGTCCGGATGTTGACGATAGGAAAATCGACCTTCGGAAAGAGATCGACACCGATCCTCGGATAGCTGACGATCCCCAGGACGACAAGCGCGAGGATCATCATTGTGGCAAAGACGGGCCTTCTGACAGAGGTTTCAGCGAGCCACATGGACCTTTACCCCATCCACCAGGTTGTTCTGACCCACGACGACGAGTTGCTCGCCTATCTTCAGGCCCTCGCTGATTTCCACCCATTCGTCAAATATATTGCCGGTCTTGACCTCCCTTTGTTTTGCCTTGTTTCCTTCCACAACGAAAACCCGGGTACGGGAATCATCATAGAGGATGGAAGTGGCCGGTACGACAGCCGCTTCTCTCGCAGGTCCGGTATAAAGGGTAACCCTGGCGAAAAGACCCGGTTTCAGAACATGGCCCGGGTTAGGCACCTGGGCTTCGACTGCCAGGGTCCTTGTCCTTTCATCGAGGCTGGGGGATATAAGGCTCAGTCGACCGGTAAATTCCCTTTTCGGATAGGCATCGACACGGAAAGAGAGGTCCTGTCCGATGTGCAGTTTCCCAAAATCCTTTTCCGTTACGGTGAAAATCAGCTTCAAAGGATCGGTTCGAATGAGGGTGAACAGGGGGAGGCCGCCCCGGACGAAATCACCCGCTGAACTCCTTTTTTCTTTGACGAAACCGGCCATAGGGGCGCGGATACGGGTTTTGGACAGCCTCTGCTCCGCCAAAGCGAGCGTTGCCCGGGCGCGTTCCCTTTCGGCCTCGGCGAGGGCCAGTCTGGTGGATACGTCGTCGAACTGCTGTTTCGTCACAAGGTCTTCCCTATACAGGGCGTCTTTTCTCTGGTGCTCCACCCGCGTATTTTCCAGGGTCGCTTCGGCCTGTTTCAGAACGGCCTTCGACCGGAGAAGATCCAGCCTGTAATCCGTGTCATCGATTTCGGCAAGGACCATGCCCCTCGCGACGGCAGACCCCTCATCCACCCGGACGGTTCGAAGAACCCCGTCAACCTCGCTGCTGATGATGACCTGTTCATCGGGAGAGAGGGATCCGACCGTTTCTACAAAGGGACGAAAAGACCTTGTCTCCACGGGTAGAACGCGGACGTTCACGGTCTTTTCCTTGGCTGTCTCAACCTCGTTTTTCTGGCACCCTAAAGGCTGAAGTGCCAGAAACACGAGAAAAAGGCACAGGCCTATTGTCATCGGAAGGCGTTCTGTCACCGCCATACCATCTTTGGAACATGAATCCGCGAACCATTGCCGCATGAAAAGATCCTCCTGGCAGAGCGTTTGGTCCTTCCAAACCACCGCTTAACCCGCCGAATTCGATTCCCTGATCTCTTTCAGCAATACGCCCATCGCTTTCCGAAGCCTCAACTGAAACAACTGGTAGTTGTAATTCGCTTCGGAGACCTGCCGTTCCGCCGAAACGAGCAGTGTGTTTGCATCGATGATATCGATGCTGCTTGCCAAACCCACCTCGAACTGCCTTTCGACGGCACGGTAGTTGTCCTTGGCAAAGAGTAGCTGATCATTCAGGAATTTCAGAATACCCCTCTGGGTGATCAGATCGAGGTAGGCCCCTTCCACCTCGATCTCGATGGATTTTCTCAGGTCATCGTAAAGATACCCGGCCTGCCTTTCTTTCGCCCGGGCCTCCCTGACCTCCGCCATCCTGAGACCTCCCTCGAAGAAGGGAAAGTTGAGGGACACAAGCCCATAGACGCTCTCCCTGTTGAAGGAGGAGAACAGAGGATGCTGGTCCGATCGGTTGTAGACGCCGGCAAGCGCAAGGTTCGGCCAGAAGGTTCCCCGGACGAAGCGGACCTGCTTCTGAGCCACGTTCTTTGCGATCTCCATGCTTTTCAGGTCGGAGCGCTCCGATAAGGCCGTGTCCTGAAGGATCGGCAAATTCGGGACGTCCTCTTCCCCGGTGGATTCTTCCCGGAGAGTGAATTCCTTGTCGATGCCGACCAGTCTCGCCAAGAAGGCCCTGGCCAGGTCGAGGCCGTTTGCCGCCTTCAGCCTGTCCGATCGCGCACCGGAAAGCTCGCTGTCGGCTCTCAGCAACACCGTCTTCGTTATCTCACCGACCCTGAATCGCTTCTCGGCGGCATTCCGATAGGTGGAAAGGCGCACCAGGTTGGCCTCAGCGATGTCGAGGTATTTTTTCGCCTTCAGGACGTCGTAATAAGCGACGGCCACATTGAAAAGATAGGCTTCACGAAGGGCATCGAGGTCCCTTTCGCTCATGCGGATGTTCTCTCCGGCCATCTCGAGGGCTAAAAGCTCCCGGGCGCTGAGAGAAAAGGATTGATCCAGACGAACTCCCCAGTTCGCCGTCCGGTCGGGCTGAATCAGGGATCCCGGCAGAGTCAACCCCGGTACCGGTGTCGAGCCTTCCGTGTATTTTCTTTCCGAGTACTGGGTCAAGTTCCCGTAGGCCGTTAGCTTTGGAATGAGTACGGAGAGGGCCTTATCCTTCGTGATTTTGGAGATTGCGAGATTCTCCTCGGCCGTCTTGATCTTCTCGGAACTTTCCAAAGCGATTTTGTAAAGATCTTCCAAGGAATACTCGATTGCAGGAAGCGATTCAGGTCGTAAAAGAAAACCCAGCATCATGAAGGCGATCATCCGGACGATTCGCATCATCGACAAAACATGTCCCTCCTCACCATTGCACGCCTTAAGGCTCCACAATTCCAGGGCAACCATGTATTCATTGTTTCAATAGGTCACGACGTTGGGAGCGACCATGGTATGGTCCTGCAGGCCGAAATTGCCGGCTACGATGATCCTGTCACCCGCAGCGATTCCTTCCTTCACCTCTACGAGGTGTTCGTTGATCGTTCCCGTCGTGACCTTCGTAAGGACCGCACGGTTGTCTGTGACCACGAAGACGGCACTTCGGCCATCGTCGGTCGTCGTCAGCGCCTTGGGAGGGATCACGATCGCATCCCGGATCACATCCGTCTTGATGGTGATTCGGGCAAACATCCCCGCCTTGATGCTGTGGTCACGATTGGGAATGTCAATTTCCACTTTAAACGTGCGGCTTATTGGATTTACGGCGGAATTGATGCGGGAGACCCTTCCCGTTAATTCCGTCTGCGGCAGGGCATCAATCTCTACGGATACGGGAGCGTTCTTTTTGACGGACGGTGCCATGATTTCGGGGATTTCCACCTCCACCTTCACCCGATCGATGTTCAGGATTGTGACGACGGGCATGTTGGGGGCCGTCAGCTCCGCCTCTCTCATCACTTTCCTCGAAATACTTCCGGAAAAGGGGGCACGCAGGCGTGCATCTTTCAGACGCTGGTCGGTGAGAGCCAGATTTGCCCTGGCCCTCGCCAATTGGGCGCTGGCCATCTCGATACGGCTGGCCGCCATGGAGTGGGCCGTTTGGATGTCGTCGTACTTCTGCTGGGCGACGACCTTCTTTTCATGGAGCCTCGCGATCCTCGTCTTTTCACGTTCAAGGTTCTCAAGATTGAGTTTGGCCTCCTGAAGGGCGGCCTTGGCCATGGCAAGATCCGCCCGGGCTCCCCTCTGAGCGAGAAGAAGGTCATCCCGGTCAAGTTCGGACAAGACAACGCCCGCCTCAACCTCATCCCCTTCCTCCACGTATATCCTCTGGATCTTGCCTGCGATCTTAAACCCTAAATTGGCCTCACGCTGGGGCATGACGGTTCCGGTGGCGCTGATGGGCTGGAAAATATCCCCTCTGCGCACCTCCACGACATTGACCTGAACCGCCTTCTGGGAGCGCTTCAGCGGCGGTTGTATCTTTCCGCTTTTGTTTTCGCTCTCCCCGCAGCCAGCAAGTGCAATCAGGAGAATCATCATCGCCGCCAGAAAGGGCCTTTTTGTATGCTTCATCATCGCCGATCGTTATCCCTTTTCCCGGTTGTCCCGAATTCACCTATACGGCATGAGGCCCATGGCCCGCTCGAGTCTCGCCTCACTGATGTTGTAATCACCCAGGGCATTGTAATAATCCGACTTGGCCTTCGTGAGCAGCGTCTGGGCATCGAGGACATCCGTGGAGGTGGCCACCTGTTCCCTGTATCGTTCCTCGTTGATCCGGAAATTCTCTTCCGCCTGATCGATGGC
Source organism: Deltaproteobacteria bacterium (assembly GCA_016929555.1). Taxonomy (GTDB): domain Bacteria; phylum Desulfobacterota; class Syntrophia; order Syntrophales; family JAFGIO01; genus JAFGIO01. Next base: position 11,974 of record JAFGIO010000182.1, on the reverse strand, counting down.
CCGCTTCGCTACCGCAACCTGCTTTTCCGCTTCCCGGAGGAGGAGATAGGCATTCTTCACCTCCAGGGTCACCTGATCCCTGATATTCGTCAGCAGATCCGTCGCCTGATTCGCTTTTGAGCGGCTGAAATCGACTTTGTTCTTTGTTTTGCCCCATTCCCAGAAATTCCAGTTGGCCACGGCCATGATGTACCAGCTCTCCTGATCCTGGTATAAACTTCCCGCAACATCGGGATCGTCACCGAACCTCGCATAGTTCCCGACCATGCTCAGCGAGGGAAAGTACTCACTTCTGGCCAGACGCACCGCCTTTTTGGCCTGTTCGACCTTCAGGGCATAGGATTTGATTTCCGACCTGTTTGCAAGGGCAATGGCCAGGCAGTCTTCCAGGGTTTTTTCGAAAGGCCGGTAGGAAAGCATGTCCGCAACGACCACTGGCGTATCGATACCCCGCCTCAGAACCGTGTTGAACCTGGAATTGGCCATCTCCACACCGTTTTCAGCTTGGACGAGGAACTGCTCGCCATTGGCAAGCTGGACCTCCGCGTAGAGAAGATCGTTTTTGGGAATCATGCCAACATCATAGAAATTCTGGGCCAAATCGCGGTGGGCCTTGAGCTGTTCCAGGGATTGCCTGGCCACGTCAAGAATCCGGCCCGCCTTGAGGATATGGAAGTAGGACACCCTGACCTCCTGGACGATGTCCTGGACTACGGTCTTTTCGTCCCAGCGGGCAATGACTGCTCCCAGCTTGTTCAATTGATAATTCGCCACGATGGCGCCGCCTGCAAAGAGAGGCTGCCTCCCCTCTATGACCCAGTTGTAATTGTCCCTCGTTCCTGCCTCGGCAGTCGTTCCAGGAACGGTGATGGTAATCGGTGGTGCAGGCGGTACGGCCGGAATGACGAAGGAAGCCCCCGGCATGGTAAAGGTGGGCGTTTCATTGAGTCTCGTATAGCTGTAGGATGTGCTCAACTTGGGCAGGAATGCCTTCAAGGCCTCATTCTGCTGTGCCTCGGCCCCCCGAACTCCCTCGCCGGCCGCATGGATCATGACGCTCTGTTTTATCGCCAGCTCGATACTTTCCTTCAAGGTCAGCGGGTGGTCTTCCCGTGCAACACAAGGACACGCGCCCACACTGAAAGATAAAAAGATCAAAGATACCGCCAAACTCCATCTATCAAGCCTGGTAACCATCTTGCCGCACCCCCCTGAAAAAGATATCGAGAACGGAACCAACCTTTGTAATGAGCCGCGAATCATCCGGTGCCATCATCCAATTGAAAGCATATGCGTTGATTATTCCAAGCAGGACAGCGGCAACTGTCCGGGCTTCCATGGCCCGTATGGACCTTTCCTCAAAGCCGGTGCGGATGAAATCTTCTATGAATTTTATATGTTCCAGGTAATCGTCGATCATCTTGTCCCGAAGGGCCGTCAATCCTGCCGGCAAGGTCATGACCTGGCCGCGTATAAAGAGATTGCAGAATTCCAGGTTGTTTTCGACAAAACGGAAATGAGCCGACACAAGGGCTTCGATTTTTTTCACGACATCTTGAACACCAAACACGGATCGCCTGATATCCGAATACATTCGATCCATCTTTTCATTGACCATGGTCGTATAAAGATGTTCCTTTCCCTTGAATATCCGGTAGATCGTTCCGACGGCACAGCCCGATGAACCCGCAATCTCCGCGATGGTGGCACTGTGGTAACCTTTGGATGAAAAGATCTTTTCCGAGTGCTTGAGTATTTCTCTACGCCGCTGGGTGAATTTCCAGGCCTTCCTTTTCGACTTTTCCATTTAACAATCCAATACTTAGACTATGGAAGAACCGTTCGAATTGTGAATTGCCGTTCACAATGCCGATAAATCGCGCTCCTGTCAAGAAAAAACATCCCTTCATTATGGACAGCGGCCTGCTCGGCAGTCCGGATTGTGCCCTTTTGCCCCTCCCTGTGGTTCTATCTCTGTGAAAAAAAAACGAAAGCGAAAAAATTGTCTTGACATTCCCTGGAAAATAAATAATAGTCGGCGAAAACAAGGACTTACTCCGATATTACTTCAATGATCCTGCTTCGTTACAGATTAACGGGCGGATAGCATTGTTCATCAAGAAGGAGGTATTATGAATAAATCCGGACTTATCGATGCGTTGAGCAAGAAAGAGAACCTGACGGAAAAGAAAGCGATCGATTTGATCAATCTGATCTTTAGTGGATTTACGGAGGAGTTGAAGAAGGACGGCCGGATAGAGATCCGGGGATTCGGGAGCTTTATGGTCAGAAGGTACGATGCCTATACGGGTCGTAATCCGAAGACGGGCAGGAACATCAAGGTGTCCCCAAAGAAATTGCCTTTTTTCAAGGTGGGGAAGGAACTGAAGGAACGTGTTGACGGCAAGAAATAGAATGCTTCCGGTCGGATCATCTTCGGCCTGAACCATCAAGCATCCCATAAACCGAGGCTGTGAAAGGACTGGGGGTCAGGAGTGATCCCCTTTTTCATTGCGCAAAGGATCGGCATGCCCATCCGGTTATCAGGGGTGTCGGCAGATTCCAAAAACATGATATCATCAAGGTCCCCGGGACGGGATGATCGTCGAACCAGACCGGTCGCCTCATGGAAACGAGAAAACGCAGCATACCCTTCGCCAACGTCGCCCTTTTTCTCTTCACCCTCCTGACCACCCTGGCCGCCGGCACCTTGCAGCGGGGATTCAATCCCTTAGAAGAACCGATCCAACTGTGGCACGGCATCCCCTTTTCGTTGACGCTGCTGCTGATCCTCGGCGCCCACGAGTTCGGGCACTATTTCATGTCCCGAAGGCATCGTATCGATGTGACCCTGCCTTACTTCATTCCCGCCCCTTCCTTTATCGGCACCTTCGGCGCCTTCATCAAGATGAAATCCCCCATCATGGATCGGCGCACCCTTCTGGACGTCGGCGCCGCAGGACCTCTGGCCGGAATGGTCATCGCCATACCCGTGCTGATCGTTGGCCTCATGCTTTCGGAAATCCAGCCGAAGGAGACCGCCGTCGGTATTCAGCTCGGTTCCTCGCTGTTTTTCTCAGTGCTTAACTGGATCGTTCACGGAGTTATCCCGGAAAATGCGGATTTGGTCCTCCATCCAGTTGCCTTCTCCGGGTGGATTGGATTGCTGGTCACCTGCCTGAATCTACTGCCTGTAGGCCAGTTGGATGGTGGACATGTGGCTTACGCCGTCCTCGGCTTCAAACAGGAGACCCTGGCCCGGGTCGTCATCGTCGCTCTGGTCTTGCTCGGGATTACGGGATGGAGCGGCTGGCTCATCTGGGCGGCGATCCTTCTTTTCATGGGAATCAGCCATCCCCCGGTGGTTTACGACTGGATCCCCCTGGATAGGAGACGAAAGATCATCGGCTGGATCACACTCGCTGTTTTCGCCTGCACGTTCACGCCGGCGCCGTTTTAGGCCATCATGCCTTCCTCGCGGAAACTGAAGAACCGGTTCTCGCCGACGATGATGTGGTCGTGTACGAGGATATCCAGGAGGCGGGCCGTGTCCTGAATGGTCCTTGTTAGCCTGACGTCGGCCTCGGACGGTTTTACATGTCCCGAAGGGTGGTTGTGAACGAGGATGATGGCCGATGCGCTGCGCCGGAGAGCCTTCTCGAGCACCTTTCTGGGATAGACAACGGCCTGATTGACGATGCCTTCCTGGATGGTTTCCACGTCGATGATCCGGTTCTGGGCATCGAGGTATATGACTCGGAACTGCTCGTCCTTCAGGCCGCCCATGGATGTCTGGCAGTAGTCGAAGAGCTCCCTTGTACAGGAGATCTGGACCTTTTCCTTCGCCCTTGCCTTGAGATAAAGGGCGGCCATCTCCTTGACGAGCCGGATTAAAAGCGCCGCATGGGGGCCGATGCCCCCAACCTGTTGCAGATCGCTGCCCTGGGCATCCATGACGCCCTTGAGTGAGCCGAATTGTGCGAAGAGAACCTTTGCCAGGGGTTTGACATCCTTTCGGGGGATCGCGTAGGTGAGCAGCAGCTCCAAAACCTCGTAATCGTGGAGGGCGCCGATGCCCGATTCGGAGAACTTCTCTTTCAGGCGCCGGCGATGCTCGAAATAATGGGGAGGACTTGCAGCCATGGACGGTTATCCCTCCTGAAAAGAAAAATAGCCCCTCCCGTTCGATTCTTCCTTCAGGTTAATCGAGATTCCTGTTGGCGAAATCCCAGTTGAGGAGTTTCTCTACGACGGCTCCGAGATAATCGGGGCGCCGGTTCTGGTAATCCAGATAGTAGGCATGTTCCCAGACGTCGATGGTCAGGATGGGCTTCAACCCATGAGCGATAGGGGTATCGGCGTTGGCGGTCTTCGTGATCTTCAACTGACCCCCTTCGAGGACAAGCCAGGCCCAGCCGCTGCCGAACTGGGTCGCACCGGCATTTTTCAGCTCCTCGGTAAACTTATCATAATTTCCAAAGGCCGTATCGATCTTCGCAGCGATAGGGCCGGCAGGACGGCCGCCGCCCTTTGGTGAAAGCGATTGCCAGTAAAAGGTATGGTTCCAGACCTGGGCGGCGTTGTTGAAGATTCCGGCCCTGGAGGCATCTCCCGCCGTTTTCTCGATGATCGTTTCCAGATCGGCATCGGCCAACTCGCCACCGGCAATCAGTTTGTTGATGTTATCTACGTAGGCCTTGTGATGTTTTCCATAATGAAATTCCAAGGTATTGGCACTGATGACCGGTGCCAAGGCATCCTTCGCATAGGGCAGGTCGGGCAGTAAAATTGCCATGGTCTTTTCTCCTTTCCCAATTGTCTAAAATTGATGCTGCTTGTTGATTCATATCACCAGAAAGCTGCGTAGCTGTCAAGTCCCGAATCTCTTCCCGAATCTCTTTGCCGGAAAACCGGATGCATGGTTCGGGAACGAAAGTGGTCGCGTGCGGACAATTGAGCGGCCGGCATTGGCAAGCATATTTCCCGAACGGCATGATGCCGATCTGCCATTATTAAGAGAATCCCCTCCCGGTGCCCCCCTTCAATGGGAGAAGGAGTTGGGGTGATTTCCAGGTTTCGTGGCACTCCAAGGGCGATGAGGGTTTTTATGAAAATGTGTTTGTAAAAAATCCAATAGTGTGGCTATTTGTATCTACCCAACATATCGCGGGAATTTACGTTGCTGCTTTTTTCTGTGTCGAATTTGTTCCAGCACCCGTGTTTTGCCGAGAGACAACGAGCTGAAAAAGGAGGAATCGAGATGGCAACTTTCTTAATGTTCGGAAAATACTCGTCCGATGCGTTGAAGGGAATAAGCGCCGCGCGGACGAAGAAAGGAACCGGCGTCGTAAAGAAGTTCGGCGGCGAAGTAATTTCGATGTACGCAATGCTCGGAGAGTACGATCTGCTGATCATCGCAGCCTTCCCCACAGTCGAAGAGGCGATGCAGGCCTCCGTCGGCTTGAACAAACTGACGGGCATCTCATTCACCACCTTGCCGGCGGTAACGGTGGATGCGTTCGACAAGCTGATGGCGAAAATATAGGGCCGGCTTTCTTCAAAACAACCGCATCTCGGCAAGGCGGCGTGCTGGAACAAATTGGGCGCAGGAAAACTCTTTACCCCCTATCCAGGTTTCCGTTCCGATACTCCCTTGCGCAGATCCCTGACCTCGCTGCGGACCCTATTGTAAAGGTCATCCATTGTTTTTGGATAATGAATCATCCGGTCTTCGGGTCTTCTGACAAGCCGGATGGCCGCGACAGGACAATGGGTTGCACATAGTCCGCACCCGAGACAGCGTGCCGCATTGACGACGGGCATGCCGTCTTCGATGTGGATCGCTTTCAGCGTGCAATAGGTCTCGCAGAGTTCGCAGCCGGAGCATTGGTCGATATCGACTTCGGCGACGAAATTGGAGGGTGAAAGACCGCTGATTTCGCCTTCGGGGGAAAGCCTGTTAATCGCAGCGAGGGTGGAACAGCAGCAACTGCAGCAGTTGCATAGATAAGAAGAGCCCTCCGATTCCGTGAAATTCATGATGTTGTGAACCAGACCGGCCTGTTCCGCTTCCTTCAATATTTTTTGGGCCTCCGTCTCGTCGATTTCCCTTCCATGTCCATGTTCGATCTGAAACCTTGCGTGATCGCCGAAGACGATGCAGTTTTCCACGGGTCGGTCGCAACCGCGACCCGCCCTGCGGGCGAGCTTTCGGCAACTGCATTTGGCGACGGCCAGGGGCCGCGGCGCGTTCTTGATGATCTCGCTCGCCTTTTCATAGGTTTGTGCCTTGGATCCCGACGGTATTTCCATCTCCACGGGCAGGGTCCTCAGTATCCCTGTCCTGTTCTGAACCACCGCAGCGCCTGCCCCCTGTCTCAAATAATTAAAGGCCTTGCCCAAGACATCATTATCCGCTTCAGCACCGCCTCCAAGATCCCCGGTCCCAGGACGCTGGCGGCATAACTCGTCGCATCCTTCTCGCAGTGCTTCAAGACCGTCCCTTTTCTATACATCCCTTCCAATATCCGGGCGGTCTCTTCGGCGTCTTTTCCCAGCCTGCCGGCAATGACGTCCACGGGTTCCGGGTGCAGTCGGAGGTGAAGATAAACACCCGCATCTTCAGGCGTGAAAAGGGCGGCGAGAAATTCGAGGTCGGAGCCTGCCTCTCTTTTTTTTCAGAGAGAGGTAAGGTCTTACCTTGCAGCCTTGCGGCCCAGAAAAAGACGCCGCGAGAACCATTTTCCCGCCTTGATGAGGCCGAGGATGAAGGCGCCCAGCAGAATGATGGCGGCCCCGGCGGGAAGTTCGGCGATGTAAGAAATGGCCAGGCCGGCCAGGCAGATGGAGATACCCCAGAGGGCGGAAAGAACCATGACACGCCGGAAATGGAAGGTTATTTCCCGGGCGATCGCCACCGGAATCGTCAAAAGTGCAATGACCAGAATGATTCCAACCACCTGGAGCATGATCACGATCGAAAGGGCCATCAGAACCATCATGCACAGGTTCAACGCATCCACGGGAATACCTCTCGCCCGGGCGTAATCTTCGTCCAGGGCGATGGATACGAAACCCTTGAAAAAGACGAAAACCACAAGACAAATCAGGATCACCAGAGCGAGGGCCGTGACAATATCGGACCGGGGAACGGTAAGGATGTTGCCGAACAGGAAGGTCATGAGATCCGGTGTAAACCCCGGTGTCATGTGGATGAAAACGATGCCTATGGCCACTCCAAGTGCCCAGAAGATGCCGATCAAAAGGTCGCTGCTGTCGACCTTCTTTTCCAGGCCGGCCATCGCGACGGCCGCACCCAGGACAAAAACCACGGCGCCGTAGAGGGGGTTGGCGCCCATCCAGTAAGCGATGCCCAGTCCACCGAAGGCCGTATGGCTGAGGCCGCCGCTGATGAAGACCATCCGTCTCGCCACGATGAAGGGACCGATGACGCCGCAGATAATGCTGGCCAGGATACTCGCCGCGATGGCGTTCTGCATGAAGGCATAGGAGAGAACATCCAGCATGGTTACGATTCCCCCCGGTGCATCTTCAGTGATCCGTCAAAAGGGTATGGGGAATGCCATGACCCAGCAGTTCCACAGGACAGCCGTAGACCTTTTCCATCACCGTTGCATCCAGTCCTTCCCTTCCGTGATAGTACAGATGCCGGTTCAGACAGGCCAGGTGCCGGTAAACGGGTGCAAAGGGCGTCGGATCGTGTGTGACGACAACGACGGCCATCTGCTCGTTCAATTCGCCGATCAGATCCAGAATGGTCGCCCGGGAGGTGATATCCACCGACGTCGTCGGTTCGTCCAGCAAAAGGACCTCCGGTTCCGCAACGAGGGCCCGTGCGATGAGCACCCGCTGGATCTGACCGCCAGAGAGATCGTTGACGTTGCGCCGCCGCAGTTCGTATAGACCCATCTTATCCAGAATCCTGTTCGCCCTGTCCCTGTCCTGACTCCCATAACGCCGAAAATAGTTCTTTCCGTCGATACACCCCGTCAGAACCATTTCTCGGGCCGTAATGGGAAAGTTTTTGTTGAAGCTGGAAAATTGAGGCACGTATCCAAGGCGTCCCTCCAGTCCTTCTCGAAGGCGGATCGATCCGCTCCAGGGTCGGACGATGCCCATGATCAGCTTCAGCAGCGTTGTTTTCCCGCCGCCGTTGGGACCGATGACCAGAACGTAGTCCCTGTCGAGAATATCGAGAGACACCCTTTCGAGGACGGGAATGGAATCGTAGCCAAAGGTCAGATCGCGTATTTCGATGAGGGATTCCATGGCTACTTTCTGACAATATCCTTCAGCAAACGGGCAAAATTCCTGGTGTTGACGAGCCAGTCGCGCTCCAGCGGGTTTGCCGTCCGAACCTCGCCCCCGATCTGCCGGGCGATGGATTGGGCGCTCTTCGTATCGAACCCCTCCTGGACCAGAATGACCCGAATGCCTTTCTTCTTCGCAAGATCGATCATCTTCCGAATATGGGAGAGGCCCGCCCTTTTGCCCTCCTCTTCGATGGCCAACTGTACAAGCCCGTATTCGTCCGCGAAATATCCCCAGGCGGGATGATAGACCATAAAGGAAAACCCTGCCAGCCCGGCGAACACGGATCGGATATCCTCATCCAGCTCATCGATGTCTCTTGCAAAGGCGCCGAGGTTCCTTCGATATTCGTCCTCGTGGCCCGGATCATGGGCGGAAAGGACCCTTTCGATATTGCCCGCCGCCAGGCGAACCGCTGAAGGCGAAAGCCAGATATGGGGATCCCCCCTGCGTTGGGCGGCGCCCGCGAACATGTCGACGACCGCCACCCCGCCGCCTCTGCCGGCAACGGCATCGACAAACCTTTTTTCCGCGGGCAGCCCGGCAACGCCCACCTTCATGTAGATTTGGGCGGAGGACAGCCGGACGAGTTGCTGGGGCGTCGGCTCATAGGTTTCGGGACTCACGCCGCCCGGGATCATGACCTCCACATCCACACGGTCGCCGCCGATGCGCTCCACGAAATAGGCCTGGGGCGCGATACTGACGGCGAGGGCTACCTTTCCGGAAGGTGCCGCCCACAGGCCCGCAGGAACCGTCAAGGCTGATAGCAAAATGACGAGAAGCGACAGATGCTTTATTTTCTTGTTATTCACGGCAGACACCCCGGGACGAAGACAGGCAGTTTGAAATCACCCCCGTTCCTCTTTTCTAAAGGGGGACGGGGATGATTTGCATACTTTCTACAGGTTGATGTTCGAATATTTCCGCCAGGGACGGATCTCGGTCTTGTTCTCCAGGATGTCCAGGCAGCGGTTGATGTATTTCCGCGTATCCCGTGGCATGATCACATCGTCGATATAGAGGCGCTCCGCGCCCCTGTAGGGATTCTCATAGAGATCGCTGAAAAGCTGGATGCGCTCGTTCCTCGTCTGCTCCGGATTTGGAGAGCTCTTGATTTCTTTTGCAAAGATGACGCTGGCCGCCGTGTCGGCGCCGACGATGGTCACCTTCGCCTGGGGCCAGGCGAACATGAAATCGGCGCCCGTGTCCTTGCAGCACATGGCCAGATAGGCGCCAGCATAGGACTTGCGGAGAATGATGGAGATCTTGGGCACGGTGGCGTCGATGTAGGCATAGAGCATCTTCGCGCCGTGGCGCAGGATGCCCCGCCATTCCTCGTCGGGCCCGATCCAGAATCCCGGGGTGTCATGAAGATTGACGATCGGGATATTGAAGAGGTCGCAGAAGCGGACGAACCGGGCCACCTTGTCGGAGGCGTCGCAGTCGATGGCCCCCGCCTTGGAGGTCGGCTGGGAGGCCACGATCCCCGTGGGGCGGCCGCCGAACCGGCCGAAGCCGATGAGGACATTCGTGGCGTAGTTCTTGAAAATCTCGAAGAAATGGCCGTCGTCCACGAGCCGCTTGATCACTTTGCGCATGTCGAAAGGCTTGGAAGGCTTCTCCGGAATCATCGTATCGAACTCCGGTATCTCCCGCTCCTCGCTGTCATGGCATTCCTTCCGGGGCGGCTTCTCCCTGTTGTTGTCCGGCAGGAAGGCCAGCAGATCCTTCGTCTTGTCCAGGCAGTCCTTGTCGTCCTCGACCACGACGGCGGTGTTGCCCGTCTTGTAGGCCTGTGCCTTGACGCCGCAGAGCTCCTCCAGGGATATATCGACCCCCGTCTGCGTCTTGACGAAGGCCGGCCCAGCGATTCCCATGAATCCCGTATGGCGGTTCTGGAAGACGAAGTCCTGCATGATCGGGTGATAGGCCTGGCCTCCCAGGCAGGGCCCCATGAGCAGGGCGATCTGGGGGACGATGCCCGAGGCCAGGATCTGGGATCGGAAGAGCCAGGCGTAGCACTGGAGCGTATCCATGCCCTCCTGGAGGCGGGCGCCGCCGGAGTCGTTCATTCCCACGAAGGGCCAGCCCTTCTCCTTCGCAAAATCGACGGCCTGGGAAAACTTCTTGCCGTGATACTCGCCGAAGGTCCCGGCCATGGAGGTGTAGTCCTCGGCGCCGACGACCACCATCCTTCCGTTGACCTTTCCGAATCCCGTCACCAGGCCCTCCGCGGCGACCTCCCGCTTGTCCATGCCGAAGGCCGTCGTCCGGTGGCCGACCAGGAGGCCGATCTCGGTGAAGGTTCCCGGATCGAAGAAATACTCGATCCGCTCGCGAACCGACCACTTCCTTTCCTTATGCTGCGCCTCAACCGCCTTGGGTCCGCCCATCTGGAGCGCCTTGGCGCGCATTTCGTTGTACTCCCGATAAATCGCATCGAATCCCTTTTCTTGATATTCCATCGAGCTTCTCCTCCTTAACGATTGGCTTTCCTGTACCCCAAAAGGTCTGAGGCGATGATGATCTTCTGGATGTTGGCCGTGCCCTCGACGATCTGGAAGGACTTTGCATCCCTGTAGTAGCGTGCCACGGGATACTCCGTCGAGTACCCATAGGCGCTCAGGATCCGCATGGCGAAATCCGCCGCCTTTCCGGCAACCTCGGCGGCGTAGAACTTGGCCATGGACGTTTCATAGACATTGCCCAGCATGCCTTCATCCTTTTGAACGGCGGAACGGTAGACGAGAAAGCGGGCCGCCTCCAGTTCCGTCGCTATAACGGCGATCATGTCCTGGTTCATCTGGAACTGGCCGACCTGCTGGCCGAACTGAACGCGTTCGTTGCAGTACTTGATCGAGGCATCCAGGCAGGCTTGTGCAAGACCCAGGGCGCCGGCGGCGCAGGACAGGCGGGTCTGGTTGAGGGACCCGAAGACGTGCTTGACGCCGTCGCCCAGCTCTCCCAGCACGGCATCGCGGGGCACCTTGACATCCTCCAGGACGATCTCTCCGGTCGGAGTGGACCAGAGACCGAGTTTGTCCAGGGTCCGGGTGGTGATGCCGGGGGAATGCATGTCCAGAAGAAAGGTGGAGAGGCCTTTGCTCTTGGCCGCAGGATCGTGATAGGCGTAGAGGATGCAAAGATCCGCCACCATGGCGTTGGATATCCAGGTCTTCGATCCGTTTACGATAAAATGGTCTCCCTGGGGAAGGGCCCTCGTCTTCATCGCCATGACATCGGAACCCGCATTGGGTTCTGTGATGGCGAAGCAGCCGATGAGGTCCCCCCCGACCAGGCCGGGGATGTACTTCCGCTTCTGCTGCTCGCTCCCGTAGCGCAGGATGGAAAGGGCCGGTCCGAAGGTCTGCATATTGAACGTCACCCGGAGCGATGCGCTGACCCGGGCGATCTCCTCCGTAATGATGGTACCGGCCAGAAATCCCATCCCGTTTCCGCCGTACTCCTCCGGAACGAGGGTCCCGTAGAATCCCAGATCGGCCATCTTCTTGACGACCTCTCTGGGGAAATAATGCTTCTCCTCCCAGGCCTCCACGAAGGGAGCGATCTCTTTCTCCGCGAACTCCCGGGCGGTTTCACGAATCGCCCTCAGCTCGTCGGTCAGCTTGAAATCCATGAT
>JAFGIO010000181.1 GCA_016929555.1 Deltaproteobacteria bacterium | reverse complement strand
TAATGGATCATGGCGTCACGCCGTCAATCAGTGAAAACATGGCTCGACAGCAGACCGAAAACCTCGCAGGCGGTCAGGGACGATGCCTCGATAAGGCGGGGCTCCGTCGTCATGAAGATCGGTCCCTCGTCGTCCCTGTCGGTTACCCTCCCGTGGGAACCCTTCACCAGGGTCGCGTCGAGGGGAATCACTTCCATGAGATAGCGGAAACCAAGGATTTTCTTCAGCAATGTCCATCCCACTTTCAGCGGCGGGAAGAGCAGGGCCGGATCCATGAACAATTCAACGGGATCGTAGCCGGGCTTCGCATGGATATTGACGGTCCTCGCGTAATCGGGCGCCCTGCTGTCGTCTTCCCAGAAGTAATAGGTGAACCAGCTTTCGCTGTCCGCGATCAGGACAAGCTCGCCGGTCCTGGCATGATCGAGCCCGCAGGCTTTCTTCCCGTTCCCATCGAGAACGCGCTCGACGCCGGGCACCTTTTCGAAAAGAGTTTTCATTGCCGGCACGTCCCCGGAGTCCTTGACGTAAATATGGGCTACCTGGTGGTCCGCCACGGCGAAGGCCCTGCATCGGCCGGGGTCGAGATATTCCCGGTTCAGATCGACCTTCAGCGCGAGGCAGCCTTCCCGCCGCAATATCCTGTTCGGGTGGATGGGCCTGTGTACCCGGGTGATGCCGTACTCGGAAAGGACGACGATCCTGCAGCCTCGCTCCCGGAAAAAACGGATCAGCCGGCCGCACAGATCGTCTATTTCCTTCAGATCTTTGGCGATGTTCCCCCTTGGCCCTTCTTTCTGAAGGATGTAATCGAGGTGGGGCAGGTAAATGAGATGCAGCGTCGGCCGGAAGGTAGCTTCGATGTCCATGGCGGCCTTACCGATCCACTCGCTCGAAGCGATGGAGGTCGCCGGCCCCCAGAACTGAAAGAGGGGGAACTGCCCAAATTCGCGATTGTATTTGTTGCGGAGTTCCGGAGGGATGGAATAGCAGTCGGGCAGCTTCAAACCGTCGGAGCAGTATACGGGCCGTGGGGTAACGGCCCAGTCCACGTCCGTGGCCATATTGTACCACCAGAAACTATTGGCGCAGGTGAAGGAGGGGTCGCGCCTCCTGGCGCTCTGCCAGATTTTTTCCGCCTGGACGAGCCGGTTGGACTGGCGCCAGAAAAGAACCTCGGCCATATCCCGAAAGTACCAGCCGTTTCCGACGATGCCGTGGTCGGACGGCATCCTGCCGGTCAGGTAGGTGGACTGCACCGCGCAGGTCACAGCGGGCGTGACGGTTTTTATATCGACACTGCCCGGAAGGAGCGCGCGCAGATTCGGCGTATGCTCGCCGATGAGGGAACGGGTCAGCCCGACGACATCAAGAACGACGGTTCGTTTCATGACTCTTTTCCTTCACCCACTCGATTTCGCGGATGATCGACTCCGTGACGCTTGCCGACCTCAATTCAGCCGGCAGGACATCCCAGGTGTACGTTTCGACTTCGATCGGGATATTCCCGTCCATCCTTTGCAGGCACTCCTCGAGAAAAAACCTTGTGGTTCCGTACGAAACCGTATCTTCGGCAAAAACGGGGACATGAAAATGGATGCGCCATTCTTCCCCCAGGGCAATATGATGCCTGTCAAGGGCCTCGGGGAGGTCGTCGTAACGGGCCAGCCGCCCCTCCGGATGCCTGATCACGACCTGGTGAAGATAACAAGGCTCGTCGAGACCGTCAAGGAGTGTACGATCGAAGCTTTTCAACCTCAGAGCCGAAGATGCCTGTATTTTTCCGATCTTGACGCCCGCTTCCGAAAGCATGGCGAACGCTTCGGGGACATTTTCGAAAGCCACCGCGTGATGGCAGCAGTCGAAGCAGATACCCATCATGTTTCCCAAGGCCCGAGGGAATCCCATTTGTTCGATGAACCGGACCAAGTCCTCCGTCGTTTCCAGAACGCATCCCGCTTCCGGTTCGAGACAGAGGACGATCTCCTTTCCGCTCCTTTGCCGCAGAAGGTCCAGGTGCTCCAGGACGCCAAGAAGGTTGCGCCTGACAGCGGCGTAATCGTCCGGGCGCACTTTCCTTTTGAAGCCCACGGGAACCGTAGAGATCGACCCTGCCATGCCCTCAGGCAGCCATGCGTCCAGAAGGTAGGCGAGTCTTTTGGTGTATTCGACACGTTCCTCCTGTCTCCAGTCCGGCAGGTACACGCTTTCCTTCACGGGCCGCCCGTGAAAGACGCCGTAGGGGAAACCGTTGATGGTAGGGACGAAACAGCCAGCTTCCCGGCACCATTCCTGAAACAGGGCAGACGCCTCTGCGTCAAGATCGATGGCCGCCCGGTTTGAAAGCCGCAGCCCGATGGGGAAGGGCGCATCGGGTGAAACGGCTGCCTTGACTGCCGGAAGGTGTGTCCTTACATTCAGGAAGATCTCATCCCAACTCTCGCCGGGATGGATGTTGGTGCAGTAGGTGATCATCGGGTCTCGAACTTCGGGCATTGGCTCAAGAAGGCCTTGGGGTTTTCATAGAAGACCTTTTCGATCAGTGCCTCTGCATGGCCGCGCCGCCTCATTTCATTGGCTGTCTTCAGCGTGGCCAGGGGGTCGCTGACGCTCCAATCAGCCGATGAGTTGATGCAAACACGCTCGGAACCATGGATTTCGACGGCGTCCGCGGCCCTCTCCGGACTGCCCTTGGAATGCGGATAGAGGGTCAGCCCGTACCAGAATCCCCGATCCTTGATCTCGCCGATCGTGTGCTCTTCGGCGTGGTCGATGAGCACACGGGATGGATCGATGCGGGGCTCGCTGCGGATCATGTCCATGATGATCCGAGTGCCTTTGAGCTTGTCCTCGAGATGGGGGGTGTGGATCAGGATCAGCTCGTTTCTTTGTGCGGCGAGGGCAAGCTGCGCTTCCAGAACCTTGATCTCGTTGCGGCTGTTCTTGTTGAGGCCGATTTCCCCAAGGCCGAGCGCCTTCGGCCTGTCGAGATAACGGGGGATGATGCCCAGGATTTCTTCGGCCAGCCCCAGGTCTTCCGCCTCCTTGGAATTCAGGCCGATCCAGCAGAAATGCAGGATGCCGAACCGGGCTGCCCTGGCCGGCTCCTCCACGGTGAGCTGCCGGAAATAATCGTGAAAGCTGTTGGCGGAGGACCTGTCGAACCCGGCCCAGAAGGCGGGCTCCGTTACGGTGTGGATGCCGCTGACGGCCATCTGCAGATAGTCATCCGTGGTCCGGGAGATCATGTGGATGTGGGGATCGATCACCTTCACCGCCGCTCTCCTTCCCAGGCCCCGAAGGCCTTCAGGCCGACGGCGCTTTCCAGGGGCTCCGTCGTCGGGTCGCTGAAGTTCAACTGGATGTTCTTCGTCCTGTTGTTAGGCGATTCCAGAAGGATCTTCAGGGCCTTTAGGAATGCCTGGTAGCGGAAATCGGCCTTTGCCTCCGCGGCTCCCTCGTATCTGTCGATCCTGTCGAGAAAAGAGGCGATGTCAAGGAGACGGGCGCGGTTCTCTATGAAGTAGATGTCCAGAATCTCCCGTGCGAATTTCCGGTTCAGGGGCGTGGTCATTTTTGCTCCTCCTGTCCTGTTTTCTGGTGGAAAGCCTGTCGATGCATTTTCTGAGCAGGGCCGTGTCGATTTCATGCACCTCGACCCTGCTGCCGATGCCGTCGAGCAGGGTAATCGTGAGGTCTCCCCCGAGGTGCTCCTGAAACTCCCTCAGCGCCCTGCCGATGTCCAGCCATCCGAGGGCCCAGTGGTAGAGATCGAAGCCGATGTCTTCGAGGGTCACGAAGATCCGACGCAGCTCGATCTCGCTGATATTTCCGATCTGAAAAGAATAGAGGGAATCGAGGGCGATGCCCATCGCCACGGCCTCGCCGTGCTTCACGTCGCCGCCCGTGAGCTCTTCGATCTTGTGGGCCGACCAGTGGCCGAAATCCAAAGGACGCGCGGAGCCGCACTCGAAGGGGTCGCCGCTCGCGCCGATATGCTCCATGTGAAGCTCTGCGCAGCGGATGATCATTCTTTCCATCGCATCGGCGTCAAAGGCGGCCAGCTTATGCCTGTTCCTGTAGAGATCGTCGAAGAAGGCCCTGTCCTTGATGATGGCGACTTTCACGGCCTCGGCGATGCCGGCCCTCTTGTCCCGTTCCGGCAGGGTGTCGAGAAAAGCGAAATCGTTGATGACGGCGTAGGGCGGCGTGAAGGTGCCGAGGTAATTCTTTCGGCCGAAGGCGTTGATGCCCGTCTTCACGCCCACGCCGGCGTCGTTCTGGGAAAGCGTCGTGGTGGGCATCCGGATGAGCCGGATGCCCCTGTGGGCGGTTGCGGCCGCATATCCCGCGATATCCAGCACGGCGCCTCCCCCGATGGCGAGGACAAAGGAATGGCGGCAGAGGTGGTACCTGTTGGTCAGTTCGTGTATCTTTTCAACCCCTGCGGGTTCGTTCTTGCATACCTCTCCCCCCCGGATGAAAAAGGGGGAGTCGACGAACTCCAGAATATCGCGGTGGCGCTGTCCGTATCTTTCTATCTTCCCCAGCAGATTCTTGTCCGCATCGGCGATGGATGCGTCCATGACGACCAGCGTCCTGTTGGTCTTCCGTCCCGCTGCCGCCAGTGCGCCTGAAAGGGCGTCGTTGTCTGGGTGAAAGGCACCGCGGGTAAAGATCACGGGGAAGCTGTAGCTCACGGTGAAGGTCTGCTGCAGTGTCTTCACAGTCCTCTCCAGATGATCTCCAACGTCAGGACCGCATAGGATGTGACCAGGACGGGGTCCTTTTCCCACCAGCGGCCGCTCTCATTCACCCAGAAACCGTCGCCGCTCTGCAGGTCGATCAACCGTTTGGCGAGATCTCTCCGCCAGTCGACGGACTGCCCGTTTTTCAGCGCGAGGATCTGCACCCCATAGGCGTTGAGCGCTTTCGCCATGGTGTGGTAATAGTAAAAAAGACCCTCTTTGCCCATGCCCGGATTTTCCTCCAGGGTGTAGTGCCTCGTCAGCCAGTCGTAGACTGCCTTGACGCGGGGATCGTTCTTGTCGAGCTGGGCATAGATATAGCTCAACAGCCCCGCGTAGCTCATGCTTCCGTAAGACCGCAGGGCGACCCTTCCATCTGGAAGCTTCACTTCGCCGGCCTTGCTGTC
>JAFGIO010000180.1 GCA_016929555.1 Deltaproteobacteria bacterium | reverse complement strand
TCAAAAAGCTTTCGTCCGCCGCAAGGCCGTTCACTTGATAAAGGCGAAGATCGGCCGGCACTTTGTCTCCCGATTCTAAAAAGACGATGTCGCCGGGTACAACCTCTTCCGAGGGGATTTCATGTTCCCGATTGGCGCGCCTCACTTTTGCCTTGATCTTCAACAGGCTTTGCAGGCTCGCGGCGCTCTTTTCGGCATTGTACTCCTGGTAAGCCCCCAGACCGCTGTTGATCGCGATCACGACGACAATGAAGACGGCATCGCTCGCTTCGCCGATGGCCACGGATGCCGCGGCTGCCGCAGCCAGGATGAAGATCAGCGGATTGAGCATCTGGTGCAGCAGGATGGCCCAAAGGGTGGGAGGTTTCCTGGCAGGCAACGCATTGGGTCCATAGAAGGCCTGCCGATGAGCCGCCTCTTCTTCATTCAGGCCTTCGGGAGCGCTTTGAAGCTCCCTGAAAATGGCCTGCTCTTCCCGGGCGTGCCAGGGTTCTTCACAAAGACTGCTTGCGCATCTACGCTCTTCCATGCCCGATTTCCCGTTTCCTGGTCCTCTATCGAATTTCACCGGCAGCTCCTCCGCCATCGCCGGGCAGATGTGCGGCCATACAAAGGGGTTGATTCCTTTCAAGGGGAGATATGCGTGAACGCACCCCGTTTACAGCTATCGGCTTTTTGCCGTTTCGTCAAGGAGAACGGCCTCCTCAACGACCGATAGGACGACATCTCGCAGACTGAGGCAACAGCATCAGGGAAGATGCCATAGGGTACGGAACCGGAGGTACTCCGCCTCTGGAAGTTGAACGAGAATGGGCATGGCATTGGCGTCCAGCCAGCGGAGCAGTTTTTCCAGTTGTCCGGCCGCCATCGCCGTGCATCCCGCCGTTGCCGTGGAAGGCCCCCTCCAGATGTGAAGAAAGATGCAGGACCCTGCTCCCGCAACGGTCGGGTCGGTGTTGTGGTCCACGACGACACCGAGGCGGTACATATCGTCCTGCCGCAGCATCTTTTCGTGGTTCTGCCAGGCAGGCGTCACCCGGGTTGTATCGACCAGCCTGTTGTAATAGGGCGATCGGGGATCGTCCACACATTGGGTATGGGCGTTGGATTGCCGGTAGGGAAGCTTGATCCAGCCGACCTCGTCGATGGGCGCATAGCCGAAGGCCGAACCCAGCAGAAACATGCCCGCCGGGGCCTTCTCGTCTCCCTCCGTCTTTTCGGGGCCGTCATAGGAAGATCTGGGATGGATGCCCTTTCCCCAGCCAAGCCCCTTCCGCCCGACCACGGCGGGGACGGTTCCGCCGGCTGCCTTCCAGGGCGCCTGCGCATCCTTCCTGTCGTAGCGCTGCAGGGAGGCGTCCGATGCGTTCCAGTCGGCCGTTCTGACGACGACCGCCTGCAGGGGAATGGAAGATTTTTGGGGCACGGCGACGCGCGGTGCGCAGGAGATGAAGGCAAGGCAGAGAACCGCCGGCAGAAATCGGAACGCCGGCGCCGCGAGCATATTGAGCATCGACGGCAGGCCCTTCGATCCCGCTGAAGCCGCCCGGAGGGAAAACGCCGCGGCCACAGCAAGGACTCATTTCACGATGCGGCCATGCTGAAACATGCGCTGCACGACGAATCGCCCTTCCGCGTCCACCCGGTAAACGCCGTAGAGGTCGTTCAGCCGGTCCCCCTTGTCATCGAAATTGATATGTCCCGTCAGGCCGGAGGCATCGAAGAACCGGCTGTGGAGATAATCGGCGATCGCATCGGGATCGGTCGTTTCCGTCTGCCGAATGGCATTGACGATGACACGGAAGGCGTCGCCGGCAAGGATCGAATCAATCGAATGAGGGATGAATCCGTGTTTGTCCTTGAATGCCTTGAGAAATGCTTTTGCGTATTCCGTGGTCAACTCGCCGGGAAGGGGAGGGCTGACAAAGTAGAATCCCTCGGCGGCCTCTTTCCCCGCTATCGATACCAGGTTGGGATTGTTGGCGCCATCGCCTCCGATGAAAACGACGTTCCATCCCGACGCCCTCTTTTGCAGGAGAAGCTGCGCCGCCTCCTGATAATAGCCGGCATAGAACAAGGCGTCGGGATGCACCGCCTCGATTCGCTTTGTGATGTCAAGGTAGTTCGTCTGGTTTGGTATCAGCGAGCCGTCGAAAACGATGCCGATGTTGTTGCGTCGGGCGCGCTCTCTGATCTCGTGGGCAAGACCGACGGCATAGCTCGCGGAGTTGTCGTAGAGAATGGCGAGTTTCTTGAGATTCATTTTCCGGATGGTCCGGACGATCACCCGGCTTTGCTCATCGTCGCGGGGACAGGTCCGGAAGAAATATTTGAGGTTTTTTTCCGTAAGGCCGACAGCGGTGGAGGCATTGGAAATTTGGATAATCTTTGCCTTGTGGAAGATGTCCTGGGAGGCCTCGGTGGCGGACGAGGTGAGGGATCCTATAACCGCCGTTACGGACTGCTTTGCCAACGCCTTCGCCGCCTGACCGGCCCCCTGGGGCGTCCCTTCATCGTCGAGGGTGACGATTTCGATCTTTCTTCCCAGAACCCCTCCTCTGCTGTTGAAGTCCTCCGCAAGCAGCTCGACGACCAGCTTCATTTCCTTTCCTGTATTGGACCAGACCCCGGTCATGGGTCCCAGCAGTCCAATTTTGATCGCATCGGCTGCAAGGCCTGAAGACGATACCATCGCCAGAATGATCGACAGGCAAAAAATCTTCCGGATCATAAGCCCCTCCGTATGCAGCGGTTGTGTGAAAACCAGTTGTGTGAAAACCAATTGATGAGACGTTGCTTTTCGACGGTAGAAGTATAAAGGAGGCCCTCTCACGAGTCAAGGGAACAATGACCGCTGTATCTTGTGCAAATCTTTACCGCAGGACCTCGGCGTAGAGGTCGTAGGTGTCGGCGGCGGTGATGCGGCAGGGGATGATATCGCCCGGGGAGAGCGCCCCGGCGGTTCCGCCCCGGACGTAGGTGACCCCGTCGATCTCGGGGGCCTGGCGGCGGCAGCGGCCGGCGAAGGGGTAGTCGGGGCCGTCGCCCGGCCCCTCGATGAGGACGTCCTGAAGGGTCCCGATGAGGGTCTGGTTGATCTCGAAGGAGATGACGGCCTGCTCCTCCAGGAGGAGCGCCCGGCGCCGCTCCTTCACCCGTTCTCCCACCTGCCTTGGGAGCGCCGCCGCCGGCGTGCCTTCCTCCCGGGAATAGGAAAAGACTCCCAGGTGGTCGAAGCGCACTTCCTTCGCGAAATCGATGAGCCTGCCGAAGCTTCCGGATGTTTCGCCGGGGAAGCCTACGATGAGGGAAGTCCGGAGCGCCACGCCGGGGATGATGGTCCGAGCCGCTGCGATGACCTCCCGAATCCGGCCGCTGCCGGCACGCCGGTACATGGCGGAAAGCAGCCCATCGTCGATGTGCTGGATCGGCAGATCGATGTAGGGGCAGATCTTTTCCTCCTTCGCCATAACGCGCAACAGCCGCTCGTCCAGGCCGGCCGGATGGCTGTAGAGAACGCGCAGCCAGTGCAGGCCCTTCAGTTTCGCCAGGGGCGGAAGCAGTTCGGCAAGTCCGGGCTTTCCCTTCAGGTCCTTTCCGTAGGCCGTCGTGTCCTGGGCGATGAGGATGATCTCTTTCGCACCCTGCCCGACAAGGTTTTCGGCCTCGGCAAGGACATCGTCCACGGGCCGGCTCCGAAAGCGCCCCCGGATGTCGGGTATGACGCAGTAGGCGCAGCGGTTGTCGCAGCCCTCGGCGATCTTGAGGTAGGCCCGGAAGGAAGGCGCCGAAGGGAACCGCGGGGTGGCCGCGTCCATGATGAAGTCGGGCTTGGAAATGATGACGCGGGCCTGGCGGGCATCCCCTGCAATCAGCCGGTCCAGGTGCCGGGCGATCCGGGGAAACTCGGCCGTGCCCAGAAAGAGGTCCACCTCGGGAAGCGCCTTCTCCAGGAGTTTCCCGTAGCGCTGGGGGAGGCAGCCGGAGACGACGAGGTGCTCGCAGTTTCCGCCCTGTTCGCGTTTCTTCAGGGCGGCCCGGAGGATCTCGTCGATGGATTCCTCCTTGGCGGGCAGGATGAAGGCGCAGGTATTGACGATGATGATTCCGGCCTCCTCCGCCCTGTCGGTGAGGATATAGCCGGCCCGGGTCAGGGCGGCCGCCATGACCTCGGCGTCGATCTGGTTCTTGGGGCAGCCGAGGCTTGCGATATGGACCGGCTTGCCGCTCAATGGGTTATCTTTCTGGCGAGGACCTTGCGGGGCTTGACGCCGTCCGAGGGACCGACGACGCCCTCTGCCTCCATGCGCTCGATCATGCGGGCCGCCCGGTTGTAGCCGACCTTTAGGTAGCGCTGGACCAGGGAGATCGAGGCCTGCCCCAGTTCCGTGACGAGTTCCACGGCCTCGTCGTACTTCTCGTCGTAGTCCTCCCCGGACCGTTCCCCTTCTTCAGGGACAACCGGCTGAAAATCGATGATGGTTTCATCGTAGGCGGGTTTGCCCTGGTTTCGGATGAACTGAACGATCCGCTCGATCTCGCCGTCCGAGACATAGGGGCCGTGGATTCGGACGAGCTTGGAGGTCCCCGGCGGCATGAAGAGCATGTCGCCCAGGCCCAGGAGCTTTTCGGCGCCCATTTGGTCGAGGATGGTCCGGGAGTCCACCTTCGAGGAGACCTGGAAGGAGATCCGTGTGGGAAAATTGGCCTTGATGACGCCGGTGATGACGTCGACCGAGGGCCTCTGGGTGGCGATGATGAGATGGATGCCCGCCGCCCTGGACATCTGGGCGAGCCGGGCAAGCGATGCCTCCACGTCCCGGGGGGCCACCATCATGAGGTCTGCCAGCTCGTCGACGACGATGACCACATAGGGAAGCCTGGAGAACGGCCTTCGTTCCGCGGCCTGCCTGCCGTCCTGATCGGGAGCGGGCGGGATGACGGGAAAGAGGTCTACCTCGGTCATTTCTTCCACAAGAGCCGCTTCAAGGGGATCGGGCGCGGCGGGGGCGGCCTTTCCGGCGTTGGGCAGGCTGCCGTTGACGAATTCGTTGTAGCTTTCGATGCCCTTGGCGCCCGCCTCTCCGATGATCCGGTATCGGCGCTCCATCTCCTCGACGGCCCATTTGAGGACCTGGGAGGCTTGCTTCGGGTTGACCACCACGGGGTGCAGCAGGTGGGGGATGCCCTCGTAGGTCGAGAGCTCCAGGCGCTTGGGGTCGATCATGAGGAACTTGACCTCCTCGGGCGGCACCTTGAAGAGGATGCTGCAGACCATTGCGTTGAGCGCCACGCTCTTTCCCGAGCCGGTCGTGCCGGCGATGAGAAGGTGGGGCATCCGGACGAGATCGGTCACCACGGGGGCGCCGACGATGTCCTGGCCCAGGGCGATGGGCAGCCGCTGGCGCGAGTCGAGGAAGGCTTCGTTGTCCAGGACGTCCCGGAGGGTCACGGGCTCCCGCTCTTGATTGGGGATCTCGATGCCGATGACGGCCTTGCCGGGCAGCGGGGCGATGATCCGGATCGCCGGCGCCTTGATGGCCAGGGCAAGATCGTCGGAAAGATTCGTGATCTTGTTGATCTTCACCCCCGGGGCCGGTTCCACCTCGTACATGGTGACCACGGGGCCCGGCCGGACCTCGACGACCCGGGCCTCGACGCCGAAATCGGAAAGCTTCCGCTCAAGGGTTCGGGAATTGGCCAGGAGGTTTTCCTTGCGCACCTTTGCATCCCGGCGCTCCTGGCGATCCAGGAGGGTCAAGGAAGGAAGTTTGAATTCTCCCTTTTTGCCCGACGGCACGAAGGGAGGGGATAACGCCTTCTTCCGGCGCGATCTTTCGGCCAGG
>JAFGIO010000179.1 GCA_016929555.1 Deltaproteobacteria bacterium | reverse complement strand
TTTTGGAAGAGCACGCCCTCTTCCCGCAGCGCAACGCCCTCTTCCCGGTAGATCACGCCGATCGGAATCCTGTCACCCCAAACCTCGGCCATCTTCATCGCCTCGAAGCGGTCGGCCAGGGGAGCTCCCAGTTTGAAGACCCGCTCGCCATACCACTGATAGGTGTTGATCCGATTAAAGCTGACGCAGGGCTGGAGGATGTCCACCACGGCCGTTCCCCGGAACCGGATCGCCTCCCTGAGGATGTCCTTCAGGTGATCCCTTTCTCCGGCATATCCCCTGGCCACGAAGGGTGCTCCCAGTGCGATGGCCAGCGACAGGGGCTTGAGACCGCGATTGGGATTTCCCCGGGGGTCCAGCGCGTTTTTCGTTCCCGGATCCGTTGTCGGCGAGCTTTGGCCCTTCGTCAAGGCATAGACCTGGTTGTTGGTTACAAGGATCGTGACGTTCAGGTTCTTGCGCAGGGTGTGAATGAAGTGGTTTCCCCCCTCGCCGTACATGCATCCGTCGCCGGAGACGGCGATGACCTCCAGTTCGGGTCTCGCGATCTTGATGCCCACGGCGAGCGGTACGGCCCGGCCGTGCAGGCCGTTGAAGTAGTTGACATCCAGGTACTGCGGCATCTTTGCCCCCTGGCCGATGCCCGAGGTGAGGACCACCTGCTGCGGCGACAGGGACAGCTCCACAAGGGCCTTCTCCAGGGCCGCCCGGATCGCGAAATTGCCGCATCCCGGACACCAGGCAATCTCTTTTTTCACCGTTGTCGTCACTGCCGTCATTTCTCCCCCCCCTCCAGCACCATTCCGCAAATCTCGGCCACGGTGAAGCATTCGCCGTTGTATTTCAAAAGGAGCCTGTCTGCTTCGATTCCCAGTTCCCGTTTCAACAATCCCGCGAACTGTCCCGTTGCATTGTTTTCGAGGCAGAGGACGCGCTTGTTCCTTAAGGAAAAGGGGGCAACCATCCGCTCGTACAGCGGATAAACCTGGCCGAAATGGAGGCAGCAAATCCTTTTCCCCTGCGCCACCAGTTTCTGTACCGCCTCGGCCGCGATCATCCTGTTGGAACCCCAGGAAACAAGGACAGTTTCGGCTTTCGGATCGCCGGTCAGGACCGGCGGCTCGGACAGCCTTTCGATATGCTCCCGTTTCCCCATTCTCTTTTTTACCATCCGCTTCCGGAGATCGAGATCCTCGGTAATCAAGCCCTCTTCGTCGTGTTCGTCGGAATCGACCTTGACCAGAGCACCGCCCAAACCTGGACAGGTCAGAGGCGATATGCCGCCGTGCGCCAGTGCATAGCGACGATAGGATGCGTCGAAGGGCACATGAAGCCGACTGCTTGGTGTCGCGGGAATGGCCTCTTCCACGACCTGCACCGAATCGGCAAAATACTGGTCCGTCAGGATCAAAAGGGGAATCTGACAGGTATCGGCGAGTTCAAAGGCCTTTCTTGCCAGGGATATCGCCTCTCCAATCGAACCCGGCGCATAGACGACGCGGGGAAACTCCCCCTGACCGGCATGGACGAGAAAGTTTACATCGCCCTGTTCCGTCCGCGTCGGCAGGCCCGTGGAAGGTCCGGGACGCTGTGCTACGATGATCACGATCGGCGTTTCCGTCATGCCCGCAAGGGAAAGTCCTTCCGCCATGAGCGAAAAACCTCCTCCGGAGGTTGCGACCATGGATCGAACACCGGCGTAGGAGGCACCAAGGGCCATGTTTACGGCCCCGATCTCGTCTTCCGCCTGCTCGAAATGGAGAGGCATCTCGAGGGCGGCCCTGCTGAAGTAATTCATGATCGAGGTCGCCGGGGTCATGGGGTAGCCGGCCATAAACTGGCAGCCGCCAAGGATGGCCCCATAGGCCAAGGCCTGGTTGCCATCGAAACGATAGGTCTCCCCGACCCCAGCCCGGGGATTCACCGGAAATCGGCCAACAAAAGACCGCTTTTCCGCGATTTCCAACCCCTTCTTCAGAACCTCCGGTCTGAGGGCCTCGGCGGCAGCCGCCATCGCCCGTTCCGACGAACAGCCGATGACCGAAAGGACGATCCCAATCACGATGGTATTGACGGACTGCGGATCCCCAAAATCTTCGCCGGCAACTTTTGTCAATTCCGCCATATCCACCGGCGAAAGATATATCCCATTTTCTGCTGCGCCCGGCTTGTGCCTTCTTTGGGCTTCTTCGTCGAGGGCGACGACGATCTCCCAGGCTTTGCCACTGAGCGCGTGAACGGGACGATCGGCGATGCGGATCATGTGAAAGTTGTGGCCGCCCCGAATGCGGGACATGTAATTTTTCGTGGCGAAGAAATGATAGCGGAGGCGCGCCAGCGCATCCATCAGGGCGATTTCAAGGGACAGCAGCCCCTGCCCCGCCGCGCCGCCGAATTTCACACTGCACTCCATGAAAACCTCCGGGGAAAAAGACGAACCTTCGCGAAGATTCAGTTAATTGTCTTCGATGTCTCGGCCAGGAAAACCGGCTCGTCGGGAATATGCATTCCGGCCAGATCCCATTGGGCTTCCGTAACCTTGTCCATCAAAAGCTTGCGAATGGAATGGATCAGTGGAACGTTCAGGGTCAGGTTCAAGGCCGGACCTCCCTGGGTTTGAAGGCTCAGAATCTGTTTGCCTTCTGGTCCTCGGCTCACCTGAAACCGGGATAGGAGAAGGGGGTCCGTCCCCAGGGGGGTACGGGCGTCCCCGGCCCGATAGGGCGTTTTGAAATCGCCTTGGGCCAGGGCATCCGACTGTTGGAACTGTTTGAAGGCCTCCAGGCTATCGAGGGAAACCCGGGGCTCCTTGAGGGCCTCCGCCTCCAGTATCTGGCTAAGGGCATCCCAAAGGAGCCTTACGAAACGGCGTGTCAACCAAAGCCTGTATTCGATCAGATCGCCGGAACCTCCGGTCGTCATTCGCAGCAAAAGCCTGTCCTCAAGGGGATGATAGGCAATGTTCAGCTGATGCAATGCATTCGACATATTTATTCAATCGAAGTAGCCGGCGTACTCGTTCAGTTCGTCCCAGTCGGCTTTCACCGTCCAGAAGGTGCTGAGCCCCAGTTTCTCTGTGATCTTGCGACCCTGCTCGTTGGCGGTTTCCCTGTCTGCGAAAAAGCCGACGCGCAGCCGCTTCCATCGTTTGTCCTTGTAATGCCACTCGCTGATATAGGCGAAGTAACCCCCGTCGATGAGCCGGACAACCATGGGCGTGATTTCATTCGCGTTCAAACTCGAAAGGATATTGATCACCCAGGGCTTTTCTTCGGCCGCACGGGCCGATCTTTTCCGGGCCTCTTCCGGCAGCATGATGGCCAAAACCAGACCGGCGGGCAAGGGTGTAATCGAAAGGGCTTCCGGAGCCAGCCTCAACTTCCCCAGTTCCTCGCGATTGAGCAGATAGATGAGCGGCCACTTGAGGTTATCGCCGTATATCCTGCTCTGGCCGGCAATACCCCCCAGTGTCTCCCCGTCGATGGTCACATGGATCCTGTAAGAAATCCCGTTTTCCGACTCGGCGCCGTGCCTGGGGGATGTTTTCGCCCCGACAGCCTCCCCGTCGGCGCAAGGAGCTTCCGGCACTGCAATCGCCAGCGAGGCGATCAGAGCGAGGGTCGCGCACAAAATTTTGCGGGCGGCGCTTTCTTTTCCTTGCAAGACCATCTTTTTCTCGTCACCACCTTTTGAGACGCTTGGGATAGCGTCTGGCAATGGGCAACGCGAGCTCGTAAAAAAGAGAACGGTACACGGCAGCGAGCATGTCCTCGGATCCGTTTACGGCTCCAACCGTGACAAGCTCCGCGATGCGGTTCATAAAGTTCGTCAGATCGGCGAATTTTCCTTTGCAGTGTTCCAAGGCATGCTCGTAGTAATGATCTTCACCGTACTCGTCGGCGAGGGCCCTGCAGAGGACCTTCCTGAGCGGCTCTCCGAAGGCGCCGGGCAAGAGCGACCGGCGGTAAGCCGCCCGTCTGGGCAGATCGCCCTGCTCGTTCAGGGCGGCGTGAATCGTTGCGAACATGTCATCGGCGCCGTTCTCGGCCCCGATGACGACTATATCGGCGATTCTTCGTATAAAAAGATCGTAGCGTGCAAAGCCTTTCTCATACTGTTTCTCATAAAGGACCGAAAAGGCGTTTTCCGCCTTCAGGGCGTCCGTCACGGCTCCCGCCAGCCCCTGACGGATCACCTCCTTGAAACGATCCGGCCAGTATTGCTCGCTCGCGGCGTCATGTTCTTCGGTATCGATAATATCGTGCATGCCGGTCAGGGCCCTCCCTTGATGCCGATGATTTGACCCGTCACGAAGGCAGAAGCATCCGACGCAAGAAATAGGGCCAGATCGGCCACCTCCTCCGCAGTGCCCATCCTTCGCAGGGGCACCAATGCCAGGACGAGCTTCCTGAAATCATCGAGGTACATACCGGCCGCTCTCGCCGCCTCGCGGGTCATGACGGTGTCGATGCAATCGGGGGCGATACAGTTGATACGGATATTGAACGGTCCCAGCTCAACCGCGAGGGAGCGCGTGAGCCCCTCGATCCCCGCACCGGCGGCCTGGTAGGGCGCCTGTCCCCTGCCCGCCACGCCGGGGGGAAAGGGCGCCGAGAACAAAACGATCCGGCCGTCGCACCGGCTAACCATAGAAGGCTGGACCGCCTGGACCAGCCGGAGGCTTCCCTTGAGGTTCGTCTCCAGGATGCCGTCCCAGGCGGCTTCGCTGAAACCGTCAAAGGGGAAGTCCTGACGGACGGCTGCACAATTCACCAGCACATCGATCCCACCGAAGCGCCGCTCGACGCGCCCGACCATCTCCCGCACTTCCTCCGAACGGCAGACATCTGCGCCGACGGCCAGAGTGCGCTCGCCCTCCTCGTCTATCTGCTGCGCCACCGTCCGGGCGAAGGAGACGTCCTTCTCCGCCAGGGCCACCAGAGCCCCCTCTTCAGCGAACTTTGCGGCTATCGCCCGGCCGATCCCCCTGCCCGCCCCTGCAATCAGGGCAACCTTGTCCAGTAGTCTCATTTCCGAAGCAGGGCGCCGTTCCAGAGAGCACCCCTGCATCTCCTTTCCTTGATGCTTTGGATCAAATCTTCTTCCGATCCGATCGGTTGCTCAAAGACCGTGAAGCATCGCCCGATGCCCAGAACGGCATGGGCATCGCTGCCCCCCGTGTCGGCCAGGCCCAGCTCGGCGGCAACCCGGGCCGCGAATTCCCTTTCCTTTTGTCCGGAAAGACCGTTGCATACCTCCAGACCATCTAAAAATCCGAACAGCGGCCGTTGCCTGATCTCCCCCATCGCCGGCGGCACGTTCACGAACGAGAATTCCCCCCGGAAGGGATGGGCGGCAACCATGACACCCCCTTCGGCATCCACCATGACCTTGAGATCTTCGATCCGGGAAACGTCCCGTACGGGACGGTGGAGTCCGAAAACGAGAACGTCGCCGTATTCCGTTGTCACCTCCGCGCCCCCGATGACGGTGATCTCATGATCGCTCGAAAGCCGCCGGATCATCTCCCCGTCCCAGATGTGGTTGTGATCCGTAATACAAACGCCGTGGAGCCCGATGAACTTCGCCCTACGGGCAAGCTCATCGGGGGTCATGTAACCGCAGGCGGAACCATAGCTGGTGTGGGTATGCAAATCTACGAGAAACACCGGCTTTGGTCAGACACTCCTGGCGAAAAACTGACAGAAGCCGTCCTTCGGCATTTCGGCATCCATGCCCGTGATGGCATCAATCTCCAGATCCTGATGGAGAACCTTCAGGGCCGTCAGACAACTGTGCCTGCAGGGAAGCTGCGCCGCCACGTTCTCCCCGCAAACCTCTTTGAGGCTCTTGTAAAGAGCGCAGTCCACCAGTTTATAGACGAGGGCATGCGAATTGTTCTCGACGATGGGGAGCGAGGGAAATTCCTGCGTGGCAAGATAGGCGATTTCGATAAAGCGCTGGGGCAGCAATGCAAAGCGGTAATAACCGCCTGTCTTGTCAATGGACATCTTGATCATTTCATAGGTCCGATCGGGATATTCCTCTCCCAGCTGAAGGGTCCGGCGGATCCATTCCGTTCCGTAATCCGTAAAGAATTCCCTGCCGATCGTCTCGATCTCCTCGCTGGTCTTTCCCTTGATCGCTTCCCCAAAACGCACCGCAAGCTTCTTGACATCGAATTCCTTGTTGAGCAGGTCCAGCATTTCCGGGTTGAGCTCAAAGGAATAGGCAACGGCCTCTACCATATCATACCTCCACAATAGTAAACGGGACCATTTCTCTTACAGGAGCGCGGCCAATCGATGATCCAACCGCCCCCGCGATCCCAGATCAATAATCAATCGACAGGGCCCCCGTGGGACATACCTCAACGCAATCGCCGCAGGCGGTGCATTTATCCAGATAAAACGTCGACAGCTGATAGGTGCCGGGTTCCTTCTTGTCCGTCTCCTTGAATTTTTCCACCTTGACGGGGAAGACTTCGAAGATGGCCTGGGGGCAGGCCACCAGGCACTTCTTGCAATCGAAAGGGGTCGGACATTTCGCGTAATCGATGATGATTCTGGGATATTTCTTCATTACCACTCCTCCTTCAATGCCGGAACCGTCTCCCTTTCCACCAGGGTAATCGCCTGCCTCGGACAGGCCGTTTCACAAAGGCCGCACCCGAAGCAGCGGAATGCATCGATATTGGTCCTGTCCGTGGTCACTTCGAACTTGATGGCGCCGAACTGGCATCTCTGCACGCAGATCCCGCAGCCGTTGCACAGATCGTAGTCCACCTTGGCGAAATGGTGCCCCTTCATCAGGGCGGGCTCCAGCCCATAATCCAAACGCGTCCTGATCTGGGCGCAATCAGGGTAGTCGCAATTGCACAGGCCGCCCACATAGGAACCGCCGAAGGTCATAATCATGTGGACGAAGCCCTTTTTGTCCATCTTGGTCAGCCACTCCTTGGCGTCCTCGGCGCTCATGATGTTGACCCCGCCGCGGTACCGCTCCGGCCATCGCTCCCACTTGAACATGCCCACTCCCAGGCCCGTACAGGTGTACTCATCCGGATTCGTTTCCTCGTCGGCCCGCATCATCTTGCGGCAGATGCACATCATGGAAGCGATGGGATAGGCCATCTCGGCCACCTGGATCGCCTCCCTCAGCGGCAGCACCTGGCAGCCACCTTCCCTGGGCTTCTCATTGTACTCCTTGAGCAACTGCGGAAAGTTCTCGGGATCCTCCCACTTGGCCGCCGTGACTTTCCTCTGTTCCAGCCCGGCCAGGGTCTCGGGGTCGGTCCCGTAGGCGCTCTCTTTTCGCCCCCTCTTGATCGTATACAGTTGCCGGGAGTGGTTCTTCGGGTTCAAATACCATCGTTTCCCCTCTTCTCCATAGGCTTCACACATCCAGCACATCGATGACACCTCCTTAGGTTTAAAGCAAACGTTGGGCGGTTTCGAAACACAGCTGTCCGCGCTCGAAGACGCAATTCACGCAACTCCTGCAATTCAGGCAGCGTTTCGCCTCCTCCACGGCCTCCCAGTTCGTATAGCCGAGATTGACCTCCCGGAAACAGCGAAGGGCATCCTTTACAGGGAGATGGGGCATGCTCCATCGTTCCTTTCGGATAAAGAAGTTGGGAATGTTTGCCGGGTCAAGTTTCAGAACGTCCTTTTCCGGCGATGTCTCGGCATAGGGCTGCACACCCTGCAGATAGCGGTCGATGCTCTCGGCGGCCCGATGGCCTGCCGCTATGGCCTCGATCGCCGTGCCTCCGGCCACGACGGCATCTCCGCCGGCAAAGACGCCGGAGATGCCGGTCATCAGGGTAACCGGATTCACGGCGATCGTACCCAGACTCGTCAGGTCAAGACGGTCTTTCTCGGGTACGTCGGCCGCCTGGCCGATCGCGACGATCACCGCATCGGCATCCATGGTGAATTCAGATCCCGGTCCTTCCAAAAGGTCCCAATGGATTTTCCCTTCCTGATCGAGCCAGGTTCTCGCCACCCTTTTGAAAGCGACGGCACCCACGGCTTTGCCCTTCTTCTCGATGAATCTCTGCGGCGCCAGAGAGGGATGGAACTTCACTCCCTCCCGTTCGGCGGCTTCAATCTCCCAGTCAAAGGCCGGCATATCCCTTCTCGCTTCCAGGCAGGCCAGATGGACCTCGCCGGCACCGAGGCGCAGTACCGTCCTGGCAACGTCCATGGCCACGTTCCCGCCCCCGATGACAACGACACGGCCCTTGAAGGCCACCTTTTCGCCCAGTCTGATTCTCTTCAAAAGGGGCAGCGCCAGAAAGACACTGCCCAGGTCGGCCCCCGGTATCGGAAGCTCCGAGCTCTTCTGTTTTCCGACGGCGATGAGGATCGCCTTCACCCCCCAGGCCCAGAGATCGTCGATGGAAAAATCGCGGCCCAGGGCGGAGTTCGTGCGAATATCCACGCCCAATCCTCTGATGTAATCAATCTCGGCAAGGGCGACCTCCTTGGGAAGATTCATTTCCGGAATACCGGCCGTCAGCATCCCCCCCGGAATGGGCAGGGTTTCGTAAACCCTGACGCCGTAACCCATCCTCACCAGATCGTAGGCCGCCGTCAGCCCCGTCGGTCCTGAGCCGATGACGGCAATGCGCTCCTTCTTCGTGCGGGGGACAGGCACAGGCTTCTCTCCGAGCCCCATATCGGCAACCGTTCTTTTCAGCCACTGAATGGCGATGGGTTTATCTACAAGGGCGCGGTTGCAGACCTCCTCGCAGGGATGATGACAGACGCGGCCGCATACGGACGGAAAGGGATTCGTCTGCCTGATTACGTCCAGGGCTTCCCTGAATTTTCCCTGGGCGATCGCCATCACATAGCTGGGCACATCCGTATGGACGGGACAAGCATCTTCACAGGGAGACAGCTTTCCGACGATGGGCCAGCACTTCTCGCCGTGGATCTGCGAAAAGACTTGAATTTGTTCCACTGCTTTCGCTCCTTTCTTTGGAATTGTTGACCTTGGTGCATGGACAATCAGGTTCCCGAGTACGCAACGAATACCCGGACCACCTTTTCTCAACAGATACGGCAAGAACGCTCACCGCCTATGACGTGACCTTCATAATATAAAAGGTAAAGTGAATTATTTCAAATATTTACTAACGGTCAATTTCGAAAGGACCTAAGAAAAGTAGTTTGAATACCGTTAAATGTCAAGGGAAAAAGTTGCCCGGGACCGTCTGGTACATCAAAGGATTTTCTTCAGGAAATGTCCCGTGAAAGACTCTTCGGCGTCCTTGATCTCCTCCACCGTGCCGGAAGCCACGATCCGTCCGCCGCCGGGTCCTCCCTCGGGACCCAGGTCGATGACGTAATCGGCCGACTTGATCACATCCAGGTTGTGTTCGATGACGACGACGGTGTTTCCCATGTCGACAAGCCGCATCAGCACGTCAAGGAGCTTTTGAATATCGGCGAAGTGGAGACCGATCGTGGGTTCGTCCAGGATGTAGAGGGTATTGCTGTTGGCCTTCTTCCCCAGTTCCCTCGACAGCTTGATTCGCTGGGCCTCTCCTCCGGACAGGGTGGTCGCCGACTGCCCCAACTTGATATAGCCCAGGCCCACGTCGGCCAAAAGCTGAAGGTTTCTTCGCACGACGGGAATGTTTCCGAAAAAGTCAAGGGCCTGATTCACGGTCATGTCGAGCACTTCGGCGATGTTTCTTTCCTTGTAACGGATCTCCAGGGTATCGGGGTTGAAACGCTTCCCCTGACAGGCGCCGCAGGTTACATAAACATCCGGAAGGAAGTGCATTTCGATCTTGATGAGACCGTTGCCCTGGCAGGATTCGCAGCGTCCTCCCTTGACATTGAAGCTGAAGCGGCCGGGCCGGTATCCCCGGACCTTGGCGTCGGGCAGACCGTGAAAGAGGTCGCGGATGTGGGAAAAGATGCCTGTATAGGTCACCGGATTGGAGCGGGGCGTCCTGCCGATCGGCTGCTGGTTCACCATGATGACCCGCTCTATTCCGCCGAGATCGACGATCTTCCGGATCTTCCCCACAATGCCCTTCTGCAGGTTGAGCCGCCTTGCCAGGACCCGGTAGAGGGTCTCGATCACCATGGTGCTCTTTCCCGATCCGGACACGCCGGTTACGGCCGTGAAGACGCCCACGGGAATGCGGATGTCGATATTTTTCAGGTTGTGTTCGTAGGCACCCTCTAGAACGATGAACCGATCCGGCACGGGCCTTCGCGTCGCCGGAACGGGAATGGAACGCTTTCCGGAAAGATAGAGACCCGTGAGGGATTGATCGCTATGGCATACCTCCTCCGGCGTCCCCTGGACGACCACCTCGCCGCCACCCAGACCCGCGCCGGGGCCCATGTCGATGATATGATCCGAGGAAAGCATCATGTCGGCATCGTGCTCCACCACGAGAACGGTGTTTCCCATGTCCCGGAGGCGTTTCAATGTCGCGATGAGACGGACGTTATCCCGTTGATGAAGACCGACCGTCGGTTCGTCCAGGACGTAGAGAACGCCGACCAGACCGGAACCGATCTGGGTGGCAAGCCGTATCCGCTGGCCTTCCCCGCCGGAAAGGGTTCCCGAAGAGCGGTCCAGCGTGAGATAATCCATGCCCACATCCAAGAGAAACCGCAACCTTTCTTTGATCTCCTTCATGATTTTTTCGGACACGAGGGTTTCATAGCTCGTCAGGGGAATCGACTCGAAGAAGTCGAGGCACTCCCGAATGGACATTTGCGAGACCTCGTGGATGTTCCTGCAGGCAATGGTCACGCTGAGACTCTCCTTCATCAACCTCGCTCCGTTGCAGGTGGGACAAGCACGCAGGCTGATATATCGGGAAAGGTCGTTTCGGACCGTCGCCGACGCCGTTTCGCGATACCGTCGATCGAGCTGGTTGATGACCCCCTCGAAGGACCTCATGTAAAAAAAACGGCGCCCTCCCCGGTCCGCATGGAACTTGATTTTCTCCTTTTGCGAACCATACAGAAGGACCTGCTGCACCCTATCCGGCAACCGGCCGAAGGGTGCGTTCACATCGAAGCCATAGTGCTGGGTGAGGGCATCGAGCATCTGATAATAATACATGGAGCTGCGGCCTGCCCAGGGAAGGACGGCCCCTTCACGCAGCGAGAGGGTTCTGTCGGGAACGACGAGATCGGGATCGAAGAACATCCGCGTACCCAGTCCGCCGCACTCGGGGCAGGCGCCGTAAGGGCTGTTGAAAGAGAACTTCCTCGGCGCCGGCTCCGAGAAGCTGATACCGCATTCCGTACAGGCATATCGCTCACTGAAGAGGATCTCCTCGCCTCCGGCGATATCGATGCGAACGAGACCCTCGGAGAGACCTGCAGCCATCTCCAGGGAATCCCGCAATCGCTTCCGTATCCCCTCCTTGATGATGAGGCGGTCCACCACGACGTCCAGATCGTGCCGTTTATGCTTGTCCAGGACAATATCCTCAGCAAGATCGCGAAGCTCCCCGTCGACCCGGATACGAACGAAGCCATCCTTCTGGAGTTTTTTCAACTCCTTCTGGAATTCCCCCTTCTTGCCCCGGACGATCGGCGCGAGCACGGAAATGCGCGTTTTCTCGGAAAGGGCCAGCACGCCCTCGACCATCATGTCGATGGTCTGTGTGCGGATCTCCCGCCCGCATTGATAGCAGTGGGGCACGCCGATCCGGGCGAAAAGCAGGCGGAAATAGTCATAGATCTCCGTAACCGTGCCGACGGTCGACCGGGGATTCTGGCTTGAGCTTCGCTGTTCGATGGCGATGGCAGGGGAAAGGCCCTCGATGGATTCCACATCGGGTTTGTCCATCTGATCGATGAACTGCCGGGCATACGTGGAAAGAGATTCCACATAGCGTCTCTGCCCTTCGGCATAGATGGTGTCGAAGGCGAGGGAGGATTTTCCCGAACCGCTCACGCCGGTGATGACGACAAACCGATCCCGCGGAATATCGACATTGATGCCCTTCAGATTGTGCTGCGATGCGCCCCTGACTTTTATATACTGCATAGTTCCATTGCAACGTCAGCCTTCTGAGGGTTCTGCAACGTCGCTCTTGATCTCGATATGGGATTTCTTGCGCAACTCCTCGATCCATTCATCGTATTTCTTTTCCATCTTTTCGTTCTCAATCTTCGCCTTGATCTCCTCGCGCACGGAGGCAATGGGCTTTACACCGGCGCCCCGTTTGTCGACGACCTTGATGATATGAAACCCGATGGAAGATTCGATAATGGGGCTGATTTCGCCCCTGGCGAGCTTATAAGCCATGGCTTCCACCTCCGGGAGCATGCTCCCCTTATCAATGAACCCGAGATCGCCGCCCGAAGAGGCTGCGGGTCCCTGTGAATAGGTGGCGGCGAGCACCTCGAAGGGCTCCCCTCCGAGCAGGCGTTGGCGAATCGCTTCCGTCTCTGAAAGCCTTCTCTTTCTTGCCTTTTCATCGAGTGTCTCGGGGCTCGTTATCAGGATCTGCTTGATCCGGACAGCTTCCTTGCCCTCGTAATTTAAGAGGTTCCGGCGGTAGTATTCTCCGATTTCCTCCTCGCTGACGGTTATCTTGGATTTGATCTCCCGCATAACGAGTCGCGAGCGGGCGATCTGGATCTTCATCTCCTTTCGGTAGGCATCGAGGGTCATGCCCTCTTTCTCCGCGAGGGCGGCCAGATCCTTCATCGTAAGATTCCGCCGGTCCATGATGTTGTTGATCACCTCCATGACCTCGTCGTCCTTGACGATGATCCCCGCCTTTCTGGCCTCCTGCTCGATCAGGAGGTTATCGATCATTTTGCCGAGCATGGTCGCCCGGGCTTCGTCTAGGATCTTTTCCCGATCCTTTTCCTGGACGGTACTGACGATCCTCTGCCTGTAAGGATCGAAGGCGTCGTTCATCTCCGAAAGCGTAATCACATCTTCATTGACCACCGCCACGATCCTGTCGACGATCTCCGCTTGCCCCGGAACGGCCCACAGAAGGATCGCCATCCCTAAACAAAGTACTTTCCATACCAGCTTCACGGTCATCTCCCCCCTGATCTTATCTTCAAACACCCACTCTCACCGTCTCAGGTCGCCAATGCCTCCAGAAGTTCCCTGGCCCCGGCAATGACCTCGCCGCCCGACAGACCCGGCATGGGGACACAGAGGGTCAAATCCGGCGTTATTCGAAGGTCTTTCATGCGCTTCCTGGATAGTTCGACGATCCTCTCCGGGTCCACAGCACTGTCTTCGCGAAGGAAGACGAGCATCTGCCTGCCGTCGTATACCATTTTTTTGCCCCGGAACTCCTTCAGGAGATTCCTGATACCGATGACGGAAAGCAGGTTCTCCACCTCTTGCGGCAAACATCCAAAACAGTCCGCCAGTTCCCTTCTGATTTCATCGAGCTCCCGATCGTCGGTCGCCAGGGACATCCTCTTGTAGGTAACGAGCCGGCGGCGAACGTCGGCCATGTACTCTTCCGGAATGAAGGCCGGAATCCCAAGCTGGATTTCCGGTTTTATCTCCTGATCGGTCGGGGCTTCCCCTTTGAGTTCTCGAATCGTGTTCTCCATCAGCTCCGTATACAATTCATATCCGACCGCCGAGATATGGCCCGACTGGTTCGCACCCAGGATATTGCCGGCCCCCCGAATCTCCAGGTCGTTGCTGGCGATTCGGAAGCCCGATCCCGGATCGGTGAATTCACTGATAACGGAGAGCCGCTTCCAGGCATCGGCCGAAAGCATGGCCCCTCTCGGGATGAGAAGATAGGCTGACGCTTCCTCCCGGGAGCGCCCCACCCTTCCCCGGATCTGATAAAGCTGGGCCAGTCCGAAGCGGTCGGCACGGTTGATGATGATCGTATTTGCCGTCGGGATATCGAGACCCGAGGCGACAATGGACGTACAGACCAGGACGTTGCTTTCCCTTCGTACGAAACGCGCCATGGCATCCTCGATATCTCTCCCCTTCATCTGGCCGTGGACGACGGACACGATCGCTTCCGGTACAAGACGCTCGACGAGTCGGGCCATCGTGTAGATCGATCGGACGCGGTCATGGAGCAGAAAGATCTGACCGCCCCGCTGGAGTTCCTGGCGGATTGCCTCCCGGATGACATCCTCGTCGAACTCCAGTACATGGGTCCTGACGGGTTGCCGGTCCTCCGGCGGGGTGTTGATGATGGACAGGTCCCGGATACCCACCAGGGAAAGGTGGAGCGTCCTGGGAATCGGTGTCGCCGACAGGGTCAACACATCGACGAGGGCGCGAAGCTTCTTCAGTTTTTCCTTGTGAGCCACGCCGAAGCGCTGCTCCTCATCGATGATGACAAGCCCCAGATCCTTGAAGACGATATCCTTCTGGAGGATCCGATGCGTACCGATGACGATGTCCACGAGGCCTCCGTTGATCCCCTCCGCGATTCGCTGCTGCTCGGCCTTCGTCTTCATGCGGTTCAAAACCTCGACCCGGAGGGGATAGTCCCGGAGCCGCCTCAGGAAATTCTGATAGTGCTGTTCGGCCAGAAGCGTCGTCGGCACCAGGAGGGCCACCTGCCTGCCGTCCATGGCGCAGCGGAAGGATGCGCGAAGGGCCACCTCTGTCTTGCCGAAGCCGGCATCGCCGCAAACGAGCCTGTCCATGGGTTTGGCGCCGTCCATGTCCGACAGTACATCTTCTATGGTCCTTGCCTGGTCCGGCGTTTCCTCGAATTCGAAGGTGGTGCAGAACTCCTCATAAGCCCGGTCCGTCGGAGTAAAAGGCTGCCTTTCCAGGACTTCCCTGGCGGCATAGACCGATACCAGCTCTTCGGCGAGATCCCGGATGGATTTCTTGACTTTTTCCTTGGCGATCTCCCAGGAAACGCCGCCCAGTTTGTCTACCTTCGGCGCAACGCCCTCGGGACCGATATACCGCTGGATCTGATGAAGGCGATCCACGGGAATATAGAGCCTTGCCTTCTCCTGGTACTCGATCACCAGGTAATCATTGGCGATCTCTCCTACGGTCAGCTTCTGGAGCCCCCTGTAGGCCCCGATGCCGTGCTCGGTATGGACCACGTAATCCCCCTCGGTCAATTCACCGAAGGATCGCAGGAAATAGCCTTCGCGGGCCGGTCGGGGCCGCCCGCGGGAAATCTTTTTCCCGAAGATCTCCTCCAGACCGACGAAAACGGCCTTCAGACCCTCGATCCGATAGCCCCGGGTTATTCTGCCGTCCACCAGGATCAGCCCGGCCTTGCTTCGGCGGTTTTCGATCTCCCCGAGCAGCGAGGAAGCGGAAGGACCCGTTTCCGCAGAGAGGTGGTACCGTTCAAGCAGGTAGGCGATTCTCTCCCGATCCATCGGCCCGGCACAAATCAGAACGACCAGATTCCCAGCCTCGATCCATCCCCGGATCTTCTCCGTTAAGGGAGCCAGGAGTCCCTCGTCGCTCAAACGGTCGCTCTGGGGTCTCTTGAGGCCGAGTTCCGTTTCGGTGGGAATCCGCAACGGGCCGCCTGTATCGCCGCCCCGCAGCTTGTCGACCCTTTCATCGGATCCCAGAACCAGGTCATCGAGAAAAACCTGCTGGAACGCGTTCCGGCGTTCGAGCAGCGCCTCCGACAGCAGAAAGGACGTTTCTTTTTCGAGGAAGAACCGGTGTTCGCTCCGGGCCTTCAGCAGAACACGGTCGATGCCGTTTTCGATCTCCTCGAGCGCCTGGCCGATTGCGAGCGGATCGTCCAGGACGACGAGGCTGCCTTCGGGAAGGTAATCGAAGAAGGCGCCCGTCCTTTCGAGATCCGACTCATCCGCACCGGCTGATTCATAGAACAGGGGCAGGTAGAGGGGATTGACCGATGAGGACTCAGCGTTTGCCAGCATTTCCACCAGACGATTCTTCATGACAAGGGTGCGTTCCAGATCATTGGACCTCTGACGAACGTTCCGAATTGCCCGCTGCCGTCTGGCCGGTGTCAGGATGCCCTCCGCGGCTGGTGTCAGGATGAATTCATCCAATTCACCCGTCGATCGCTGGGTGAGGGGATCGAAGGTTCGGATCGATTCCAGTTCGTCCCCGACGAACTCCATGCGCAGCGGCTCCCGCGACGTCGGGGGGAACACGTCGATTACATGCCCCCGCAGGCTGAATTCTCCCGGCCTTTCCACGAGGATCATCCTTTGATAACCCCCTTCGTTCAGCGTCACGACCAGATCTTCTCGCTCCAGGAGGTCCCCGAGGGCGATGGTCCGGCAAAAAGCGTCCAGCACCGGCCGCGGCGCCGTTCTGCGCATGAGGGCCTTCAGGGGAATCACGACGATCGTCGTCTCGCCCAAAAGAAGACGCCCGAGGATCGCCATCCGCCTGAGCTCGACATCCCTTTCGTAAGCGAGAAGATCCACGGAAAGGGCGTTAGAGGGATAGAGCGATACATGGTCTTCGCCAAGAAAAAAGGAAAGGTCCTGGTGGAATTCCTTGGCTGCCCTCTCGGTCGGACAAACCACCGTGACGGTCCGATCGAGATGGCCCGCAACAATGGCAAGGATCATGGCCCGGGCCGAACCCCTGAGACCGGCGAGATGCACGTTGCCCTCTCCCCGGTCGATTCTCGCGAGCAACTCCCGAAGGGTGGGATCGGCCGGGAACGGCTTCTTTTCCGGGATGATTTTTCTTATCGCCGGACGGCCTGAAGCGATGTCCTGATAAGGCGTATCGGCTTGCACGATCATGAAACGGCTATCATCCGATCCAGGGCCTTTCGGGCGGCAATCCTGACTCCGTCCGGCACTTTGACGATCGGTTTCATCTGCTCGAGTGTCCTGTATATATCCTCCAGCGTGATCTTCTTCATATCCTCGCAGACGAAATCTTCCGCAGCCGAGATGAAGACCTTGCCGGGATTCTCTTTTTTCAGTTGCGTAAGGATTCCCTCTTCAGTGCCCACGATGAGCTCTTCGCTGTCGCAGCTCGCCGCGTATTTCAGGATGCCCGAGGTGCTTCCCACATAGTCCGCCAGCGCCAGAACGGCGGCCCTGCATTCGGGGTGCGCGGCAAAGCGGGCCTTGGGGAAACGGTCCCTCACCCGCAAAACGGTTTCGGTGTCGAGACGGTGATGAACGGGGCAGTAGCCCTCCCAGGGAATGATTTTCCGATCCGTCGATCCGGCCACCCAGCGGGCGAGATTGCCGTCGGGAACCATCAGGATCTCTCCCGCGCCTTCGATGGAGGCAACCACCTGCCGGGCATTGGCGGAGGTGCAGCAGAAGTCGCTGCAGCTCTTCACGGCGGCGGTGGAATTGACATAAGTGACGACGGTTGCTCCGGGGTGTTCCCTTCTCGCCTTTTCCAACCGTTCTATATCGATCATATCGGCAAGAGGGCAGCCGGCATCGGGCCGGGGCAGAAGCACGGTCTTGTCCGGTGAGAGGATGGAAGCGCTTTCCGCCATGAAATGGACGCCGGCGAAGACGATCACCTCCGCATCGGTCCTGGCGGCCTCGATGCTCAGAGCCAGCGAGTCGCCCAGGATATCGGCGATCTCCTGGATCTCCGGGCGCTGATAGTAGTGAACCAACAGGATGGCCCGCCTCTCTTTGAGCAAGGCTCTGATCCGACTCTGCAATTGCCCGAAATCCAATCTTATGTCCTCCCCTGTGCTGGGTCTTCACCGCATCACGGCAAGCGCCCCTTCGGACACCGTGATCGCGACGCCCCCGATCTTGCAGCCCTTCGTCCGCAGAAACGGCAACCCACAGTTTGTCAAACAATTTTCCCTATAATATAAATTCGATTAATTCAAGACGAAAAGGGAAACGGAAACGGGATATGCCATTGACAAAGCCATGGGATTGAGATAGATTCCTCGCGCTTAATCGAGCAGGCGCCCTTCATGGGTGCGGAAAGAACCCCCGATGATCCCCGTAGAGAAAGCGCTGGCCCAGATCCTGAAGGGCATCAAACCTCTGGGAACCGAAAAAATCAACATTCTCAACGCCCTTGGGAGGGTTCTCGGCGAGG
Source organism: Deltaproteobacteria bacterium (assembly GCA_016929555.1). Classification (GTDB taxonomy): domain Bacteria; phylum Desulfobacterota; class Syntrophia; order Syntrophales; family JAFGIO01; genus JAFGIO01. The sequence continues at coordinate 1,193 of JAFGIO010000179.1, read as the reverse complement.
ATATCACCGCGCACCGCAACATACCTCCCAAGGACAATTCGGCCATGGACGGTTACGCTGTCCGCTGGGAGGACACCCGCGGTGCAACCCGAAAAAAACCGGCGGTGCTCGACGTGGTGGAGGACATTCCGGCGGGCAGGATCCCTGAGAAAGCCATTCAAACCGGTGAGGCCGCGCGGATCATGACGGGCGCTCCGATCCCGGAAGGGGCCGATGCGGTCGTTCGCGTGGAAGATAGCGAAAAGATCGGCAGCAGGGTAAAGATCTTCGCAGCCGCCGAAAAGGGACAGGATATTCGCTTTGCCGGCGAGGATGTCCGGGAGGGAGAAACCATCATCGCAAAGGGCAAGGTGATCAGGCCGGCGGAAATCGGCATGCTTGCGGAGCTTGGACGCTCCTTCATCAGCGTTCGACAGCGGCCTCTGGTCGCCGTACTGTCCACGGGCGACGAACTTGTGGACATCGATCAGTTCCCCTCTCCCTGGCAGATCATCAGCAGCAACAGCTACGCCATGGCCGCCCAGGTCATCGACTGCGGGGCCGTCCCGCTTCAGATCGGGATCGCCAGGGACAGGCGCAAGGATCTTCTGGCCAAGTTCCAGGCTGCCCTGCGCGCCGATATTATCATCTCTTCCGGGGGCGTTTCCGTGGGCGACTACGATCTCGTAAAGGACATCATGCATAAGGTTGGAAACCGGATGCATTTCTGGCAGGTTGCGATGAGGCCGGGCAAGCCTTTGGCCTACGGCTCCATGAACGGCATCCCGCTCTTCGGCCTGCCCGGCAATCCCGTTTCGTCGATGGTTTCCTTCGAACAATTCGTCAGGCCGGCCATCCTCAAGATGATGGGGCACCGCAACCTGTACCGCAAGAGCGTCCGGGCCGTTCTGGAAGAAGACCTGACCAAAATGAAGGGCTTCCGGCATTTTATCCGTGGCACGGTTCAATATGACAAGGGCAGGTATACCGTCTCCTCAACGGGTAAACAGGGCTCCGGCATTCTGCAATCGATGGTACGGGCAAACTGTTTCATCGTTATGCCCGAAAATGTCATATCCGTCCGCGCCGGCGAGACGGTATCGGTGCAGCTTCTCGATCATTCGATGGAACTGACGGCGAAGCCCGATTACCTGCAGGCAGCGAGCTGAAATTGAAAGAAAGCGCGGAAGTGCCAAGGTCTCTGGTGGGCCTCC
>JAFGIO010000178.1 GCA_016929555.1 Deltaproteobacteria bacterium | reverse complement strand
TTATGATCGGCCGTCCCGAAGCGGTGGTGCCCTGCCCGAACCGTCGAGGCACGGCTGGGATGCGGAAAATCAGAGCAGCGGTTTCCCGCCCCAGCGGCAATCATCCTGTCTTTGGTTTACCAGCATTTCCTGTTCCACCTGCAGCCTGAGGTCTTCGAAGTCCTTCTCGCCGAATCTCTTCGGCAGGTGGATCGGCTCACCCCAGCGGATGAAAATGCGGCTGAAAGGCTTGGGAATGAGGAAATGATCCCAGCTGTTCAGCATCCAGGCACGGCTGAAGGAGATGTAAACGGGGAAGATCGGTGTTTCGGTCGTTTGGGAGAGTGCGACCAGACCGGCCTTTACAACGCCTCGAGGACCCCGGGGACCGTCCACCACATGGGCGGCAAAAGGGTACTGCGACAGGTCCTTGATCATGGCCAGAAGGGCCGCTTTGCCGCCCCGAGAGCTCGATCCCCGGACAGGACGAAAGTTCAGACGGCTGAAGACCTGAGAGATCATTTCTCCGTCCCGACTCTGGCTGATCATTACGGCCGGGGAAAATTTCCCGAATCGCTTCGCATAACCGATCACCCCGAAAACTCTCTGATGCCATAAGGCGGCGATGGCCCGCTCTCCTCTCTCAAGATGCTTCAGAAGCCTTTCCTCATTTTCGACATGCACTCGGATCAGGCAAAGATAGAGCCGGATTATGTTGTGGGCGAAAGGGATGAGCCCGTAACGCAGGGACAATTCGGACAGACGTTTCAACATAGGAATACCTTCTTGGGCGTTGATCGAGATATATGACAGGAACGGGAGCCTGTCAAGATCGCGGAGAAAAAGGCTCCGGGAGGGGGATCAAGTTCTTTCCCCCACACGAATGGGATTGGAAAAGATCCAGGGACGGTATTTTCCGAGGGCTCTCAGATAGACCTCGATCCGGTAAAGACCGTCATCGTCGATCGGTTGATCCATTCGTCTCGATACAGCCTCGTGATGAAGCCTGCCGTTTCTCATGAGACGGATCTTCCCTTTGGAGGGCAGCGTTACGGAGGCGACGAGGGGATCCCGGGACAGGATGTCATCCCCCATGGTTGAAGACCGATTTCCGTCGGTCATCGTAAAGGAAAAACCCTTCGCCTGTTGAAAATATTCCTGCGCCACGTATGCTTTGCCGTCTTTCAGAGCCGATAACAGGGTTCGGATATCCTGTGCGTTGTTTCCGGTGAGAGGCGCTTCCGTCAGGAGATGTGTTGTCACCAGCTTGAAGACCCTCTCGAAGGGAAAGACGGAAAAACGCAAACCGAAAATCTTTCTGATGGTATCGTGGTTGTCCAGTTCTCCGAAACCGACGATGCGCTCTTTTTGATTGAGGCGATCCCATCGTTCAAGCGTAGCCTGTCTGGGGCCTCGCATTGCGAGGGCCGGAAAGAAATAACCGAACAGGGCCGACGGGAGGCTCTTCAGGGAACTCTGCCAGTCCGTCATGAAATCCCATATCCCGATTCCGTTGTAGCCGGTGACGGACCAATCGAGCCATGGATAGTGTTTCACGTGAAACAATTTTGCGCCTTCGTGATCGGGATGGGCGATGAAACCGATCCCTCCCCGGCTGCGCACTTCGTCGATATAGGTCTGCGGGGATGGCGGGACACCGTCTTCAGGCGTCAAGATGGGGATCCCTATGTCGAAGGCAATGTAATGGTTGAACCGGGGTGAAATTTCCTGACCGACGATAAGCAGGATGCCGTCATGCCAGCCCTCGAGGCCGTCATGCCGTGCCTGGAGGGTCGAATGATCGGTCAGCATGAGAAAATCGATGCCGCTGGCCCGGGCGGCGGATAGAATATCCGGAACGGGGGTCCGACCGTCGTGTGAGTAGGCCGAATGGAGGTGAATGACCCCCGTATAGTCATGCCATTTCATAGGAGAAATCCTTGTCTTGTTGTGAAATCCCCTCCATGCTCTTTTGTAGAAGGGGAGCCGGAAGGGTCTTTCAAGCCGCCGGGGGGACGGTTTACGGCAGCCTTCCAAGGGAAAACGGTTGCAGGGTAGTGGTGATTGCCAGTCCGTTAAGGGGGCAACCGTCGCACCGGGGCGAGGTTCTGCAGAAGGTTTTGCCGGTATTTACGAACAGGGCGTGAAACTGGTTGTACAGGGACGCGTCGGGGGGCAAACGGGTCATGAAGAAATCCTGAATGCGAGCATAGGAAACTCCGGACGCGATAAGGCCGAGTCGTTGGAGGATCCTCCGTGTATAGGCGTCTACAACGAAGATCGGTTTATTGCCGGCGTACAAAAGAATGCTGTCCGCCGTTTCTTCACCGATACCGTTTACGGCCAGCAATCGATTTCTCAGCTCCCCGGTGTCTTCACGAAACATTCGATCCAAACTGCCGCCGTAGACTTCGCAGAGAAAGCGGCAAAAGGCCTTCAATCTCTTGGTTTTGAGCGCGTGATAGCCGGAGGAGCGTATCAAGCGAGAGAGGATTTCGCCGTCTGTCTGCAGAAGACGCTTTGGGTCAAGAAGACTTTCTCTCTTGAGATTCGCGATAGCTCTTTCTACATTGCGCCAAGACGTATTCTGGGTCAGGATCGCTCCGACGATCACCTCGAAGGGCGAATCACCCGGCCACCAGTGGAGATCGCCAAAATGCGCATGGAGCAGGTCATATATCTGCAGAATGGATTGACATTCGGACCTGACTGCCAAAGTTCTTTTGCCGCCTCTTGCCATCAGGATTGCCGGAGCGGTACAAAAAAGGTAGCTCTGCCGCGCTTGATGAGCAGCATCAAACTTTTCCTGCCGCTGTTTTTATCCAGTTCGCGCAGATAATCCTTCCTGTTGGCAATTCTGACCTTGTTGACCTGCAGGATAATGTCATGGAGCCGGATGCCGGCATCGTCAGCGGGACCTCCTTCCTGTACTTCAACGACAACCACGCCTGTTTTCTGGTTTATTCCCAGATACCGGGAGATTTCCGGTGTGAGATCCTGCGTGACCATACCGAAATGCGCCTTTGTCCGGTCCATTGCCGCGAGTTCGGTCGCTTCCTTGCGTTCCGTCACCGTTACCTGAAAAACCCTTTCTTTGCCTTCGCGCAGGGCTTTCACTTCGATCCTGTCACCGATATGAAACGAGGCGATCGTGATCAAAAGATCATGGGTATCTTTGATCTTTTTTTTGTTGACTTCCGTGATGATGTCACCCGCTTTTAGACCGGCCTTGTCGGCTGGATCGCCCGGAAAGACATCCGAGATCAGAGCGCCGTTTCTATCGGGAAGTTTCAGGTTGCCGGCAATTTCCTCGGATATGTCCTGGACGGAAATCCCAAGCCATGCTCGGGTGGCCTTTCCCTTTGCCTTGAGATCGGGAAGGATGGAATTGGCCATGTTGACAGGTATGGCAAAACCGATTCCCTGGCCGTGGGCGACGATGGCCGTATTGATGCCGATGACCTTTCCCGCCATGTTAAAAAGAGGCCCGCCACTGTTGCCGGGATTGATGGAGGCATCCGTCTGGATGAAATTGTCGTAAGGGCCTGCTCCGATGACGCGCCCCTTGGCACTCACAATGCCTGCCGTTACGGTTTGTTCGAGACCGAAGGGATTCCCGATGGCCAAAACCCAGTCCCCGACACGCACGTTGTCCGAGTTCCCGATATCCGCTACGGGAAGATCGCCGCTCGGTTTTATCTTGATCAGTGCGATGTCTGTTTTCGCGTCCTTGCCGATGATTTTCGCTTCATATTCCTTGCCGCTGGACAGCTTGACCAGGATCTTATCGGCCTGCTCGACAACGTGGTTGTTTGTAAAGACGTAACCGTCAGGACTGATGATGAATCCGGAACCGAGGCTTTTCTGCTTGAATTCCCGTTGTGGGATGTCGCCGAAAAACCGATCGAAAAAATCGTCTCGTCCGAAAAACCGGTTGAAAGGCGTTCCCTCACCAAAAGGAGATCGAAGAGTGCGGCCCCCCGTTCGAACCGTCTTTGTCGTGCTGATATTAACAACGGCAGGCTTCACCCTCTCGGCAAGCTCTGCAAAGGACAGGGGCGGCTGGATCGCAGTGACGGGGGAAACGGCCGAGGCTGTCTGTACGTCCGGACCGGCGGAAAAGAAGGACGAACGCAACACCTCCACGAAGGAAACGACGAAGAATCCAATTAAAAAGGCCAGCAGAAACATGACGAAGGTTTTTCTGCTGTTGCTTTCCATTTTCATGAGATACCTCTTTTTATACAGGGGGTTTTCCTGGCCTAATATAATCGCCGGGCCTTTTTGTCAACGCAATTCTCTCCGTTTTACGATGCGGAACCGGAATCAAGGGCGTACAGACTTTCCTGTCCTGATGCGTGAATCGGGCCTTTCTCCTAACGGCTTGTTTCCGGCGTGCCTTTCTGTTCCACTCCGACGGGATTCGTAAGACTTCCGATTCCCTCTATCTCTACGGTGATCACATCGCCTTTGTTCAAATAGACGGGAGGGTGTCGGGTAAATCCTACCCCTTCCGGCGTCCCCGTTAGGATCACCGTTCCGGGAAGGAGCGTCATCGATCGGCTGAGGCTGCTGATGAGGGTTGGGACATCGAAGATCATGTCGGCCGTAAAGGAATCCTGCATGATGCTCCCATTGAGCACTGTCCGGATGCGAAGATTGTTTGGTTCCGGCAGTTCGTCCCGGGTTACCAGACAGGGACCCAGCGGACAAAAAGTGTCGAAGCTTTTTCCTCGAACCCACTGGTTGTGCTGCTTTTCCATTTGCCAGTCCCTGGCGCTGACATCGTTGGCGCAGGTATAGCCCAGGACGGCCTCCAGGGCCTCCTGAGACGTCGCATTTTTTATTTTGGTGCCGATGACGATGGCGAGTTCTCCTTCATAGTCGACCTTATCCGGACCGGCAAGGGGAAGAAGAATGGGTTCTCCGGTGCCGATGACGCTAGAGGTGGCCTTCGAGAAGATCACCGGTATTTCGGGGTAGCCGATACCCGTTTCGTCAGCGTGCTTCCGGTAATTCAGTCCCAGGGCGATGATGTTGCAGGGAGTCAGGAGAGGAAGGGTTCGACTCACCTTCGCGACTTCATTGGTGAGACGGTAGTCTCCGAACAGATTCCCCTGAATCGTCCGGGCCTGGCGCTGCCCGTCTTTATCATAGATGCCGAGGGACGCTTCACCGCTTTCGGATAGGAAGCGAAAGATCTTCATGATTTTTCCCCTGATGTTTCTTGTTTGAACGGAGATTCCTGGAGCGGATCATCTTCATTCCCTTGCCAGTTTTCAGGTCTCCGACGTTTCCCCTTTTCATCGATTGTGTTTTTCAGTATAACACAAGGGGCGTCACTTAGAAATCTCGATAACCATTGTGCTAACTTATAGGATGTGTTACGTTCGCCGCACGTTCCGCCATTATCGCGGTCTGTTCCGGCAGACTTTATATTGAAGGCACCCCATGGTTGATGTCATCTCTAGCATCGGAAAGGCCGGATTGAGTACGATCCGATACCTGCGGGAAACCCTCTCGTTTGCTTTCAGTATCATCACAAAACTGGTGGATCGCAGGATGTACAACAGTGCGATGCGCATGGTGCTTGTTCATCAAATCTATTTCACCTCCCTGCAGATCCTGCCCCTGTTCATCGCCGTGTCCGTCATCTTCGGATCCCTGCTGATCGGCATCGTCCTTCAGGGATTAAAAAGTTTCGGCTTGACGAGCTATCTGGGACATATCCTTGTGGGTTTCGTCGTTACGGAAGTGTCCCCCTTCGTAACCGTATTGCTTGTAGCCCTGCGTTCGGGTTCGGCCATCAACACGGAAATCGCTGTGATGAAGGTGAGTAAGGAATTGAGAACCCTCGAGGCGTTCAATATCGACCTCATCAATTATCTTTTCCTGCCAAGAATCGTGGGCGGCATTGTATCGGTCGTCTTGTTGAGCGGTCTTTTTTCCATCGTCGTCTTGTTGAGCGGCCTGGTTTACTCGAAGGCGATCCTCGGCATGAGCGTGGACGCCTACACCAGCGTTCTCGTCGATGCCGTGCAGTTTTCCGATGTGATCATTCTTTTACTTAAATGTTGCACTTTCGGATTCTTTATCATACTGATTCCGATAAGGTCCGGTCTGAGCGCGTCGAACGAGCTGACCAGCGTACCGATCGCGGTTTTAAACGGCATGGTCAAGGTCTTTACCGCCATCGTCATCATCGAGGTGCTGTCATTAATCATAAGGTTCATTTGAATCTCTTTGACATCGAAGAAGATCTCATCAGGGAGATGAATCATACAATCGATCGCCACAGAATGAACCTGGGACTGGTATCGCCCGATGCGCCCTTGATCTCGAATCTGGACGTATGGGCCAATATCGCCCTCATCAGGCAGTATCATCAAAATATGCCGAGGGATAAGGCGCAGCGCCTTGCGATCGACCATTTGCGCCGGTTCGATATGGAGGCGATCGCTCATCGCAGGAACGCGAACCTGAACGGCGAGGAGAGTTTCTATGCGATGCTTCTGAGGGCCGTCATGGTTCCGGATGCCGTCATTGT
>JAFGIO010000177.1 GCA_016929555.1 Deltaproteobacteria bacterium | reverse complement strand
GAACACCTGCGTCGCTTCGTGATGATCATGCACAGTGAAAAGACGCCGCTGGTTTGGTTTCAATCCCTCGAAGAGGGCGCCGTCGCCTTTGTCCTCGCCAATCCCTTTATGATCAAAGCGGATTATGAGCCTGAAATCGGTACTCATGAAGTGGATATGCTCGAGATAGTGAATCCGGAGGACGTGCTTCTGATGTCCATCGTGACCATCCGTTCCAATCCCATGATGGTCTCGGCCAACTTTCGGGCTCCTCTCGTGATCAACACGGTAAAACGACTGGCCATGCAGGTCGTTCTCGATGATCAGGATTACCCGATTCGGTATATGCTGCAGAGAGAAAACGTCCCCACCGTAGAAGGGATCGGCATGAAAGAAAAGGAATTTAGCAATATCAAGAAGTTAAGTCAAACAGGGGTCGTTTGATACGCAGGGATAGGACGTAAGTCGTTGATGCGAATCTACCCGTCTCTTAAGCCATGTCGTTGAAAATCATGCCCACCAGTTCGTCCATCTTCGCCGAGAGACGCTGCATCTCCTGAGGCGGTATCTCGCGCACCACCTTTCCCGTATCCTTTTCCAAGATCTTGATGGCGATATTCTGGCTGTTGCTGCCATATCGGGAGAAGCTGATGGTCAGATTCAGGGATTCCAGGTTCTTGCCGATGGCTTCCGTGATTTTCTGCGTCGTATTGGTGTCAACGGCCGCAGTCGATGCAGGAGGCCCGGTTCCGCTCACATCCTTTCGCGACGGATCATTTGCGTGCGAACCATAGGCAAAGGAAAATTCGCCCGCTTTTCCAATGTCGAGGTTGACGGTTGGCGTTATCATAATTCTCTTGTTTCCTTTCCTTGGAAATTACGTTGCATCCCTTCATTATCTTTATCGGCACATTGCCGGATGAACTTTAAAAATGTATGCCTTCAGGTCTTGATGTCGAAAAAGCGTGCGGAAGAATCCCTGACCGTACGATACCTGTCTGTCTGCCTGACCGAATGCGACGTTCGGGATATTTCGTTGCGCAAGGTATCAAGACGGTCGGCGAGGGTCCTCCGACAACGGTCGTCGATTCTTGAAGCCCTGTGGGCGACATCAGAGATGGATCTGACGAGGGAATTCAAAGCCGGCTCGGCGTCGGAAGAGTGGCTCTTTCCTTTCCCGCAGGCGATGATTTCGCCGTCGATTCGGTCGATTTTGCCTATCAGGGTTTTACGCTGCTCGATGAGACGCTCGATTTCATTCATATTCTCCCTGACAAGACCCTCCATAAGCATGGCTGATGCAGACAGGAATTCATGAAAGACCTTCAATTTTGCTTCAAGAAGGGTACGAACCGGCATGATTGTCTTTCCAGACGGCGTTGTTTTCAATCTTTCCATTATCCAACCCAACGTGGTGCCGCAGAGGCATGGCGGTATTCATTTTCCTTTGACGGCAGTGGTGCCGGAGCAAAGGAGGGTTTGCTGCCGTAAAAGATTTCTTCCCAGGCCGATTTCAATTCCTCGAGCATGGAGATCACGGTATCGAACGTGTTCATGTCCCTCTTGATATCCGCCTCGAGAATCGCCCGGCTCATGTAGTCATAGAGAGCACTCAAGTTCGAAGCGATGGAACCTCCCCTCTGAAAATCCAAAGCGTTTCTTAATTCGCAGACGATATCGTGAAAATACTGAAGATTTTTTGCCTTGGATTCGAAATCACCCGACAGATAATGGTCTCGACCCATCTGAAGGCTGCTGATGGCTTTTTCATAACACATGATGATCAGTCGTTTTGGATCGGCCGTAAAAACATCCGCTCGTCGATAGGCTCCTATACCGTCTTGATACATGAAATTCCGTTCCTCCTCTGGTTGATGTTCAATCTGTTGGGATTTATTCTTTTTGGTCCCCTTTAATTCCAAGCATTTTCCGCAGCGGTAATCTGGCCGGCAAGCCAATTACTCTGGCTTTGAATCTTGCTGATGGCCAGCTCCATCGCCACGAAACGATTGATCATGTTTTGCTGCTTCCGGTCCAGAATGGCCTCCATCTGCTCTATCTGGGTCGTATAGTCGGTGATCGAACTCTGCAGGGACTGCTGTTTGAAGATCACGTAACCGTCGAGGCTGTCGGTCATGTTGAACAGTTGCCTGTAGAACAAATCAGCCGTTCCAATCGTCAGTGTGATCGTGCCTGCATCAGCCCCATCCGTCGTGCCTCTGTAGCTGACGGAAAGACCGTCGGTGCTGACGTTTCCGCTGTTTCCCGTAAGAACTTGGCCCAAACCCGTCGCTTCCTCTCCGCCGATGGTACCGGCAACATTCACGCCGCTGTAAGTGCCGTCAACGAGGCCCAGGTCGAGATCCCGTTTTGTGATTTGGTCGAAGGTTCCCAGATTGAGGCTGCCGCCTCCCTCGTTGTTTGCCGTCAAGGTCAGGGCGATATTCGATAAACCGGCCGTCAGGTCTTCCACACAGACGGCGCCGTCGCGGATGGAAGCATCAACGTTGGTGCCCTGGGCGGCGTAAACGCTCTCGATTGCGCTGAGCAGTCCGCCGATCGTATCGGATGTCCGGTCGGAAATCGTATAAGTCCCAGAAATATCCGTCATCCCATCCCGGGCCTTGCCCGTGATGGTTATGGTGTCGCCGTCGGCCGTGTCTGCGCCGAACACATCGGACCAGGTCGTGCTGCCATTGATCGAGACGGTCCCGTTGGAAGTTGCGGTCGTACTTTGCGCACCGGCATAAATAATCTGGTTGTAATTGCTGTCCGATGTGTCCTGGGAAATGGTGAAGGTGCTCGATGTTCCATAATCCTCGCTTTGGATCAAAAGGTGATTGCTCCCGTCGTCAGAGGCATGGAGGGATAGGGCATAGCGACCCTTTGTGCCGCCTGGATTGCTCGTTGAAATGGTTCCGAAATCGAGACCCTTGCCTGCGGGTTCATCGATATTCAGCGCCAGTTGACTGGATCCACCGTATCGATCGGTAAGGACGATCCTTCCAGACGTATCGATATCGGCATCCACCTGGCCCTGAAAGGCTTCTTCGATTGCGCCGAGAAGTCCCTGTACCGTATCCGTGGCTGCATCGTCTATGGTATAGCTCCCAGAGATAATGGTGCCTGTTCTGTTCATACCGTTGAATGCAATGGCATCGCCGTTCGCCAGGGTCGTTCCGATGATGTTGTACCAGGTCGTCTCCGAAGAAACTTTCGTGATGCCGTCGTTTTCGGTGAGGAGGGTACTGCCGGCAATCTTTTGGGTATGGGTGGCATCGAATTCGGTGTTGATCGCATTGATGATGTCATCGAGACTCATGCCGCTCGTTACGGCGATGGTGGCCGTCTGGCCATTCTGGGTCACGCTCAGAGTTTCCTCGGCACCCCCGGCGGCGAGATTCACATTGCCCGTTTCCGTAGCCCTTGTGGCTGCACGATCTACATGAATGTCGTAGTCTCCGGCTTGGGTATCACGGGTGTGTCCCACATAGCTGAGGCTGGCGCCGAAAGCGGTTCCCTGGCCGACAAAGAGCGATTTAATGTCGCTGAAGTTGGTCTTGAGATAATCTGTAAGGGTTTTATCGTTTATGGTCAAAAGCTGCGAGTTGTCCAGATTGATACCGGCCAGTCCCATGATGGCAAAGTTGCTGTTGATGCCCCATATCTTCCGAGTTACCAGGGTTGAGAGTCCGGCTTTGACAGAAGTGAGTGTGCCGTCACCAAAGAGGACGCCGCCTGTTTTTTTCGTTTCTGCATCGTAGCTGAACTGTTTGTTGATGAAAGACATGACGTCATTGTACTTAGACACGAAATCGCTTATTTTCCTCTTGACGGCCTCAATGTCCCTCGATACGGTAAGCGTCACTTCCGTTTCATCGTCTGCCTTGAGAAGGTTGAGTGTCACACCGGGGATCACGTCGTCGACGATGTTGTCGCTGCTCGTTATGGTAACCCCATCGATTTCGATCGAGGCATCGGCACCGGCTATCACCTGACGCTTGCGGAGATCGGCGACATTGAAATCTGCATCGCCATCGGTGAATTCAAGCTTCGAGTTTGTATCGTGTATGGCGTCTGCAAGGTTCACGACAAGGGATCCGCCGCCGGTCAGGTCGTCGATGCGGATCTTCCCATCGGAAGTCACATAGGCCAGCACGTCGCCGTAGCGAAGCTCGATTTCGTTCAGCAGATCCTGGACGGTTGTTGTGGCTTCAATATTGAAGACGTTCGTACCGGCCGAGGTTCCGTCCGTTTTCATTCCCGTCAGGGTGATGAAATCCCCGGCGGGTTCTCCTCCCGCCGTGAAGACATTGTAACCGTCTATATCCTTCAAGAGCGTCGAGGCCTGGATGAAGGCGCCTTCGGTGGTCATGGCGTTTCCGGAAATCTTGCCGGTGACGTCATCGCTTGTATGATCCAGGAGCCCCAGGGCGTTTAGAATGTTTTTCCCGGAAGGGGCATCGGAGATCGTTTGTGTCCCATCGATCTGGAGCCGATAGAAAGTCTGATCTTCGACGGTCTGGGAGATGATGGAAGCGGTTACACCCGCCGGTGCGGCCGTGTTGATGGCTGTTTTGATATCGGTCAGAGACATGATGGACAGATCGATATGAACGGTCTTGTCTCCGATGGTCACGTCACCCGATTCGCCCGTCGTCAATCCCAAAAGGGACTTAAGGGCCACCGTCGCCGAGCTGAAACGGTCGCTTTGCGCCCCGTTGGTGATGGCATTTTTCAAGGTGGCCGCATCGTTGTCCTTCCAGCCGAACCTCTGGACGAGATCGTTCGAAGAACCGTTGAGGAGGCTCATGCCGCCTGCACCCGTGCTGCCGCTTGTGAGGATGATCCGGTAATCGCCGCCGGCGAATTTGATGATCGATGCGGTGACTCCCGAAGGATCGTTTCCCGTATTCAGGTTGTTGATACCGCTGGCTACCGTGGCCAGCGTATCCGTCTCACTGATGGTCAGGACCTTGCCGTTGATGATAATATCGCCGGCGTAGGCGCTTCCCAGTGACTCCGACCGGCTGGTGAAGGGATTGGAAGAGAGCTTCTGTGCCTTGGCGAGATTGGTCACCGTCACACTGTATGTTCCCTCTGCAGCCTCCTCACCGGTGATGACCGACAGGAGGTCTTCCGCCTCGATGGTGCCGCTGTTGGACGTCATGGAGGTTGAGAAAAGCTGGAAATCGGTAGGATCCTTGATGGCCTCGGCCGCCGTTCTGAAGGCAAGAAGCTTCGAGTTGAAGGACTGCCACGCAGAAAGCTTGGTTTGCGTTTCGGTCTTTCTGGTTTCCACGAGATCTACACGCCTGTGCTCGATGGCCATCAGTTGTGTGATCATGTTCTGCCAATCGAAGCCGCTGGACAATCCGCTGACGAGGTTGGTGCTTGCCATATGTGATCCTTTCCGTTCCCGCCCTGTTGTCTGGGTTTCCTATGTCGTCGGGAGGAGATGCGCTCTGATATGAAGATCGGCATTTTTTGCCGACAACTTTAGCTTTCGAAGTATTTTTGCAAGAAGCCTGCCACCAAAAAAACCCCGTAACCACAAGTGGTTACGGGGCAGTAGAGGGGGTTGGTTAACGGGTTGACTACTGGAACAGGGACAGGACCAACTGAGGTGTCTGATTGGCCTGTGCCAACATAGCCGTACCTGCCTGCATGAGGATCTGGTTCTTCGTGAAGGTTGTCATTTCCAATGCCATATCCACATCGCGGATCACCGATTCGGCGGCCTGGGTGTTTTCCACGGAGGTGGCCAGGTTCGCCGCCGCGTAGTTGAGGCGGTTTATGCTGGCGCCGATGGCGGCGCGGCTGTTGGCCAGGGTATCGATGGCCGTGTTGATCGTGTCCAGATCAGCAATGGCAGTGCCGGTCACGCCGGTGATGCTGAGGGTGGTCTGGGATACCTGGGAAATGGTCACGTTGATGTAATGGTCAGGATCATCCTTGATTCCCGTGATGAAATTGCCGCCGCTTGCTGTGAATTTCAAAGTTTCAGCCTCGAAGTCCATGGCGCTCGCGACGAAGTTCGGTCCCAGGTTCAGGGTTACGCCCAGAGACGAGAAATTGACTGTCTGTGCACCGTCGGTGACGGCGTGGGATTCCGTGTCTGTGCCGTTGGTCAGACGAATGGCCACTGAAGTGGCTGAGAAGGTATAAAGTGAATTGTCGGTTACGCCAGAGACGCTAACGCTGGTCAGGCCTACGGCTGCCCTTTCCGCAACATCATCGAGAGAGCCGGAATAGGAGAATACTTCCGTACCGTACCCTTGCAGGACGGATGTGCCGTTATACTCGGTCGCATTGGCGATTCTGTCTATTTCGTTCTTGAGAGCTGTGACTTCGTTCTGGATGACCGTCTCGTTGCCGTCGGCATTCGCCGAGGCTCCCTGCGTGGCCAGTTCCTTCAGACGGGTGAGGATGTTTCCGATCTGATCGTAGGCGCCCTCCGCCACCTGCAGCATGGCCAGGGCTTCCGTTGTGTTCCGGGATGCAACCTGGTAACTTGCGATGTCCGCCCTCATTCCTGAGGCGATGGCCAAACCGGCTGCGTCATCGGACGACCTGTTGATCCGGTAGCCGGAAGAAAGCCTCTCCAGCGATTTCGAGAGACCGGCGTCCGAAATGGTCAACTGCCTGTGCGTGTTCATTGCCGAGATGTTATTTTGAATTCTAAGTCCCATTGTTTTCTATCCTCCTTGATGTGTTTGTTTTTTGCTTCCTGCCGTCCCTCGGCGGGAAGCTGTTTCGGCATCCTTGCCGTTGGTTTTCAGGTCCTGTCGGACTGTGCCGGTCCATCCCCCTCCTTTCCGTCCTTCATGGCCCTTTTGATGATCTTATCGGATCGATGGAGGGATTACTTTAGCATTAGTTTGGTTGATGGATTCAGTTCGCAGATAAAGGGGTTGCCGGATCGAACAGACAGCAACGATCGGAATCCGATCATCGCTGAGCCGAGGGAGGCAAAGGGCGCATGCGCGGATCAGTCGGCGTCCATGTCCTTTAGGGCACCCTGGATGGCATGTTTCGTGGAAAGGGTCAGCTGGCCGACGATGGAAAACCATTCCCGAAGCAGCAGGAATGCCTTCAGCTTCGAGAATTCGGGGTGATGAAAACAATCGAAAAGAAAGTTTCGCTTCATCTCGAAATGGGTGAGATAGGCCTGAATGATATGGCCCAACACCGCCATGGCGGGGCTGATTAGTATCTCACGGCGGATTCCGTTGAGGGAGGTTTCGATGGCTTCCAAAGGCTTGAAAATGGCTGCATTGGGCCGCTTGTCGATAAGAAAGGTATGATGATTTTCAAAGGTGGCCATTGCATCCAAACCCTGACGGCAGAGACCTACAATACGATCGATGTCTTTCAGGGTTGACGCAATGACTTCGAGAATTCTCTCGATTTCGATGGAGATGTCCCGACGGGTCATCTTCTGATGCAACCAGATTTCCTTCAGGATGGGGACGCAATCGAAAAGTTGGCCGCAATATTGGGCGAGGGCATCCTTGAGCGTCATCAGTCGAGCGCCGCCGATCCGTGCCCCACCCTCGGTGGCGTTGATGCAAAGGCCGTCGAAAAAGGAAATTTGGACCTGCAGGGCCTTGAGGCTGTGTTCGAAATATCGGTTCGTCATTAAATCATTTCGATAGTTCCCCTCGATGGGGATCATGTTGCTCCGATAGGATGACATGTCCCCGAAGATATGCGTATGGCCTTCCGGCTCGAACGAGAGATCCTGGCCGACCATGATGATGGGATCGCAGCCAAGATAGCGGGCGATATCGAAGGCGAAATTGCCTACCAGGGGACCGCTTTCGAGGGTCCCCTTCGCCAAGCCCAACCATTCCTCGTGTTCCCGATGGCGATGGGCGATGATCTTCGGTCCCCGAAAGGCCTTATAGGTATCCTTGTGTATCAGGGAACAGAACAAGAAGAAAATGTCGTCCAGTTCGGGAAGTTCCGAATAGAAGTCCAGCGTGCAGTCATACCTTTCAATGGTCGTCACGATGTGGGGCCGAATTCCTGACTGAAGCAGGGGGCCGAGGGCGGCATCGACAGCGACCAGAAGGGCCTTCCGGGAGCCTTCCAGCAACAGGTGCATGTTTTTCTTGAGCGAAGGGCCCGCACCGATGATGATGGCAGGCTGACCGGCAAAGGCCTTCTCGAAGGCCTTGATGCCCGGACTTTCGATGATGGCCCTGAGGTTGGACAGCAGTCCCTCGATTCCTGTGACGGAATCGTAGGGCTCATTTCCGAGGTTGTTCAGGAGATGGACAATGCTTTTTTGCAGCGACGTCGATGCCTGGAGATAATAAGAACGGTCAATTTCAACAGCGGCAGGCATGGTGAGAATTTTAAGGCTGCTGGCATACTCCATCATTTCCGGATTTGTGATGAAACGGTGATAGAACGCTTCATGGAGGCGATCCGCCTCGATACCGACGAAGAAATGGATTTTAGGATGGCCAATGATTTCCCGAAGATCCAAGGTCATCAGGGCCTGTTTGAACAGGCAGGGATCCTTCTCGACGATCATCATATGACGTATGTCGAGTTTTTTTGAATATTCATCCAGGATCGTTATCAGTTGAAGCCCCAAGCCGAATCCGAAGGAGACCAGAAGCGGCGCGTATTTGAGATCCAAGGAGGCAATGTAGTCACGGCAGTAGGTCAGGGGATCATCGTTGCCGTAATAGAGGATCCTTCCTTCCTTATGATCAACAAGCAGGTTCGGGAGGATCTCGGCCGGATCGAAACGATAAATTTCAGAGCGGGCAGACTCCTGACATTGGAGCATCGTCCGATAAAGGTCAGGATCCCTTTGTTTCAAGGCCTCCAGATTTCCGGAGAGAATCTTTTCATATTCAACGGACTGAAGTTTCAGCATGGGAGATTCCTTTCTTCGAATCGAGGACGCCGGCGAGATGTTCCAGGGATCGGATGAGGATGTTTCCCGCCTGCCATTGACCGTAACCGATTAGAAATTCTGCCACTTCGCCCGCAACTTCTATGAATTCAGCGAGGTTCTGGAGGGTCTTATCGATGGGAAGATTCCGTTTACGGATGATCTCGTCCAGATGGGCAACGGCCAACTCGATGTCGCCCTGTCGTAGCGAACTGTAAAATCGCAGTGCCAAACCTGAATCGAAGAAATCCTCGTCTTTGGTCAATGCTTCCAGCAGAGGCGGGAGCGCATCGAAATCCTCCCTTTCTATGGCGACTATGGCAAGATTCAATTGATTGTTTCGGAGGTCCCTTCGCAAGATGGAATCATCGAAATGCCCTTCCATGGGGGAAACGAGTGCTTTGAGGATAGGATATGCCGTTGCAGAAAGGCCGTTTCGAATCAGGATGTCACTGCAAAGGGTCATGACGCGATAACATCGACTGTATTTTTCGAGAATCGATGAGAGAACCGTGGAATCTCCTTCGAGAGCGCCGCAGGCGTTCAGATAGGATGTGAAATCGGCCATGACAGCCCCATATTTTATATCGTAGGGTATCTCGAGCAGGGTACGCCGGAACCAGAGAAGCGCCTCGTCAGGCCTGTTGCTTTCCATCCAAAAAAGGATGCCCTGGAAGATATCCTCCGGTCGCAGGGTGTCGTGATAGCTCCGTCTTAACGAAGCCTCTTTCCTTTGCCGGCGGAAGGCTCGCCGGTCGGTCCTGTGGATGATATAGATGTTCGTCGTATTGATACGCTCGATACGAAGCCTGTTGAGTCCCTCATCCATCTGCTCGAAGATCCGTCCGGAAAAGCGTATAGCTTTGTCAACGGGGACAATCGCCGTCCGCTGTCCTGCGCTGCGGAGGGCCATCTCTTTGTTCCGCGGATCATCGCCGGCATAACTCTTGATATCGAGGAGGACGGCAATCCTTCTGCCGATAGGCAGGACATTCTTGAAGACGAGAAGCGCCATCCTGCCTTCCTGTTCGAAATATTCATCGGCATCGAGAATCAGCACATAATCCCCCGTTACCTCTGCAAGTCCGGCATTTCTCGCCTCCGCGAAGTCGTCCCTCCAGGGGTGGTGTAGGATTCTCGCGCCATAACTTTCAGCAATTTCGACGGTTCTATCGGTGGAGCCGGTGTCGACAAGAAGAATTTCGTCGACCAGGCCTCTGACCGAATCGAGGGCGCCGGAAATGCAGGACTCCTCGTCACGGGCCACCATCAATAGAGACAGGGATGCCTTGCGACCCTTGTTTTCCCTTATGGAGCGTGCAAGGAACTCGTATTCGGGAGTGCTTCCTGTGATCGAGATGACTTTTTGGAGCAGCAAAGAGGCCTCCTCGAAACGATTCAGAATAATAGAGACACGGGCGAGATTGGTGATGATATCGACATCGTCGGGTTCTATGGCCAGGACGTCTCGGTAGCAGCGGTCGGCTTCATCAAAATTCAAATTGTAGAAATGGGCCGCGCCCATCAGTCTCGAGAGTTCCACATGGTCTCCGAGTTGCCGCTGCAGCATTTCAGCAAAGGCGATAGCCCGTTCATACTGGCCCAGTGTGATGAATTTGTGAACCATGAACCTGAGCAGCTCGATCTGTCCGAATCCCAGAGAGATGCCTTCCATCAGTGAGGGAAGATGTTTTTCTTCCAGCAGGCAATACCCCATGATCTCAGGGGCGAAGAATTGGAAATCCTTTACATCCTTCTTATAGGTATCTGTCATTGCGGGGTAGGGTTTGAGGAAATTATCATAGTCCTGTCTGTACGATTCTTCTTGAGGAAGCGATGCTGAAAAAAGACCGCTTTCGGTTTCTGACGTCTTCAGGGTAATCTTCAATAGAGGGATTTCCGGCAGGTCGACGTTGAGCCGGACATTGAAAGATAAAGATTCCTTTATTGCGAGGGCTTCGAATAAGGCCTTGCGGAAAAGCCGGATCTCTGCCTGAGGAACATAGGCAGCCTGCAGAACCCGATCCTTTCCATATTTGCCAAGGCTGGCCATCCATTCGAAGGGTTGCAGATCGCCGGACTGAAGATGGCCTTCAGAAAACAGGCAAAAGGCTTGATGTTCGCGGCGTCGGCAAAGATCCCGAATCAGGGACCTGTCCTTGTCAGAGACAATTTCACCGCAGGCAAGCAGCAAAATCCATTCACCGGAGGCTCCACGAATGGCCTGTTCTACGGCTACCGAAACGTCACCGGACATTGCATCCGTCTCCACTGTGACCATCCGTAGGCGAGATGTATCGTTTGCCGAAGGTTTCGTTCCTTTATGAAAGCGGCTGACAACGATACATTCCTCACCCAGCGCCGTGAGCTGATCGAGATAGCGGCCCTTTACAGGCCCCTGGTACGCCAAATCGAGACAGATTATGGTAATCCCCTTTGTTAACTGATCATTTTTCGCCACATTCACCGTCTGGATCCTTCCCTTGTGAGTATCCGATTTTCCGCTTTTTCGATCCTTTGCGTCCGTTGATTCCATAAAAAATCGAATCGTTATCGCTCACAGCATCCTCATGCCCGAGGGGTGTATTGATCGATCAACCCTTTTTCGTAGAATTTGTTCAAAAAATCGAATACTTCATCGAATTCAATTTGGACCTCTTCCGAAATATCAAAAACACTTTTATCTCCTTCGAGCAAAAGCATGATTTGGTCGATGGCCTCGTTCAGTTTTTTGTTGGTACGCCAATCGACCCACAAACCGTATCGTGATAAAAATACCGGACCTTTAAATTTTCGTTTCGGTACGCAATCTTTGTCAAGGATATCGAGGATGTTCAAAATGACGCGTTTTGACTCTGACAATTTATTTTCTGTAATAATATTAAGATTGTCATCACTGGTATGGTATTCAGGATAGGGAAACCTGCTTATGGAAATCATCGGAACATCGATGCCTGGTCCGTTAAAGACCATTTCATCGTTTACCACAATCGTTCTGAAGGGCCCTTCCCTGAAATCGGCCACATTTCTCTGCATGACATATCTTGCGATGCGATCCAAACGGGTATTGCCTTGTCTGGTTCGCTGAAGTGCGTGGATATTATCGTTGCCGAGCATCTCCAGGAAAAGACCGTATTTCAATGTGGGTATGATCGATTCGTTTTGGCTCAAATAGGCTATGGATCCGATGGTTTCCGGAAGAACCATGAATTTGTATGTATAGTTTCTTTTCCGAGTCGTCTTCAGAAATTCTTGAGCGATCTCAACAAGGACGGCAACCCCGCTCAGACCGTCATTGACCATGGCGGGATGACAAAGGTGTGCGGCGATGACGATCGTGTCATCGTTCAGACCTTTTATCGTGAAATCCCCGACCTT
>JAFGIO010000176.1 GCA_016929555.1 Deltaproteobacteria bacterium | reverse complement strand
GAGTTCAACGAAATCCTGCTTCCCTGGCTTATGGAGCGCACCAAGGTGGAGGTCTGGCAGGCGGCCCAGGCTGTCCAGATGCTGAGTTCCCCCCATTACACGGCGGAAGATCTCGTGAAAGACCCCCATTACAACGCACGAGGATTCTGGGTGGATATCGACCACCCCGTGGCGGGCCGATTCAAGTACCCAGGCGCCCCCTTCCTTATGTCGGAAACGCCCTGGCAGGCGCAGAGACCGGCGCCGACCCTGGGTCAGCACAATGCCGAAGTCCTGGGTACGCTGGGGTACAAAGGGGAAAATCTCGTCGAACTGAAGCAACAGAGAGTGATCTAACGAAGCTGTGAAGGAGGAACAAAATGGCAAAACTACCTCTGGAAGGAATACGGGTTGTCGCGGTGAGCGTTGTCTGGGCCGGCCCCTTCTGCACCCAAATTTTGGCGGACTGGGGAGCGGAGGTCATCCGGGTCGAAAGCCTGAAACATTTCACCTTTCTAACACGGGGTTTTCCCATGATCAGGCCCCCCAAGGAAATGATCCGGGCAAAACCGCAATGGACCATGGCTTATCCCGATTGGGACCCCGGCGAGAAGCCTTGGAACCGCTACGCCGTTTTTCAGGCCCACGGCCGCAATAAAAAAAGCTGCAGCATGGAAATCACGACGCCCAAGGGCTTGGAGATGTTCAAGAAGCTGATCGCAAAAGCGGACATTTTCGTCCAGAACAACCCGCCGGACACCATCGCGAAGATGGGCATCACCTATGAAAAGATGAAAAAAGTGAAGCCTGACCTCATCATGATCTCCATGCCCGGCTATGGAGACACCGGTCCGAACAAGGATTACCGAGCCCTGGGCGCCAACCTGGACGAGGCTGGCGGCCATACCTGGCTGCGGCGGTACCGGGACATGGACCCTTCGTCTGCATCGTTGATCCTCTTCAGCGACGCCACCTCCGGCGCCCATGCAGCCTTTGCGGCGCTTTCGGCCCTGAGATACCGGAAGCGAACGGGCAAAGGCCAGTATATCGACATGTCCCAAACGGAAACCCTCATGCCCTTTCTGGCAGAGGCCACGCTGGACTACACCATGAACGGGAGGGTCGCCGACACCCTGGGAAACCGCCATCCTTACATGGCGCCGCACGGCTGCTTCCGCTGCCGGGGCGAGGACCGCTGGATCACCATCGCCGTCGAAAGGGACGACGAGTGGCAAGCCCTCTGCAAGGTCATGGAAAAGCCGGAACTGGCCTGCGACGAGCGTTTTGCCGACAGCCTCGGCAGGCACAGCCACCAGGATGAACTGGAGCGGATCATCGAGGAATGGACGAGCCAGCACGACCACTACGCCCTCATGCTCGCCCTGCAGAAGGAAGGGGTTGCCGCCGGGGCGGTGCTCGACGACCGGGACGCCTACAACGATCCTCATTTGAAGGAGCGCGGCTTTTTCGAAAAGATCACGCATCCCGATGCGGGCACGCACCTCTATCCGGGTCTTATGTGGAAGGCTTCGAAAACGCCGAACGCCATCCGGACGCCGCCGGTGTGCCTGGGCGAGCACAACGAGTATGTCTACAAGGAGATTCTCGGCGTTTCCGATGCGGAATACGCCGAACTGGAGAAGGAAGGCCAGATCGGAACGGAACCGGCGCCCGGCGCCTTTTAGATCGACGTACCGCCGTTGGCCCGATACACAATTGGAAATCCCTCTGACCGGCCGGTCAGGGGGATTTCCCTGCAAACCGATATTGCGAGATTTTTTACCGACGCAAAAAATGACAATCCCGTAGAAAGTCACAAACCGTGTCACCCCCTTGCAGCCCGCTCCCGCGAAGGCGGGGGACAGCGGGGGTTCAGAACCTACTGAAATAGCTGGATTCCCGCTTTCGCGGGAATGACAAAAAAGGGTCAAATCGGACTTTTTACGGTACCATCCAGGTTGGATAAGGCAGGAAACGCATGGAGCCTCGGGACAAATACGTACGGATCAACGGCCTGAGACTTCACTACCTTGAATGGGGAAGGCGGACAAAGCCGCTGATGCTGTTGCTGCACGGTCTCACTTCCCACGCCCGCATCTGGGACGATGTCGCCGCTGCCTTCAACGGCAAATACCATATCATAGCGCTGGACCAGCGGGGTCATGGGGAAAGCCAGTGGTCGGAGGAGATGGCCTACGGCATCGAGGACCACTTCAGCGATATCGCCGCCTTCATCGAACAACTTGATCCGGAACATCTGACCATCCTGGGCCATTCCATGGGAGGCCGGAACGCCCTTTTCTACGCGGCCTGCCGCCCAGAGCGCATCGAACGCCTCATCGCTGTCGACGCAAGACCTGGCAACAACCCCGTTTCTTCGGAAACACTCCGTATCCATCTCACCCGGCTTCCCCTGGAGGCGGCTTCATACGAGCAGATCGCGTCGGACGTCGGGTACCTCTATCCAACCCTCGGCGCCGACGTCATCTTCCATATCGTAAGGCACGGTTACAACAGGTTGACGGACGGACGGCTGGTCCCGAAATTCGATATACGGATGGCAGCGTCTCTGGAAAGCGCAGGATATGCGGCGGTCGACCTCTGGCAGTACCTGGAGCATATCTTCTGTCCTACCCTGGTGATTCGGGGACAGGACAGCACCTTCCTCACCGCGGAGGATGCCCGTCGGATGTGCCGCCTGCTCCCTAACGCCAGGCTGGAAGAGATCCCGGAATCCACCCATATGCCCGCCCACGAAAACCCCGCCTTCTTCAACCGCGCCGTTTCGGAATTTCTGGACACTCCATGATCCGAACCCTTCAGGTCTCTTGACATCGGCTTTGAAATCCGCGACGATGACAATCACCTTGAACGATGCACACCCGTGAGATAGGGGTTTTGGGGATTCAGCGGTGAAAGCAACGAAAAACGAGGTCATAAGGATCCTGGATCAGATCGCCGTCCTGCTGGAGCTGAAGGGAGAAAATCCCTTCAAGTCGAGGGCTTACGAGAGCGCTGCCCGAAACATAGAGCAGACGGATGAGGATTTCGAGCGAATAATCGAAGAGAACCGCCTCTCCACCATCAAGGGAATCGGAGATGCGATCAGCAAGAAGATCCGAGAATTGGCAGAGACGGGGTCCCTCGCCTACTACGAGAACCTCAGGGCTTCGGTTCCCGAGGGTCACCTGGAGATGCTGCGGATCCCAGGCCTGGGCCCGAAGAAGATCAGGACGCTTCATGAAAAGCTCGGCATAGAGGAGATCGGCGAGTTGGAATACGCCTGCCATGAAAACAGGCTTGTCGATCTGTCCGGCTTCGGGGAAAAAACACAGAAAAAGATCCTCGCCGGCATCGAACACCTGAAACGCTACCGGGAAAAGCGACTCTATGCGGAGGCGATCGAAGAAGCCGAGGCGCTCCTGGCCCTGATCCTGCAGAGACCTGAAGCGACCGAGGCGAGTCTTGCCGGGTCCCTGCGTCGGCGCTGTGAAATCGTCAAGGACATCGATCTGCTCGCCGCGTCGGCCCAACCGCAGACCTTGGCGGAATGGTTCACGGCTCTTCCCCAGGTGGAATCGGTGACCGCCCGTGGCGAGACAAAGGTAAGCATCGTTCTGAAATCGGGAATCAATGCCGATCTGCGTATCGTCAAGGCGGGCGAATACCCATACGCCCTTCACCACTTCACGGGCAGCAGGGAACACAACACGGCCATGCGGGGACGGGCGAAGCGGATGGGGATCAAGATGAACGAGTATGGTCTGTACGCCCCGGAAGGCAATATCGCATGCAAAAGCGAAGCGGAAGTCTTTGCGGCCCTGGGACTTCCCTTCATCCCGCCGGAGCTCAGGGAAGATATGGGAGAGATCGAGGCCGCCGAAAGGGGTACCCTCCCCGGTCTCATCGATCGCCGGGACATCCGAGGGCTCTTCCATATCCATACACGCATGAGCGACGGGGCCGACACCCTCGAAGCCATCGCCGCAGAGGCGAAGGCGATGGGCCTCGACTACATCGGGATCAGCGATCACAGCCAGGCCGCCTATTACGCCGGCGGGCTTTCCCGCGAAGACATCGTGAAACAGAGCGACATCATAGACGCGCTGAACGAGAAGGAGTCGTCTTTCCATATCTTCAAGGGCATCGAGGCGGATATTCTGCCGGAAGGACGGCTCGACTACGACGACGAGACGCTGGAACGCTTCGATTTCGTCATCGCCGCCGTACATTCCCATTTCGGCATGTCCGAGGGGGAGATGACCAACCGGATATTGAAGGCTCTTGGAAATCCTTTCACGACGATGCTGGCGCATCCTTCGGGGCGACTGCTGCTGGCCCGCGAAGCCTATGCCGTCGATCTGCAGGCCGTTATCGACTTTGCGGCGGAGCGGGGAAAGGTCCTGGAAATCAACGCCAATCCTCAACGCCTGGATCTGGACTGGAGGCTATGCCCGTATGCGAAGCGGCGCAAGGCGCTGATCGCTCTCAATCCCGATGCCCACAATCTGGAGGGGCTCCGTTACATTGAATACGGCCTGCACATCGCCCGCAAGGGCTGGCTGGAGTCGGGCGACTGCCTTAACTGCCTGGCCCTGGAAGAGATAAAGGCCTTTCTGTCCCATGGGTGATGCACAATGGCTCTGGATCTGGAGAGAGAGGCCCTGATCGCCTCGGGAGTGACAGGCGATCGGGCAATTGCCCGCTGCAAAGACAAAATCGAAGTTTTGATTCGGTCATTCCCCGGAAAGCGGCCTTCTTCGACCGATCCGCAGGCTGCGGCCGGATCCCTTTTCGACTGGCTATGGAAAACGAAGCCCCGGCGCTACAGAAGGGGCGGTTCCTCCCGTCTGCACGAGGTTATCGCGGCGCAGCTCGATGAAAGACAAACCACCGTCGGAAACTGTCTCGGACTGACGGTTCTGTTCAACTGTCTTCTCGGAAGGCTCGGCATCCGGGCCGGCGCCGTTCATTTGGAGTGTGCCTTCGATCTTGCCCCCCATGTGCTGACAACCCTGGACACGGCTGCAGGCCCCATCGACATCGAAAATATCCTGCCCTGGGGGTTCGATTACCGCGGTCATATCGACGCTCCGGATCGAACCGTCTGGGGTGACAGCGAACTCGTAGCCGACATTTATCTCAGCAGGGGCAACGATTCCTTCGAGCGGGGAGATTATGAAGGAGCGCTCTCGGATTACGATAGGACGCTGGCCTGGAATCCCGGTTATGAAGCTGCCCTCCTCAACAGGGCAATGGTCCTCGATGTCCTTGAACCTATATGGAAAAGAAAGAGACAAACAACGGTCCCCTGAGGGGGATCAAAGTCCTGGATCTGGCCGGTCCGACGGCCGGCTTCTGCGGGAAGCTCCTCGCCGATCTGGGGGCCCTCGTCATCAAGGTGGAGAAGCCCGGCGGTGATGCGGCATGTACCTTGGGTCCGTTCAGGGAAGGCAAACCGGGGACAGGACAAAGCCTCTTTTCCCTGTACCAAGACACGGGCAAATACGGAATCACCCTCGATATTCG
>JAFGIO010000175.1 GCA_016929555.1 Deltaproteobacteria bacterium | reverse complement strand
GTCCAGAATATATTGAATTTACTGGATTCCCGCTTTCGCGGGAATGACAAAAATGGGTCAAATCGGACTTTTTACGAGGTCATCAATTCTTGATCGTCTTTTTAAAGATATCCCAGCTTTTTAAAATGTCTATGGCGCTCTTGAGCTGGTTATCCTGCATAAGATCGTCCTGTTCCTTTTTCAAAACCTCTTCCGCCCGTCGATTCTCTTCTTTGGCTGGTTTGATATGTCCCTTCAGATCTTCTTCCCGGAGTCGATCCTCGGCTTCCGCCGTAAGTTCCGCGGGTTTCACGAATTTAACCACGATATCCGGAATGATTCCCTCCGCCTGAATGGAGCGGCCGCTGGGTGTATAGTATTTAGCCGTCGTCAATTTCAGGGCGGCGCCGTCCTCGAGGGGAATCACGGTCTGTACGGAGGCCTTGCCGAAGGTATGGACGCCGACGACCAAGGCCCTGCCGTTGTCTTGGAGCGCCCCCGACACGATCTCGGCGGCGCTCGCCGTCCCCTCGTTGACCAGAACAACGATTGGACAGGCGATCTCGTCGCCGTCGTTCTTGGCCGTGTCGGTTCTGTCCATGTTTTTGATTCTCCCTTTCGTGGAAACGATGGTTCCCTCCTTCAGGAATGCATCGGACACCTCTACAGACTGACTGTAAAGACCGCCGGGATTGTTCCTCATATCCAGCACGATCCCCTTCAGCGGTTTCGCCTTCTCTTCCAGATCGCGCAGGGCCTTCTTCAGGTCATCCATCGTCCTTTCCTGAAAGGAAACGATCCGGATGTAACCGATGTTTTTTTCATAAATCTTCGATTTGATGCTCCTGATCTTGATGATGCTGCGTGTGATGATAAAATCCTTCGGATTGGGAAGGTTTTCCCTCATGATCGTGACGGTGACCTTTGTGTCCTTTGGTCCCCGGAGCTTGTTGACCGCCTCCATGATCGTGATGTCCTTTGTAGATTTGCCGTCGATCTTGAGGATCTGATCGCCTGCCTTGATACCGGCCTCGAAGGCGGGCGTGTCCTCGATGGGCGATACCACGGTCAGGATATCTTTCTGAATCGTGATCTCGATGCCTATGCCTCCAAAACTTCCCCGAGTCTCCACTTCCAGTTCCTTTAACATATCCGGGGTCATGAAGGCGCTGTGGGGGTCCAGTGATTTCATCATTCCGTTGATGGCCCCCTGAACCAGCGTCTTTTTCTCGACCTCTTCGACATAGTTCTTTTCAACGATGTCGAGGACCTCGGTAAATACCTTGAGACTCTTGTAGGCATCTTTATCCAGGGCAGAGACGCGGCTGTCCCTTTGCGGACCCGCCAGGACAATCATCGCAGCGAGCAGCAGCAGCCAAAGCGATCTTTTCTTCGAGTGATTCATGATCCAACCCCCGCGTGACGTAGAACACCGGTCTTATATTCTACTCGTCAATATCATTAATGACCTTTAAATTGCCATATTTTTTTCGCGACCTGCGGGCATCGGCGGCCGAAGCGAAGCCGCTGTTTCGGGCAAACCGGACAGCGCCGCATTTCCCTTTAAGACGAAACGCGGCCCCGGCAGTAATCGCGAAAATTGTTCACGGCGATGAAGAATTCGCGCATCATGATGACCCAGTGATAACGCCCCCGTTTCGTCAAGGATACGTCGGATCCATCGATTCGCAGTGAACCGGCCAGGAAGAAAATCAACAGATAAGGCAGGAGATGACGGTTCAACCTTTTGCCGTACTTTATCTGTAGGGTATCGAGATTCAGGTGCAATCCGAAGAGCTTCATCAAAAAATCGTAGCGGATTCTATCGGCAATTGTAAAGTCCCGCGATGCCATCAGCGGCATCTTACCGCCTTCGATCCGGGCGATGTATTCAGGAATATCGAAGGTATTGGCGTAACAGGTTCCCTGGAGGTAACCGATGGATCCGCTCCCCAAACCGGCGTATTCATCGTACTGCACGATATACTCGTCGATGGGAGCGGCTTCCTTCGAGAAGCACCAGGCCGATGAGAAGCGATAGGACGGCTCCAGCCGCTTAACGATGCGTTGATACAAGTTCGCTTCCCTTCCGTAACGCACGGTTCCAAGCACCTCCCTGATCCGCTTCCGCGTCGAATCTGATACCATGAGGGGGTAGTACGTGATCTGGTCGATGGCGAGGCCGGTGAGTACGTCCAGGTCTTTCTCCAGCATGGTCCGGGTCTGGCTGGGAAAATTGAATATCATGTCCGCATTGAGGGTTTGGAATTCGCCAAGGATTTCCCTCAACCGTCCGGCGATGGCGGCCGCGCTTCCGTATTGCTCGTAGCGTTCCATCTGTCTTAGCAGATCGTCGTCGAAAGTCTGGATACCCACGGAAAGACGATTCACGCCGGCCCTCTTCAGGGCGGCGATGTTCGCCGCCGTCAGGTGATTTGGATTCGTTTCCAGGGAGATTTCCGCGATTGAAAAACACTGGCGGGCCAGCGCCAGGGTTTCTTCCATTTCGTCGATCAATACGGTAGGAGTGCCTCCTCCCACGTAAGCGCTCTGGAAATCGAAGCCTCGATCCTTGTAAAAGCCGATCTCTCTGCGAAGCGCCTGAAAATAACGTCGGCAGAGTGGGACGTCGAGCAGGATCCGGTTGAAAGAACAGTAGGGGCAAAGGCGCTCACAGAAAGGGATGTGCAGGTACAAAAGGCGGGCGCTCCCGTCATTGCCCGAACCGATGCGGGGATTTGCCCCTTCTGTAAATCGCGTGACGCGTGCGAACTCGCGCTTTGCCCTATGGGTGATGATGGAACGAATCAAGATCGTACACTCTTGTATGGGGAACGATTACAACGAGCCGTGACATTTCCCCCTATTTCCGTGGCCTCTCTATCCTCTTCTTCATGAAGGCAGCAAGGCTAACAGAGCAGTCTTCATTTATCAAGAAGATTCCTGGGTTCCCGATTAATCGCTTGAAATAAGGTCATTCTGGTGGTATAGAAACGAATAAATGTTTAAAACACGAGAGGTTAGGGCAGGGGTACCCTAGGTCTTTTGCCCGAAGCCGGAACAGGCAGTGACGCAAACGACTCAACAAGGGGAGTGATCATTCCATGCCGGATAGAAAGGTTTTGACCCTCTGGAATGAGGGAACGGTCAATGAGGAACAGACGCGAATCCTTCGAAAGGTCTCCGAGGATCTTCCGATTCCTTTTGATGGCCAGGCAAGAAAAGACTTGGCCACCCTGATTGAGGCCTTTTTGCAGAGGGATGACGCCCTGGGTCTTGCGGCCCCCCAGATCGGTTATAACCGAAGAATTGTAGCCTTTCGGAACAAGAACTTTGATGAGCGTGATTGGTCAAAGCGAGACAAGGATTTCGATGTTCTGATCAATCCCCGAATCACGCAGACCAGAGGCGAGATGGAGACGGGAGAGGAAGGATGCCTTTCCTGTCCCGAGATCAAGGTGGAGGTTGCCCGGTTCCCCGAGATCAAGGTAAGGGCCTACGATAGGGCGGGCCGTAAAATCAGTAAACGTTACGAGGGGTTTCTTGCCCGTATCGTTCAACACGAGATCGATCATCTTGAGGGGAAACTGATCGTCGATCACGAAGGGACCTTTTATTGTCCGAGCAACAGGTTGGAATTTTTCGAGAAACTGTTAAGGAAGGGACAGTGATCGGCCGGTCGTACCGGCTCTGCGATGAAAAAAAGAACCCCGGCCGCTTACAGGCTCGGCCGGGGTTTGTTGTGCTATTAGCTGACCAGGGTCTTCAAAGCATCGACGACGGGCGCTGTGAACAGGGCGATCATCACCGCATAGAGGGCGAAGGATCCCACCGCTTCACTGAGGTATATCTTCGAGTATTTGTGCTTCAAAGAGATGATGATCATGCCGCCGATGATCAGACAGCCCAGATGAAAGTAGGGGAAATCACCGGCGCTGGACGCGGTGAACTCGGCATAGCTGAAAGATACCGTGGTCAGTAAAACAAAAGCGCTTAGAAGTGCTGATTGGATGATCTTTTTCATGGCTTGTACCTCCTTCTATCTTCCTATCTTCAACGGCTTTCGACCTATAAGATGAAATATTCATGCCATTTTTGCTCCGACCCGACTTTAATAACACAAGTAATTGATTTCGAATGACTATTTAGCAGGAAAAAACGGAAAAATTCTCGAAAGAGCCCTTCCGTCGGATTATATATTAAAAAAAACGTTCAGCACGTTTAATGAAATTTTAAAAAGAAGGCGACCTCTTTGCGTCTTGAAATCGCCCCCTACTTGTAGTATTCCTTTAACCGGTCTGTGATCTCTTCCCGCGGGTGTCGATTGTGAGACGGTTCATCCGATTCTCCAGCAGCCACAAGATTGTCACCGGAGATGTCCTATGATGAAAATTCAATGTGCAGAATGCGGACGCAGCTTTATCTGGTCGGACGATATGCCCCTCCAGGGAAAATGCCCGGAGCAGGACTGCGAATGGCGCTACGATGTTCAGGAAGAGATGAAAAAGGCGGCCGAGAAGAAGGCCCAGGCCATGCAGAAGGATCTTGTGCTCTGTCCCCACTGTCAAAAACCGTTAAACTCCAGGTGGACCCTGTGCCCTCACTGCGGGGATGTGGTCGTCGGCAGGCTGTCCTTCAGCAGGAAGCACCTGTTCATCCTTGGTCTAACCGTTCTGGTCATCTTGTCTTTGATCTATAGATTCTGGTCCTGAGCAAGACATGGAAAAAACCCCTCTTTACGAACGCCATCTTGCCTTGGGCGCGAAGATGATCGATTTCGGCGGCTGGGCCTTGCCGGTGCAGTACAGGGGTATCCTGGAAGAGCACCGGGCGGTGCGAAACCAGGCCGGGCTCTTTGACATCTGCCATATGGGGGAGATCGAGATCGACGGTCCCGGATCGTTCGACCTGCTCCAGCGGGTCATGACGAGAAACCTTGCCCGTCAGGAAATCGGCCAAATCAAGCTGTCCGTCATGACCAATCCGGAGGGCGGCATCATTGACGATGTCACAGTCTATCGAAGGGGCCCGGAACGGTACATGGTCGTCACGAATGCGGGCACCAGGCTCAAGGATCTTCATTGGATTGAAGAACACAAAACCCAGGCGCAACTTCGGAACGTCCGGATCCGAGACATCAGTGAAGAGACAGGAAAGCTCGACATCCAAGGCCCGTCGGCCCAGCAGATCCTTCAGCGGCTTCTGAAGGAGGACCTCTCGGCGCTCCGGTTTTATCATGCCACCGAGACGACCCTCCTGAACGAGCAGATCCTTCTGTCCCGCAGCGGTTACACGGGCGAAGACGGATTCGAAATCTATGCAGATCATGAGCGGATCGGGAAACTCTGGGATGCCCTGCTGGAGACCGGCTCCGAAGCGGGAATGAGACCGGCCGGCTTGGGGGCGCGCGATACCCTTCGCATAGAGGCGGGGATGATGCTCTACGGCCATGACCTCAACGAGACGGTTACACCCCTGGAGGTGGTCTACAGTTGGATCGTGGACCTCACCAAGGATTTCGTCGGGTCCGACGCCCTCAAAAATCAGAAGGAAACCGGTATCAAGCGAAAACTCGTGGGTTACGAGCTGACGGG
>JAFGIO010000174.1 GCA_016929555.1 Deltaproteobacteria bacterium | reverse complement strand
CCACCTATGCCATTGCAGGCACGGGCGAAAGGGCGCGCTTTCGTCCCAATGATTTCATCAGCTACACGGGTATGGGGAGAAATGAAACGGATACCTTTGCCCTGGCCTTAAAGGAGACGTTTGGCCCGGTCCGGTTCAAGGCCCAGGCCGGGACGGTACAGGTCGATGACCGCTATACCCTGGAGTCGGGAAGCGGCATGCCTGATTACAATGATTCGCCGGGTACGTTGAAGATAACGGAAAACGAAACATGGTTTACCGAACTTCAGGGGGATGTGCTTATCGGGACGTCCCATCTCTTGACATTGGGAGCTTCATACCGCACGGACGAATCCGATACCGACGACTACAACATTCCTTTTTACAGGGACTACTCCGGCGCGGGGGCGAGCACCTTTTATTCCGGCGGCGAATCGAAGACATGGGCCGTCTTTGCGCAAGATGAATGGCATGTTTTCGATCCGCTGACCCTTTATCTGGGGCTTCGCTACGATTCCTGGAAGGTCTCTGACGGCGCATCCGGCGTTCCGGGAGCGGAAACCCGGTACGACAGCAATAGGGAATCGGAGCTGAGCCCCAGGATCGCCGCCGTATGGAAGGCCTTTGCCAACACGACATTCAAGGCATCCGCGGGGCACGCCTTCCGGCCGCCTACCCTGTACGAACTCTATCGATCCTGGGTCTCCTATGGAACCACCTATCAGAGCAATCCGAACCTGAAGCCCGAAACCGCCTGGACGTACGAGATCGGGATCGACCAGTTCCTTTTTGACAGAAGGACGAAACTGTCCCTGACCGGATACCGCAACGACATCGAAGACCTTATCTACGACAAGACGGTAGGTGCCAGCAAGATCAGGACAAACGCGGGAGAAGCGAGAACGTACGGACTGGAGCTGGAAGCTTCCCATCGGGTGACCGACTGGCTGACGCTCTGGGGCAATGTTACCTATACGGATGCCAGGATTACCGATAACCCGACCGATCCGGACAGCGTGGACAAGCGGATTACCGGCATTCCCGAAACCGCCTGGAATCTCGGTTTGGACACGCAGTTTAAATGGTTCAGGGCGAGTTTCGTGGGTCGATACTTCGACAAGATTTACAATGATTCGGACAACAATGACACGGAAGAGGGCGTTTACGGGACCTATGAACCGGCCTTTCTCATGGATGCCAAGGTTACGGTAGCTCCATTGAAGTGGTTGGAGATCTCGCTTTCCGTGGATAATATCCTGGATGAGGAATATTACGAATA
The DNA here is from genome assembly GCA_016929555.1 of Deltaproteobacteria bacterium. GTDB lineage: Bacteria > Desulfobacterota > Syntrophia > Syntrophales > JAFGIO01 > JAFGIO01. The sequence goes on along the minus strand of JAFGIO010000174.1, from coordinate 18,615 downwards.
CTACAAGACGGATGGCCGGACGTTCTTTGCCGAGCTTACGTTGCGGTACTGATCTTTTTTTGATAAAGCAAGGTCGGCATCAGTAAGGGCAGGATCGATCCAGTGGTGGACAATGATAAGAATCGAGAACTTCACCTTCGCCTATCCCGGAACCGGCAAACCGGCGTTGGAGGACGTCTCTTTCGAGGCGGCGAAGGGAGAACTGCTCCTCGTCAGGGGCGCCTCCGGTTCCGGCAAATCGACCCTCCTGTACGCGATCAACGGCCTGGTGCCCCACATATTCAACGGCGAGTCGTCGGGAACGATTCAGGTCAACGGGTTTTCGCCCGGCGAAAGGCCCATCGGCGAGATCTCGAAGACGGTGGGAACGGTGCTGCAGAATGTCGAGAGTCAGATCTTCATGATGCGCGTGGAAGACGATGTGGCCTTCGGCTGCGAGAACCTTCGCATGCCCAGGGAGGAGATCCTGCTGAGGCGCGAAGAGGCCTTGAAGGCAATGGATCTCTGGGAAATGAGAGAGAGGGAGACGTTCAAACTATCGGGAGGCCAAAAACAGAGACTCACCATAAGCGCCATATACGCCATGGGTCCGAAGATCTTTCTTTTCGACGAACCCACGACCGATCTCGATCAGGGCGGGAGGAAAGAATTCTTCAATATCCTGAAGCGGCTGAAGAGCGAAGGCAAAGTTGTCCTGCTCGCGGAACACCAGTACGAAGAATACCTGCCGCTGGTCGACAGGGTGGTGACCCTGGACAGGGGAAGAACGGTACCGTCGGTTCAGGCTTTGCGGGATTGTCCGGAACCCGTTTACGGCGTCGGCAACTTGGGGGATATCGTGATCTCCTGCAAGGGTCTGTGCGTCGGATACGAGAAGGGAGAGCCGGTTCTAAAGCATGTAGACCTCGAAGTGAGGAAGGGGGAGTTTGTAGCCCTTTGCGGGAAAAACGGTTCCGGCAAGACCACCCTTTTGAAATCCCTCGCCGGCATCTTGCGCCCGTCTGCGGGATGTCTGAACGTTCTCGAAAAGGCAAACCCCGATCTCGAATCGCTGATGGGTCATGTGGGTTTTCTCTTTCAAAACCCGGATGAGCAGTTGTTCGCCGATTGCGTCGAAGAGGAGGTGGCCTTCGGACCGAGACACCTCGGCAAAGAGGTCGACATCGAAAAATATCTGCGCATCTCCGGGTTGTACGAGGCGAGGGGTTCTCATCCCCAGGCGCTTTCGAGGGGGCAGCGGCAGCTTCTCGCCGTGACGTCGATTCTCGCCATGGAGCCGGACATTCTGCTCCTGGACGAGCCGACGACCGGGCTCGACGATACGCACTGGCGCCGGCTCCTTTCGCTCCTGCATCAGAGTGTGGCGGAGGGGAAAACCGTCGTGTTCACGACGCATAACGGGAAGGCGGCCGGCAGGGCGTCCAGGAGCGTTCATCTCGAGGAAGGACGGATCGTCTCCGATGAAATTCGTCAGTAGAAATACCCTCTTTCACAGGCTCGATCCCCGGACGAAGATCGGTATGAGCCTGATGTGCGCCTGTCTCATCGTCCTATTGAGAACGCCGGAGGGTCTTCTTGCGCTTCTTTCCATTCTTCTTGCAACCTTCTTCTTCGTGCGCCCTCCTGCCGCATATGTCAGGACGCTCCTGTACCTTATGGGGACCGCGGTGATCTTCACCATGATTTCTCAGGGATTCTTTTATTACTTCGAGCCGAAGACGCCTGTTTTCACGATCGTGCCCGAAAATTGGGGATGGATCGGCCGCGTGACGGGGGGATTGGCCGTCTACCGTGAGGGGCTGATATACGGGGCGGTGCAGTCCCTGCGCTTGTGTTCCGCCATGGTTTTGAGCATGACCGTCGTCATGAGCACCTATCCCTCGGATCTCATCCTCGGCCTCGAACGAATCGGTGTGCCGGAGAAGGTGGGTTTCGTCGTCACGGTCAGCATCAGATTCCTGCCTGCGATCATCGAGGAGGCGAAGCGCATCCTCACCGCCCAGAAGCTCAGGGGGTTGAAGGGGAAAGGGGTCCGCGGCGGGTTCAGGGTGCTGCGTTATCTTCTTCCTCCCCTGATCATCGACAGCCTCCGGCATGCCCGCAGGATCGCGCTTGCCGCCGCCGTGCGCGCCTACACGGGCGAAAGAACCCATGTACGGACCTTGCAGTTTTCGAGGACCGACTGGGTCGCCACCGCCATATCGGCATTCCTGACAATTTTTTTGCTTTTCTATTACGGCGTGTTTTTATGAATCCCTACATTGCCTCCATCATACTGGTTGTCCTTCTCGGCGCGGTGCTCTTCTATACGCTTCGTATGAAAAGCATGATCCCCCAATTCAGTACGGAGGAGCTCATCACGGTGGCGCTTTTTTGCAGCCTGCTCTATATCGCCATCCTTCCGTTCAAATTCGGTCTCAGTCGAATCCCCGTGATCCAGGCATTCTTTTTCTCCGTTTCCTATACCGCCATCCTTGCCATCGGCATACGCCTCGTGCCGAAAGCGGGAACGGTCACCATGCTGATCTGCGGTCACAGTCTTCTGTCCCAGATACTGTCGAGCGGGGTCAATCCCCTCTGGTGGCCCTATGCGCTGCTGGCGGGGTTCGTCCTCGAGATATACTTCCTGACGACGGGAAACTACCTCGGTACGATGAGAAACGCCCTGGGAGCGGGGGCGGTCCGGGGATTCACCGTATACGTCTATTTCTATTATTTTTCCGCCCCTTACATCTGGCATCAGCACTTCGCCCCCTGGTATATCTGGCTTCAGGCGGGACAGGGCATGGCGGGATCGGCCCTGGGCGCGGCCATCGGCTTTTATTTGAGCAGGACGATCATTCAGGCATTTCGTTACGGAGGGATATGAATCATGGCGTTCTATAAAGTGACGTACAACGAGAAGTACCGGTTTGCAACGGTTCACAATTATGGATGCACGTTCCGCTGCCCGATCTGCAGCTACAAGCTCAAGAGCGGTGAGCACGGCAAGCCCGGCCATGCTTATCCGCCTCCGGAAAGATACCTGGAGGCGGAAGAGATCAAGGGTGTGCTGAAAACCCTCGATGTGGACAAACTCTATTTCATGGGCGGCGAACCTACCGTCGCCAAGGATTTGCAGGAGATAATCGATTTCGCGAAAGAAGCCCTTGGGGTTCCGTCCCATTTAGGGCATACCAACGGAAGCAGGCTGCCGCTGCCGAATCTGAAGGGCGCCAATGTCGGATTGAAGGCCTGGGACGACGGGGTGCATCTCGCCTATACGGGGAAAAGGAAGAAAAGGATATTCGATAACTTCGACAGGGCCTATCGAGCGGGAATGGAGCTCAAGGCCAATGTCGTCTATGTGCCCGGTCTCGTGGATCTGGATCAGATCGAATCGATCGCCGCGTGGATCGCCGGTCTCGATCGGGAAATCCCCTTTCATATCATGGGCTACATCCCCGTTCCCGGGCAGAAGTACGAACGTCCGACGGCCGAACAAATGAAGGCTGCCGAAGCGGCCTGCCGGCGCCACCTGCGGCATGTCGCCTTTTCCCATATGGATCCGGAGAGCGCGCTCCATCTCTCCGGACGGGATGACAGGTTCGCCGTTACCCGCCTTCTGTGAAACGTTCCGCCGCATCACCGGCCGATCTTCGAGGCTGCTGCCGATCCGTATCTTGAAGCGAAAGAAAGGCAGGCTATCAAGATAATAGAAAGGGCAAGGGCGGGAAGGAATCCAAGATATATCGACATAGGAGGGGGACGCCCTTTACATCTTTATATTCGATATCGTTCAAGCTCGCCTCCCGCAAATGTGAATATATAAAGGGCGTCCCTCCTTATCCTGCTTCGGTCATCAATATTCAATTGACACTCAAAATTTCCCCTCATATACTATCATTAAAGAAAAAAGAGCCTTTATCAATGTCAATTCAACATGAAAAATTGTGTACCTGAGGAGGGAATATCTATGAAAAAAAGGTTTGCGTTGTTGTTATTAATTGGTTTTGGAATGCTTGTTCTGTCCGGATGCAGCAACAGCGACAGTACGCCTGTGCCGGCATCCACCACGCTGGCAACCTCCGCGGACGCATCCGTAACCCTGACCGGTTCGACAGCCGCCCTGCCTGCTGGTGTGACGGCAGCCGACATCACGCTGACGCCGGTTACGGTTGGTTTGCCCGTTGCGCCGGCTGAGGCAAACTTTCTGGCTGCTGTAGAGTGCGGACCGACGGGCACGGCATTTTTATTGCCCGTAACGCTTACCTTCAAGTTAACGCCGGCACGCACACCCGGTGCAACGCTAACCATCTATTTCCTAAGCGGTGGTGCATGGATTGCGGCTGGAACAGGCGCAACCGTGAGCGCTGATGGTCTTACGGCCTCGGCCTCTATAACACACTTCAGTACCTACGGCTTGTTTGAACCAAATGATATAGCGCTTCCTGGCGATAAGTTTTTTACTTTTTTGGATGGCGTTATTCTAGGTGGCGTACCGAGTGAAATTATGTATGATGATGTGACCGGCGCCTTGATATTGCCGCATGCAAGCGCCATCCAGGTTGCGCAGGCATATAATGAGATTACGCAGGCGGCATATGGTGATTATCAGGACAGCAACGGCACGACTCCGCCTGTTTTTCCAGCAACAGCAGGAACCGTATACATTATGCGTTCAACAATGCCTTGGGGATCCGCAGCAACATATTACAAACTGCAGATAATCAGTAGAACGCTTCGCGACGGTCCGACCTATGGCGTGGTTACGTTCCGCTATGAAAAAATCCTTCCCCTGGATATTGTGGATGCGACAGGCGAATGGGTGTTTCCCGGTGGCGAGCATCTATCGGTACTTGATTCCACCATAGCAATCGATTACACACCTGTAGATCACGGTATGTACGCGATTGATGGCGATTACACGAGCCGGACAACCCTATCTGGCAATTTCACAACGTGGGATCCCACTACGTTAACCGGTGCGGTGACTGTGACTTTGTCACTGACACCAGGTGGCAATCTGAATGTCACGTTGGTTGGCGATGCCCCGCTGGGTACGGTAACGCTAAACGACGGCGTCAAACAGTAAATTATTTTGGCATCGGCTTTCCACCGCAGGGAGCTTCAGAGAACTCCTAATAAAGGGGTTATAGTTTTCATTTTATAACCCCTTTATTAGGATGTTTGCGACAAGCGCCGGGTATATAAGACCTGCACGGCAAATCCCGGGAAAATGCCGATTACTAACCGTGAACCAATTGAATTTTAAGAACTTCCTTTCCTTAGGCAAGAGGGTAAAGGGGCTTGTCTTGCGAATCAGAGGGGGCAAATTTCCTCGTGTCTACGACATATTGAGGTAATATACGTCAATTCGGGAAATGGACCCGGCGTGAAGTCGATTTGGCTTGAGGAGACGGCATTTCGAGACCAAGATATTGAATGTCCGTCCCCGACTTGATCGGCGGCCCGCCCGCATCAAGGGCCGGTCTTCGGGGCCGCCGCGGAAACGCATCGTGCAGCGAAACAAAGACCGGCCATAAAGACAAGGGACAGGGCAAGGGCGGGAAGCAATCCAAGATGTATCGACAGGTAGCCGAATCCGGCCAGCGGGATCAGCAATGCCCTGACACAGGCCTTTAATGCCTCGCTCGACCGGATGAACTCCGCGACAGGCGAAGAGTTCCGATAATACCACTGAACGAATGCTCGTCCCAACGGGTGTTTCAGCAGCGTCAGGTCTCTGAAGTTCCTGAGAACCTTGACCAAAGGATGGGCATAGGATCCGAAAGCCGCCGTTGCGATGAAGCAGCCGCCGCCCCCGCCGCCGTCCGAACCCTGAGCCGGGACAGAAGGCGATACGACCGATGTGATTTCAAAGGATAGGGCATTGGAAGTCCCGCCGCCGGGCGCTTTGTTGACGACGGTGACGCTGGCCGTACCCGCAGAGGCGATATCGGCCGCGAGGATCGTGGCTGTCAGTTCCGTTGACGAGACGAAAGACGTTGCACGGCTTGAACCGTTCCAGTGAACCTTCGAACTGCCGATAAAGTTGCCGCCGCTGATCGTGAGGTTGAATAATGAGCCTCCCGCCGTTGTCGAGGATGGGCTGATGCCCGTGACAACCGGGACGGGGTTGACGATCGTGGTGCGCAGTGTGGCGTTGTTGTTGGTGATCACCGTATTGGGTTCCGATGTCTCGACAGCGGAGACGCTGGTGACGGTTCCCGCTGCCTCCGGCAGGAAAGTTAGACTCAAGGTTGCGGAAGCTCCGATGCCGATGTCGCCGAAATTGCACGTGACCGGATTGGCGGCGCTGCATGCTCCCTGGCTGGGCGTCGCGGAAACGATGCTGAACGTTCCGGTCAGGGTTGCTGTCAAGGTGGTCGCCGGGACTGGGAATAATCCTGTATTGGAAATCGTGATGAGGTGAGTCACCGGAGTGCCGACGGTTGTCGATGATGGTATGGAGGAAACGGAAACCGAGACAGCGGGAAAGACCAGATGGGCGGCAGCGGCTGCGGCATCGATGATCCCCGCCCCGCAAATGCCTGTCGTGCAGTCGTGGCCGGTCCCGGTCGGAAAGGCGCGAGCGGTCGATTGAAGGGTCTCCAACACCTCCGTCGGCGTCAGGGAAGGCGAGAGGGCCAGCACGAGGGATATGATGCCTGTCACGTGAGGCGCCGCCATGCTCGTACCCTGGTAATACTGATAGGAATCTCCGAGAGGGGTGGCAACGGGAGTGGTCTTTCCGGTGTTTACGGTGGAATAGATGCCGCCGCTTTCTCCGAAGCCGGACTTTTGCCCTCCGGGGGCGGAGATCTTCACGAGCGTTCCGTAATTGCTGTAGGAGGCGAGGGCGCCGTCCCGATTGACGGCGGCGACGCAGATCACACCCTGGCAGTTCGCCGGAGACATCAAATCGGATACGTCGCCTGCGGAATTCCCGGCGGCAACGACAATGGGGATGCCTGCCGCAATGATTTCATCGATGGCGTTTTGAAAGGTGGCGCTGCAGGTGCCCGATCCCCCCAGGCTCAGATTTAACACATGTGCGGGATTGGCATTGGCGGCAACGCCGGAAACCGTCAAGCCCGCCGCCCAACGCATGCCGTCGACGATATCCGACTCGTAGCCGCCGCATTTGCCGAGAACACGGACGGGAAGTATTTTTGCGTTCCAGTCGATGCCCGAACCGCCCAGGGCGTTGTTGGCCAGCGCAGCGACGATCCCGGCGACGTGGGTGCCATGCCAGGAACTGTCTCCGGAGCCGCAGCCAAAAAAGAACCCACCCGTTTCATCGATGCCGAGATTTTCCGCTCCCGTTATCCAGTCCCCGGGATCGGACGGATCGGGGTCCCTTCCGTCACCGTCATTTGCCGTATAGGGATGGCTTTCGTCCCTCCAGGAATCCAGGGATATGAAGTCGTAGCCGGGAAGGACGCGTCCCGATCCGTCGAGAATATCGCTGTCGATATCCCCGTGCGGCACCAATCCCGTATCGATCAGGCCGATCACGATGCCGACGGAGCCCGTCGTAATATCCCAGGCTCCCGGCAGGTTGACCCCGCCCGATACGTAATCCGGGGCGCCGTAGGGGAAATAGTTCCACTGGTACATATAGTAGGGATCCGTAGGGACCGCCAGGAGAAACATCCGTCTGTCCGGTTCGGCATAGAGGACGTTCGCCTGGGCGCCGAGCTTTTGAGCGATGGCCCGGACCTGAGGCAGGGTCATTCGGGACGGCAGTTTGAGCACATGGGCGCTGCCGGACATCCGGCGTAAATGGGTCAGCCTCAGGCCGGCCGACCTGCTGAGGGATGTTACGTCCTGAGCGCTTAAGGTTTGGGCGGCACGCCCGGTGGCTGCATCCTTATACTTGACAATCAGCCGGTCCGTATATTGATAATGATCCGGTGTCGAAGAATGAGACCTTGGCGTGTAGCCTCCCGCCAGGGTGGGTGAAGCCGCGGCAACCATCATACCCAAAAGCGCTATAACGATAAGCAGGGGAATGCGGTTTCCTTTAGTTCCCGCCATGGCATCGCCTCTCCGCAGTGACCATGCCGTCACCGTTCCAATTGATGGCGCATGATTCTGTCTTCTTCAACGTACAGGATGTCCGGCCTTTCGGACAGACGCCTGATGATTTCCGTCAATGCATCCCTATCGGGTACATCCTCCAGATAAAACACGTGTGCACCAACCGAGATGGATCGCAGGTATGCCAAGTTGGTCCCGGCATGTGCCGAGAGGCTTTCCGCAATATCGGATCTCGATGCGTCAAGGCCAGGATCGCGGAACTTGATGATGACCCGAGCCGTTCTCATGTCTTGGACAACAGGCTGTTTCCCGGGAGGTTCTCCTTCCAAGGGGCCTGGTGCGGCGGCGCAGCCCGATACGATCAGCAACCCAATGATGCTGATGACCAGTTGTTTGCCTATCATGGAACAACCCCGTTCGTTATTGGACTTTTCCCATGAGCTTATAAACTTCTTCCAGCCAAGTCAACGTTATTGAGGTCTACAAGACATAGCGGGTAGATGGTGGATGTGGGCATCCCGGGTGTATGGAGTCGTAGGCTCAGGCCCTGGGTTTGCTGCCGGCCCCAGCGGGGTCGCGGAAGGCCTCCATCTCGCCCCAGTTGCCCTGCAGGGTCGGTTTCTCCAGGGCGGAGCGCAGGAGGGAAAGGAAATGGCTGCGGGGGATCATCTCGGCGCCGAGGCTACGAAGATGGGGGGTGAAGACCTGACAGTCGACGAGGACGAAGCCCAGTTGCGCAAGTTTCGTCGTCTGGGTGATAAAGGCGGCCTTCGAGGCGTTGCTCACCCGGGTGAACATGGATTCCCCGAAGAAGCAGCCCCCCAGGGAGACGCCGTAGAGACCGCCCGCCAGTTCGCCGTCCCGCCAGGCCTCGACGGAGTGGGCGAAACCCTGCTCGTGGAGACGGCAGTAGGCCCTCGCCATCTCGTCGGTGATCCAGGTCCCCCCCTGATGCCTTCGCGGCTCCCGGCAGGCCTCCACCACCTCCCGGAAACTGCGGTCATAGGTGACGGTGAAGTCGTTCCGCCGGAGGAGGGGCTTCATCGTCTTGGATACCTTCAGGTGTTCCGGGAAAAGGACGAAGCGGGGATCGGGCGACCACCAGAGGATGGGCTCGCCCTCGGCGTACCAGGGAAAGATGCCCGTCCGGTAGGCCAGCAGCAGGCGCTCGCTGGAGAGGTCTCCCCCAAGGGCCAGCAAGCCGCTCTTCGTCGCAAGCTCCGGCGGCGGGAAGATCGGCTCCCTGCTCAGACGGAAGAGGGGCATTGAGGGGCGCCCTCGACGACGGCGATGGAAAGCCCGTCGTTTTCGATCCGCGCATCCACCCGGCCTCCCCGGATGAGCCTGCCGAAGAGGACCTCGTCCACGAAGAAGTTCTTCATATCATCCTGGATGAGGCGGGCGATCTCCCTGGCGCCGAAGTCCGTGGAATAGCCCTTCCGCGCGAACCATCCGTAGACCTCCTCATCGACCTCGAAGAGGATGCCCTTGTCCCGAAGCTGCGTCACGAATTCGCCGATCTGCTTCCGGACGATGTCGACGACCACCTCCATGGTGAGATCGCTGAAGGTGACGACGGCGTCCAGACGGTTCCGGAATTCCGGTGCGAAGATCCGCTTCACCGCGTCGGCGATGGCGGTCTTCGTAACCCGCCGTTCGCCGAACCCCACCTGGGTCTTGCCGATCTCGCGGGCGCCCGCGTTGGAGGTCATGATGATGACTACGTTGCGGAAGTCCGCCTTCCGGCCGTTGTTGTCCGTCAGGGTCGCGTAGTCCATGACCTGAAGCAGGGTGTTGAAGATGTCCTGATGGGCCTTCTCGATCTCGTCGAGCAGCAGGACCGCGTGGGGAGACTTGCGGATCGCCTCGGTGAGGAGTCCGCCCTCTTCGTAGCCCACGTAGCCCGGAGGCGCCCCCACCAGACGGGAGACCGTATGCTTCTCCTGATACTCGGACATGTCGTAGCGGATGAGCGGTATGCCCATGGTCGCCGCGAGCTGGCGCGCCAGTTCGGTCTTCCCGACGCCGGTCGGTCCCGCGAAGAGCAGGGAGGCGATGGGCTTGTTCTGGTCCCCGAATCCGGCCCGGGAGCGACGGATGGCCTGGACGACCCGGTCAATGGCGCCGTTCTGGCCGAAGATGACCGACTTCAGACTCGTTTCGAGATCCTTGAGCCTCGTCGTTTCCGAGGTGGATACCGACTTTTCCGGAATCCTCGCGATGCGCGCGACGACCGCCTCGATCTCCCGGGGCGTGATCGTGATGGTGCCGTCTTCGTCCTTCCGGTAGAGCCGCGTTCGCGAGCCGGACTCGTCCAGGACGTCGATGGCCTTGTCGGGCAGGTGCCGGTCGTTGATGTGCTTGGCCGACAGCTCCGCCGAGGCGCGTATGGCCTCGTCGGTATACACGACATCGTGGTATTCTTCGTACTTGTCCTTCAGGCCATCGAGGATCTGGTAGGTCTCCTCCACGGTCGGCTCGGGAACCTCGATGGGCTGGAACCGCCGGGACAGCGCCCGGTCCTTGTCGAAGAACTTGCGATATTCCTCGTAGGTCGTCGATCCGATGCAGCGGATCTTCCCCGAGGTCAGGGCGGGCTTCAGGATATTCGAGGCGTCCATCGACCCTCCCGATACGGCGCCGGCCCCGACGATCGTATGGATCTCGTCGATGAAGAGGATCACGTTGCGCATTCGGTTGAGCTCCCCGATGACCTTCTTCAGCCTCTCCTCGAAATCGCCCCGGAAGCGCGTGCCCGCCAGCAGCGCCCCCATGTCCAGACAGTAGATCTTTGCCTTTTTCAGGGGCTTGGGCACCTTGTCCTGGGCGACGAGCTGGGCCAGCCCTTCGGTGATGGCCGTTTTCCCGACGCCGGCCTCGCCGATGTGGATCGGGTTGTTCTTGTAGCGGCGGCACAGCACCTGCACGGTCCGCTCGAGAATGTCCTCCCGGCCGATGACGGGCTCCAGTTCGCCGCAAAGGGCCTTCTGGACGAGTTCCGTCGTGAACGAGGCGAGGGCCTTGCTTTCCTTTGAAGTTTTTTCCTCTTTTTCCAGGGGCTTCGTCAGGTCGGTGCTTCCGCGGTCGTCGGGAATCACGGAGATGCCATGAGAGATATAATTCAGCAGATTGAGCCGCGTGATGCCTTCGTTGATAAGGAACATGGCGGCATAGGATTCCTTTTCATCAAGGATAGAGATAAGGATATCGCCGATTTCCAGCTCCTCCTTCTGGGCCGATACGGTATGTAAGACGGCACGCTCCATCACATTTTGAAAGCTTATGCTTTGAATCGGGTCATTGGTCTTGGAGACACGGGGGATCTTCTTGCTGAAGAAATCTTCGATCTTCGAGCGAAGGATTCCGATGTCACCGCCGCAACGGCGAATGATCTCCTTGGGAGATTCGAAAAAGAGCGAGGCGAACAGGATATGCTCGGGCGTCAGGTATTCGTGCTCCCTCGTCTTGGCCTCGATATATGCGGCCCGCAATATATGGTGAAGTTCATCATTGATTCTCATGATTCATTACCACTTTTCTCTAAGCTTCTTCATAGGAACACTTCAAGGGAAACTCTCGGGCCCTGGCCATCTGGTGCACCTGGGAAACCTTCGTTGCCGCGATGTCATGAGTATAAACGCCGCAGAGGCCCTTGCCGCGGTTGTGGACATCCAGCATGATCTTCGTCGCTTCGGCCGAAGGCTTGTGGAAGATCTTTATCAGGATTTCCACAACGAAGTCCATGGTCGTGTAATGGTCGTTGTGCAGGACGACCCGGTACATCTTCGGCTCATCGAGTTGTTCTTCCGAAGCGATTTCCGGGGCGCCCTCAAAAAGTTTTTCATTATCCGGATCGTCCGTCATGGTCGTTCCCTTTCCTACCCATTTTATGCATCGGGCTGGAAAATGGCAAGCCCCTCTCTTCCCTCTTATGTTTCGTAATCGACCTGTTTCTTTTGGCGATCCCATTATACGATAGAGTGCTTCGTGAGACAAGCCCTGCTCCTTGTGGCCACGCAGGGACCCTTCCGGACGGCAGGCGCCGATGGAATTTACTGAAATTTCCCTTCACGCCCCTTGACAAATGGGGATGAAGGGTTTTTCATTAGCTATCAACCCCGGCGGGGCACCGGCGAACGAGCAAGGAGGAGGTTTTTTATGTTCGATAAAAAGAGGAATGTGATTATGGCTGTCAGCTTCTTGGTCGTCGGCCTGATCATCGGTTTGGGGATTTCTTCGAATTTCAATTTTCTGACGAACGGTTATACCGAAGAGGCGAAAATATCCAATGAGGCCATCGATACGCTCACGAAAACGAACCAGGCCATGGCGGAAGTGACGGCGGCCGTCAAACCTGCCGTTGTGAACATCTCATCGACAAAGACCGTCAAGACCCGGGCAATACCCTCACCTTTCTTCAACGATCCCTTTTTCAGGGAATTCTTCGGTGATCAGTTCCGCCAGTTCGAAGAACCGAAGACCCGCAAGCAGCAGGGTTTGGGATCGGGCGTCATCGTGGACAAGGATGGTTACGTTCTGACGAACAATCACGTCGTCAAGGACGCCGAAGAGATCAAGATCAAGCTCTCCGATAAGAGGGAATTCAAGGGCAAGGTCGTCGGCACGGACCAGAAAACGGATTTGGCCGTGATCAAGATCGAAGCCAATCATCTGCCCGTCGTTACACTGGGTGATTCGGATAAGTTGAGGGTGGGAGAAACCGTGATCGCCATCGGAAATCCCTTCGGCCTGAACCAGACCGTCACCTCGGGGATCGTGAGCGCCACGGGCAGGGCGAACGTGGGCATCGCCGATTACGAGGATTTCATCCAAACCGATGCGGCGATCAATCCGGGTAATTCAGGCGGGGCGCTGGTGAACGTGAGGGGGGAGCTGGTAGGCATCAATACAGCCATTTTCAGCACCTCGGGAGGCTATATGGGCATCGGATTCGCCATCCCCAGCAACATGGCGAGGAACGTTATGGACAGCCTCATCAAGACGGGCAAGGTCGTGAGAGGCTGGCTGGGCGTTTCCATACAGCCGGTGACGGCCGAACTGGCCAAACAGTTCGGTCTCAAGGAGGAGAAAGGAGCCCTCGTCGGCGAGGTCATGGAGGACAGCCCGGCGGAGAAGGCCGGCCTGACGGGGGGTGACGTGATTGTGGAATATGACGGAAGGGAGGTCGTCGACGTTGTGGGTCTGAGAAACATGGTCGCCGCCACCCCGCCGGACAGGAAGGTCTCGATCAAGTATCTCCGCGATGGGAAGCCCTATATTGCCAGCGTGGTTGTTGGCGAGCTGCCGGCGCAGCTCCAGAAGGTTTCGGCGGCCCGTGACAATGCCCTCGAGGGCGTTCAGGTGCAGGATATCTCGTCCGAGTTGCGCAGGAGCCTCGGCATTCCCAAGAGGATCGGCGGCGTCCTGGTGGCGGATGTCGATGAGGAAAGCCCCGCTCTGGGCGTTCTGATGAAGGGCGATGTGATCATGGAGGTCGACAGGCACAAGATCAGCAACCTGAGGGAGTACGAAAAGATCGTTTCAGGGATACCGTCCGACGAGAGTGTACTGATTCGGGTATACCGCAACGGAACGGCTTTTTATGTGGCCCTGTCACCGGAATGAGGGGGGTGGATTCGTATCTGTTTTCTATATTAATTTCTTCACAGGCTGTGATGATACGCAGGAAGTGAGCGATGAAAATTCTTTTTGCCGCCCATGAAGATGCCTGGGGTGGATTCCTGGCAGCCGTCAAATCGGAGCTGCCGCAGCATGAATGGGAAGCCAGCGGGAGGTTCGGATTCGACACGCTGAAAGGTTACGATGTTCTGATACCCACCATGAGCGAGGTGAACAGGGAACATCTTTCCGGGACCGACCGCCTTCGGTTGATACAACAGTGCGGTGCGGGACTGGAAGGGGTCGATCTTGCGGCCGCCCGGGAAAGGAACATCTGGGTTGCCAATGTTCCCACCGTGGTCGGAAATGCCGATGCCGTCGCCGAACTGGGCGTGTATTTGATGGTCGGTTTGTCGAGAGATGTCAACAGGATGGCTGCGAGCCTCGCAGGCAGACAAATGGGATACCCCACGGGGAGGGCGTTGAGCGGAAAGACGGTCGGCATCGTCGGTCTTGGCGGTATCGGCCGGGCCCTGATAAAAAGGTTGAGGGCCTTCGATGTGCGCTTGATCGGCATGAAACGGCGGGATCCTGAAGGGGCTCGGGTAGAACTTGGCCTGGAATGGGTGGGAACACCGGACGACATGAACGAGATGTTGGGCAGATCGGATTTTGTCGTTCTCTGCCTTCCTCTCACGGCCGAAAGCAGGAATCTGATCGGGCGGAAGGCCTTCAAGGCCATGAAAAGCGAGGCCTTCCTGATCAATCTGTCCCGGGGCGGATTGGTCGACCGCGATGCGCTGGAAGAGGCCCTTGCATCGAAGAGGATCGCCGGTGCCGGTCTGGACGTCTTCTGGGAAGAGCCGCCCGATCCCGAGGACCCCATCTTCAGATACAATGTACTGGCGACCCCCCATATTGCCGGATCCACCGATGTCTCAATCCGGAATATCGTCCAGGTGGCGGCGGAAAACATCCGAAGGGTGGAAAAAGGGCAGAAACCTTTGCATATCAAGAATTAGTTCAAGGATAGCGCAACCTTTGAATCATGACGACTTCGTAAAAAACCCTCATGCTTCGTGGCGCCCCACGGGGCATGAGGGTTTTTTACGAGGCTATCACTGATGGCTATGCCAAACCCGAACATGCGTTTTTTTCGTGAGCCGGGTATGGCATGGCTTTCTTTCCGATGAAATCCCCATCAGGCCGCCGGCGATCTCCTGCACGATCACGGTAGTGCCAACGTGGATGGCGTTGATCCTTACATCGCGGAAGATCTGCTCGATCTCGTATTTCCCTTCATTCGTTCAAAGGGCCATCACCATCGCCGGTCCGGGTTTCCCCTGAAACCGTACAAGGGGCTGTCCAGGACCTATGGGCCGCTCAGACCGCGCTTTTCAAGGCCGTCTTGAATCCCGAATAGACCGGCTGGTCGATGGCGATCTGATTGACGACCGTGGCGCGCAGGTGTTCCGCGAGGCCGGGATGGTCGAGGGGGATGTCCCCTTCGCGCAATCCCTTCACCAGGCGCCACCGCAAGGATTCCAGATCGCTTTCGGTGCTGAAAAGACTGCGCAGTCGCTGGTGCTCCTGTTGCCGGCAGATGTCGCCGACCTCGAGATCCCGAAGCACGATATCGAGGGAATTGGAGGCCACGCGGGCCATGAAATTCGCCCGCCCCTGGGTCTGGTTCATCACGTCGCCCCGCAGGAAATCCCGCACGCTGGTGACCAGTTCGTCGAGCCTCGGCATTTCGGTCGACTTGGGCGCATCGTCCGCCTTGACGAGCTTCACGGGACCGGGAATCAACAGATTGACGCAGTCGACCTGGCACTCCGAGGAACGGCGGCCGATGGCCAGACGCTCGACGGACTTGTCGGGACCGGAGCGATAGAGTGCGGCCATGATCAGGCATCCCACGGCCCACCAGAACGAGCCGAAGACCTCCCAGTATTTTACGTGGGCGGGGTCGACCTTCAGCCCGGAGACCTCTTCGTAGCCCCGGAAGAAGTCCTCGTACGTGCCGAAGCCGCCGACGGGCAGCTCGGTTTTCCCGAAGCGCCAGGAGTTCGTGCAGATCCAGCCCAGATCCCGCATGGGGTCTCCGATGTGGGAGAGCTCCCAGTCCAGCACGGCGACGATACCTTCCGGCGTGATCATGATGTTGCCGTTCCGGAAGTCGTTGTGGACCAGGGCTGTCCTGGCATTTTTCGGCATGTTATCCTTCAGCCATCGGGCCGCATAGTCGATCATGGGCTGCGGCGTGCTCAACATCTGGTAATAGAAATAGCTCCGATCGATCATCTCTAAAGGGCCCACGGTCTGGAGCAGTTTGTTCAGGCCGGTTTTTTCCAGATCGATCGCGTGGATAAGCGCAAGGATCCGTCCGCATTCATAGGCGAGCTGTGGCCTGATCTCGGCAAACTCTTCGCCCCGGACGATTCGGGCGCCCAGCGTCTCTCCATCGAGCCATTCCATGATGAAGGCCTCGCCGAGACCCTCTTCGGGTGCCGGCACATAGAGGATCTCGGGTTCGGGAACGCCCGCTTCCCTGGCCAAGCGCATGAGCTCAGCCTCGGCGCGCATGCCCGGCCCGCCGTCTTCCGTCTGTTTGGGAATGCCTCCCGGCGCCCGCCTCATGGCCAGCTTCCGTTCCCCCTTGTCGGTTTCCAGGACGATGCGGTAGGTTTCCTGATTGGCTCCTCCCGACAACCGCTCGCAGGAGATGAGGTTTCGAAATCCTTCGATCTTCCTGGAAAGGATGTTTTGAAGGATGCCTTGGATATCGGCGCTTTTCTTTTCTGTTTTTTCCTGAGTCATTTTATTTCCCCGTTTCGTAAAAATCGACTGATCGAAAAGGCTACTCGACGCCTTTGGGTTTTTGCTGCTTCATAAAGCCGAACATGTACCCGGCGATCCTGCGCATCTGGATTTCTTCCGCCCCTTCGGTGATCCTGTAGCGCCGATGATGACGGTAGATGTGTTCGAAGGGTTTGTACCGGGAATAGCCGATTCCGCCGTGCACCTGCATCGCGCGGTCCGCTGCATCGCAGCAGAGCCGGTTCGCCCAGTAGTTGCACATCGACACCTTGTCCGATACGGAAAAGGCGCCGTAGGTGTCCATCATCCAGGCGGTCTTCTGGATCAGCGTCCGCACCATCTCGCACTGGGTGTGCAGTTCGACCAGGGGGAACTGGATGCCCTGGTTGGAGGCCAGGGGTTTGCCGAAGGGCTTTCGTTCGTGGGCGTACTTCACCGATTCGTTGACGCAGTACTGTGCAGCGCCCAGGCTGGATGCCGCCTGGCGGATACGGTTTTCGTTGAAGAAATGCTGAACCACCTGCAGTCCGCGGCCTTCCCCCCCGAAGATCGCGTCATGGGGCACGCGGACATCGGTAAAGGACACACGGCCGTGGTCGGTGGGCATGTTGAAGGTCCAGAGCATCTCTTCGATCTTCACGCCCTTGGCCTTCATCGGGACCAGGAAGGCGGTGATCCCCATGGCGTCCCCCGCCTTGCCGCCGGTCCGCGCGAAGACGAGATCGTAGGGGGCCCTGTGGACCCCGGTGTTCCAGGTTTTTTCCCCGTTGATGATCCAGTCGTCTCCGTCCCTGATCGCCACCGAATCCATGTGCGTGGCGTCGGAGCCGTGATTGGGCTCGGTGATGCCGAAGGCGAAGCCTGTCCTGCCTTCGGCGAGGTCGTCAATCCATTCCTTCTTCTGCGCCTCGGTTCCGTATTCGATCATCAGCAGCAGTCCCACGTTGTTGCCGACGATGGAATGCTCGCTCTGCAGGTCGTTGTGCAGCCCCAGGCCTTTGCTGGCAAAATGCTCGCGGATGATGGCCATCCCCAGGTTGGTCCCGTTCTTGCCGCCGTATTCCTCCGGAAAGGGATACCGGTAATGGCCGGCGGCGTCGGCGCGCCGCCGGGCTTCCGCCATGAGCGCCTCCCACTGCTCGTTGGGCAGTCCGCCCCTTTCCCAGTCTGTGCGGGCATATTCCCTTCGGTGATCGAAAAAACGGATGTTGTCGTCCTGCTGTTCCAGCGGCTTTATCTCCCGCTCGATGAATTCATCCAGCACTTTCAAATAATCGGCGATTTCCTTTGGGATGTCGAAATTCATGGGTGGCTTCTCCTTTTCGTTACGTGTTGATGACCTCGCAAAAAGTCACAAACCATGTCACCCCCTTGCAGCCTGCCCCCGCGAAGGCGGGGGAAATCGGGGGTCCAGAATATATTGAATTACCTGGATTCCCGCTTTCGCGGGAATGACAAGAAGGGGTCAAATCCGACTTTTTACGGTTTCACCAAGTGTTAATCTCCTTCAACATACGAAGCGCCCTGCTGCTTCGGGCGGTTTCGATCTTCTCTCCGGGATTTTTTGCTTCCTTACTTGCCCATGAGGGACTTGAAGGATCTGATGATGACGGGCAGATCGACGAAGTCCCCGGGGCGCTTCGCCGCATTCGCCATGATCGCCTCCATCATCTCCTCCGGCTGCAGCATGCTGGCGTTCCAGATGCCGATATAGTCGAGGCCGTCGGCGGTGCGGTGATCCCGAGCGTAGTTGATCATCCGCTTGCATCCGTATAAGGTAAGCGGCGCCTTGCTCGCGATTTCTTTAGCGATTATCATGACTTCAGCAAGCATCGTCTCCTGGTCGGGGAAAACCCTGTTCACCAGCCCGACCTCCTTTGCCTCGTCCGCCGGCATGCGCCGCCCCGTGTAGGCGAGCTCGCGCACGATGCCCTCGGGGATCAGCTTGACGAGGCGCGGAAAGGTCCCGGCATCGGCCGTCATCCCGACATTCGTTTCCTGGATGACGAAGAAGGCGTCTTTCGTGGCGTAGCGAATGTCGCAGGCCGTCGCGAAATCGACGCCGCCACCGATGGCGCCTCCCTGGATGGCGGCGATGACGGGACACCGGCATTCTTCGAGGCAGGTGAAGGTCTGCTGCATGCGCTTGAT
>JAFGIO010000004.1 GCA_016929555.1 Deltaproteobacteria bacterium | reverse complement strand
TTCTTTTCGATCCCGGCGTCGGCCATGCACTCTTCGTAGGCCTCGGCGATGAGCCCGGCCTCGTCGATGTCCCAGCGCTCGCCGTATCTGCTGCATCCCATACCGAGGATCGCAACCTTATCCTTGATTCCTGTAGCCATAACGTTAACCTCCTACAGATTAAATTTTGTTTCTTAAATATAATCACGCTTTCGCTGGAAACAACTTCGCGATGAGCTGCGACTTCATCATGTCGCCTTCCACCTTCAGTTTCCCGGAGCTGAAGGCCTTCATGCCGTCGAGCTTGCCGGTAATGAGCTGGATGAAGTCTTCATCGGCCATCTTGATGGTCGTCGTCGGCTTTTCGGCGGTTCCTTCCTCGACCTTGCAGGCGCCGTCCTTCACCGTGACCTTCCAGCTCCCGCCCTGGGGGCCGGAGATGACGTACTGGAAAACGATATCGACGCCCTTGGCGGCCGCCGCATCGAAGGAGGAGGACATCTGTGCGAAGATATCCTTCACCGTGGGGGCGCCGCCCGCCGCCGGAGCCGCGTCAGGCTTTACGATCGTGGCACCGGTCATGAAATCGCCGATGGCCGCGGTCGAATCGAAGTAGTACTTGGCGCCCTCGAGGCTGTTGATCTTGTCCCAGTTGGCCTTGATGTCCTCGACGGTCGGGATCGTCTTGCCGTCGCCGACCTTGGCGCCGGGACCGGTCATGAAGGCGGCCTTGTTGAAATAGCTCAGGGCGGCATTGACGATCACGCCCGACTCCTCCTGCTCCTCCGCACAGAACCACAGAACGGCGGGAACGATGAACTCGGGTTTCATCTGCTGGAACATATCGGGCGGCATGACATCTTCCGTCAGGCGGGAGGCTGCCATGGGGGCGATGGTGTTGACCTTGATGTTGTACTTCGCGCCCTCCAGCTTCAGGACGTTCATGAAGCCCACGAGGCCCATCTTGGCGGAGCTGTAGTTGGTCTGGCCGAAGTTGCCGTACAGTCCGGCCGCAGAGGTCGTCATGACGATCCTGCCGTACCCCTTGTCGCGCATGACCTTGAAGGCCGGCCTGGTGACACAGTAGGCGCCGTAGAGGTGCACGTTCATCACGGCGTCCCAGTTTTCCGGCTCCATCTTGAGGAAGCTCTTGTCCCGCAGGATTCCCGCGTTGTTGATGAGGATGTCGACGGTGCCGAAGGCCTTGACGGCGGTGTTGACAATGTTCTCGCCGCCCTCGGGCGTTGCCACGTTGTCGTAGTTGGCAACGGCCTCGCCGCCCGCCGCCTTGATCTCCGCTACGACGGTGTCGGCGGCGCTGCTGGAGGCTCCCGTTCCGTCGCGGGCGCCGCCCAAGTCGTTCACGACGACCTTTGCCCCGCGTTTGGCCAGCTCCAGGGCATAGGCCCTTCCCAATCCGGCGCCGGCGCCGGTGACGATGGCCACCTTGCCGTCAAAGCGGATTTCGGGAACGCCTCCCTTGGTGGGGGCGGCCTTCCAGAAGTAGCCGGTGAAGCCGCGGAGGCGGTCGGAGTACTTCCTGCGGAAGCGGAACATGACGGGCATTCCGACCTTGAGTTCTTCCAGGTCGCAATCGGTGAATTCCAGTGTATGCCGGCCGCCGTTTACGAACTCGACCATGCCGTACTTGACGGGGGGTTCGTCCGAAGCGGCGAGCATGTCCGCCGTGAAGGTCTTGATCCGGGCGGGCTGGTCTGCGAATTCATACTCCTCCTGGGTGTGGAGCTTGCCGCAGCGGGGATTGACGCAGACGTTCGTTTTTGGGTACTGGGGCGTCCCGCAGGCCGTACATTTGCCGCCTACCAGGCCGTAGACCGCCTTGCGGTTCCGCCAGAGGGCCGTCATGGCCGTCTGGGTCGGCGATTCCGCCCGGATGCCCAGTTCCGGCTGGAGCTGGTTGCGGAACTTCAGGAAGATGGTGTAGTTGTCGTAGACCTTCTTGTCTTCCAGCGAGCCCTTCACGCCGAGGCGCGGAACGAGTTTGGCGATGTTCTCCGTCACGACGAAGTACAGCGCATC
Source organism: Deltaproteobacteria bacterium (assembly GCA_016929555.1). Classification (GTDB taxonomy): domain Bacteria; phylum Desulfobacterota; class Syntrophia; order Syntrophales; family JAFGIO01; genus JAFGIO01. The sequence goes on along the minus strand of JAFGIO010000004.1, from coordinate 11,719 downwards.
GCATCCCTGGCCGAAGCCGCATACCACGATACGATCGCCCGGCTTTGCCTGTTCGAGGACCGAGGCGAACATGACCAGGGGGTGGGCCACACCCATTTCGCCCGCCACGGCGTGCATCGTGTCGACGACCTTCTCCGGCGTGGCGCCGAGTTTCTTTGCGATGTCCCTGTGGGCGGCGCCGAAGATGCAGGGGAAAACCAGCTTGTCCACGTCGGCCATGGTGATGTTGAGCTTCTTGAAGAGGCCGTTCACCGCCTCGGGGATGAACTTGGAATATCCCTCCTCCCGCAGCCAGCGCTCCTCCCAGATATAGTCGGTTTCCTGGCAGCTGATGGCTCCGCGGTAGTGATCGACGAAGTCGTAGTTGATCGAATAGGAGCCCTTGAACTCGGCGATGACGTCTTCCGTACCGACGATGACGGCGGCGGCGCCGTCGCCGAACCACATTTCGTACATGCTCGACGGTTTCGTCAGGCGGTTGTCGCTGACGGTGACGAGAATGTTGTTCGTTTCCCCGCCTTTGACGGCGTTCATGGCGGTGATGATGCCCGTCGTTCCCGCCTTCTGCGTGGCCGTGATATCGGCGGCGACGATTTCGGGCTTCAGGTTCAGGGCTGTGGAGACGATGCCCGCATTGAGCCTGTCGAAATAGGGCAGCGTCGTGGAGCACAGGTAGAGCCCGCCCAGCGCGCCCTTGTCCTTGCCTTTCAAGCAATCCCTTGCGGCGGCCACCGCCATGGTGATCGCATCCTCGTCATGATTGCAGAAGGACCTTTCTCCCTGGGCTTGCGTGATAATGGCCGGATTAAACCAGCCTATGCCTTGAAAAATCGACATCCGGTTGAGCCTTGGTCGAGGTATATAGGCACCGTATGATGTGATACCAACCATTTTTATTACCTCCTCCTTCATGGTGAATTTGTGTTTTCTTCGATAGTACTGTTTTCCTGAGTCAATCCTGATTCGGCCTCACAAACCCCCGTCGGAGGTTAGGCGTTCGCCTGGATGGCGCCCATCATCGCCATGGTGAGATCGTTGAGCGCGGGATATTCCTTCGCGCCGGCCATGTCCGCAACCTTGTCCCATTTCGCAACGACATCTTCCACGGTGGGTACCTTCTTGCCGTCGGTGATGGCAATGCCGGAGCTCGTCATCAGGGCGATCCGATTGTAGGAATTGAACATCGCATGATAGATGTTTCCGCTGACGGGGCACTCTTCGGAGCAGAGATAGACCACCAGCGGCATGACGAATTCCGGTTTGAGCTGCTGGAACAGATCCGGCGGCAGGACGTCCTCGGTCAGCCGGGAGGCTGCCGACGGGGCAACGGTATTGACCTTTATGTTGTACTTGGCGCCTTCCAGCTTCAGGGTGTTCATGAAGCCGACGAGAGCGACCTTGGCGGCGCCGTAGTTGCTCTGTCCGAAGTTCCCGTAAAGGCCCGAGGACGACGAGGTCATGACGATCCTTCCGTAGCCTTTTTCCCGCATGACGGTGAAGGCCGGTTTGGTCACATCATAGGCCCCTTTGAGATGAACGGCGATGACGGCCTGCCAGTTCTCCGGCTCCATCTTCAACATTCCCTTGTCGCGGAGAATGCCTGCATTGTTGACAAGGATATCGACGGTACCGTAGGCGTCCACGGCCGTCTTAACCATGCCCTCGCCGCCTTCGACCGTAGCCACGTTGTCGTAATTGGCAACCGCCTCACCGCCCTTGTCCTTGATGTCTTTGACGACCGCATCGGCGGGGCTTGAGGAACCAGTGCCCGAACCGTCGCGGGCTCCGCCGTAGTCGTTGACCACAACTTTGGCGCCCCGCCTTGCCAGTTCGAGGGCGTAAGTCCGGCCCAATCCGGCGCCTGCCCCAGTGACAATCGCCACCCGGCCATCAAAACGAATCTCGTTTGCCATTTCTTTTCCTCCCTTTCATATGATTGATGATGATTGTAAAAGGCTTTTAGAAACCTTAGACACTCCCGCGATGATCCCCTGAAGCAAGGGTCTCTCCTCGTCCGCTATGATAAGCCCGGTTATCATTCCTCCTGCGAACCGGATATCCGGTACCCCGAAGGGTCGGTATCCCTTGCAAATCCGTGAAAAACAAGACGCACACTCTGACTGGTTTTGTGATGTCGGGCCTGGCACAAATCAGATACAAAGCAGATGTGAATTCGCATGAAGGATTACGCCGTCAGATCGATGGAGATCGGTTATTATCCCTGCACGTCTCTGAAATTACAGAGACTGCCTCCAAACCGCTGCAACAAGGCTTGATACATAATGATAAAATATGAAAAAGTCAAGCGAAAGTTGACAACTCTGGTGTCAATGATTCGCCATGATCACCGGGTTTTACGTGGTGACGAAGGCCCCCATTCCCAGCCTTGGACTGGGGCTGTCTCCCGATATTTTGACCCCTCGAAACAAGAGACTTCAAACGGCGGAAGCGCCGCCGTCGACCATGATCGTCTGGCCCGTGATGAAGCCCGCCAATTCGGAACAGAGAAAGAGCACCGGATGCACAACATCGGCGGGCTCCGCGATGCGACCGGCCGGTATGGCCCTGACCATCTGTTCGTAAAAGGCTTCGTTCGACCAGAAAGGTTTGCTGAAATCGGTTCTGACCATTCCCGGCGCGACGGCGTTGACCTGGATGTTGAAGGGCGCCAGTTCGGCGGCCAGAACCTTGGTCAGCATCTCGATGCCGGCCTTGGCGATGCCGTAGACGCCCATTCCCGGGGCGGCCCTGGTACCGGCCACCGAGGAGATGCTCACGATCTTGCCCGTCTTTTTTTCCTTCATGATGCTGGCGGCCCTGCGGCTGCACAGAAAGGTTCCCGTCAGGTTCGATTCCAGGATCTTGTTCCAGGCGGCCGGTTCCGTATCCACCAGCGACGGCGTCAGCAGATTCATCCCCATGTTGTTGATCAGGACATCGAGGGTGCCGTACCGCCCGACGGCGGCATCGAAGAGCTTCTCCACGTCCTCTTCCTTCGCCACATGGGCGGGGACGGCCAACAGGTTCTCCCCTCCTCCCAGCAGGGAAACGGCTCCATCGAGGCCTTCCTTTTTCCTGGCGCAGATGACAACCTTCGCCTTCTCTTGAAGGAGCCGGCCGGCTATCTCCAGACCGATCCCCCGGCTGCCGCCGGTCACCAATACCACCTTGCCTTCGAGTCCGTAGGATACGCTTCCCATCTGTATTCCTCCTTTCGATGGATCGGGATAACCGGCTCGTAGAGAGCGGCTTTCCGATCTGCTGATGAGATGTTGACTGAACGGCTCTTCAATAGCAGAAAATATCCCGGAGTGATAGAGGTTTTTCCCGCTGACCTCACGTTCCGCCAAGGGGTATTGACATCGCGGGCAGGCACGGGTATAGTGCGCGGAAAAATCCGATAAAAACCGGGAAGATAGAGATCAAAAACCTTTGAAAGTCGCCCGGTTTGCCGCGTCCGGGGAGTCATGGCCAGTCTGCTCGACAGGATGTACGCCGCCCTATCCAACAGGCGGCTCTTCTTCATAAAGGGATGGGGAAACCTCCCCTGGCTCCGGGCCGCCTGTCGGGAAGGTTTCAGGATCAAGCCGCCTCGGAAAATCGAAATCAGATGGGATCTGGAATATCGAACGGACGGTCTCTGGGTCCGTCAGGGGGCCTTTGTCAGTCCCTATTCGGGGTGGGGTCTTCCCGAGGAGAGCCGAATCGCCTATGTAGAGTTTATTCTGCCTCAGCGGGCGGATTCCGCCGCGCCGGTCTGTCTCCATTTCGCCGCCACGGGCGACGAGGGTTTCGGGAGGAGGCGAAAGGCCCTGGCCGTCCCGCTGGCCCGGGAGGGGATCGGATCGCTGCTGCTGGAGAATCCCTACTACGGACGGCGCCGCCCGCCGGGCCAGTATAGGAAAATGCTCAATTGTTTCAGCGATCTTTGCGTCATGGGCGGAGCGGTCCTCGATGAGGGGGTGGCGCTTCTTGCCTGGCTCCGGGAAGCGGGCTTCAGCCGGCTCGGCGTCAGCGGGATCAGCATGGGAGGTGGGATGGCCGCTCAGGCCGGCCTCGCCTTCGGGGAGCCCCTGGCCATCATACCCTGCATCGCGCCCCATTCGGCAAGCGCCGTCTTCACAGAGGGCATTCTTAGGCGATATTGCGCCTGGGATGTTCTGGAGGCCGAACTGAAGGGCGAGTGCCCCGCCCGGGACCTGATGAGAGAGATCCTCGGCCTGTCCGACATCAGGAATTATCCGCCTCCGGTCAGACCCGAGGCGGCCTTCCTCGTCGGAGCAAGAGGCGATGCCTACATCCCGCCCGAGTCGGTCCTGATGCTCCATAGGCACTGGCCCGGTTCGGATCTGCAATGGCTCGACACGGGCCACGTGGGGGCCTTTCTCTTCCACCGGGGCGCTTTTCTCCGGGCGATCCGGAACGCTTTTTCGAGATTGTGAGGGCTGTCGTGTCAGGGGTTGTCGTCAGGCGAGCAAGCTATCGCTATGAAGATCTAAGGAGCCGGTTCTTCGAAATCATGGACGCCTTGGACGGCGGCGCCCTCATAGGGCCCGGACGGGACGTTCTGATCAAACCGAACCTGCTGTCGCCGGCGAAGCCCGATCAGGCGGTGCTGACCCATCCCCTGGTCGTCCGGGCGGCGGCCGAGTATGTCCTCCAAAGGGGCGGGCGCCCCCGGGTCGGCGACAGCCCGGGTGTGGGTTCCTGCAGGAGGGTTGTCCGGGAGAGCGGCATCGCCGGAGCCCTGTCGGATCTCGATGTGGAATTCTGCGAGTTTACCCGGTCCGTGAAGGCCGATGTGGGCGAACCCTTCGGGAGGATCGATCTCGCTGCGGAGGCCCTGGAAGCCCCGGTGATGATCAATCTGCCGAAGCTCAAGACCCATGCCCAGATGGGCCTCACCCTGGGGGTGAAGAACCTCTTCGGCTGTGTCGTCGGGTTGAGAAAGGCCCAGTGGCACCTGAGGGCCGGCATCGACCGGGACCTCTTCGCTAGGCTGCTGGTCCAGATTTACCGCTGCATCAACCCGGCCTTTACCGTTATCGACGGCATCCTGGCCATGGAGGGGGAAGGTCCCGGCAGGCGGGGCGTGCCGCGGGAGCTGGGCCTGCTTCTGGGGAGCCGCGACGCCCTGGCCGCCGACCGGACCGTCTGCCGGATCCTGGGCCAAAGCCCCGAAAGGCTGCCCGTCCCGAAGGTGGCCGGACAGATGGGACTCTGCGGCGGAGAGTTGGACATCGATTGCGAGGGGCCCCTGCCCGCCGTCTCCGGCTTCAGACTGCCCGCGCTCACCCGGCTTACCTACGGTCCGGAGCTGCTTCAGGGCTTCATCCGCAGGCATCTCCTCCAAAGGCCCGTCTGCGACGCCCCTCTGTGCACGCAATGCGGGAAGTGCTGGGAAATGTGTCCGGCCGGCGCCATAAAACCCCTGGAAAAGACCCTCCGCTTCGACTACGACCGCTGCATCCGCTGCTACTGCTGCGTCGAGGTTTGCCCCCAGGGGGCCCTGCACACGGCGGAATCGCTGGCGGGCCGGTTCGTCAGGCGCTTCGTCATCGGGGATGCCTGAGACATCGTGAGAGGGCAGGGCGAAAACATCTCACCGATTTTCCATCCCTCGTTATTCATAGGAAAGGGCGAGCTGGTAGCCTGCCTGAACCGCGCTGAAGATATCCTGGACCTCTCTCGCATCCCCGATCACTTCGATCCTGGGGACCAGCTTGAGAATCGCTTCATCCGGCCCGGAAGCGGACAACATGCCGGAGGCCAGAATAACGGTCTGAAAGGATTCCAGGGACATCCGTACCCCGTCCTTCTCGATCTCGACACTTCTCTCGTGGAAGGCCTGGATGGCCGTGTGGGGCATGAGTACAACCTTTTTCATCTCACCGATCCGTTTCAGGGACAGGTTCTTGGTGATTGCCTCCATCATGCCTCCGATGGGATCCGTGCGTTTGGTGGCAACCACCTCGTATCCCTGCTGTCCAAGCCTTTCTACGATTTCAAGCCCGTTTCTTCCAGCCCCGATGACCAGGACCCGGGGCCCCTGGAGCTCCTTTTCCCCTTTGAGATATTCGATGGAAGTCAGGGTGTGCTGTTCCTTCAGCCCCGGAATCTCCGGAATGTTTTGGACCGCCCCGGTCGCCCACACCAGCAGATCAGGCCCAACCTCCTGTATAAATGGTGCATCGACCTTTTGGTTCAAGAGAATGGCTGCACCGGAAGCCTTCAATGATGCCTCGATCGAGTCCAGCCCGTCCTTCATCCTTTCCTTTCCAGGGGCCTGCCAGGCGAGAGCGAATTGTCCGCCCAGATGATCTTCCTGTTCGGCAAGCGTAACCCTGTGGCCCCTTCGGGTCAGGTACAGGGCGGCGCTGATACCTGCAGGTCCGCCTCCGACCACCAGGACCTTCCTCGGATCCGGTATCCGGGACAGCGGGGGCATTCCGACCTCCGGGTTGATGTTGCAGCCGATGGGCTGGCCGTTTCTGACGCGGTGGAGGCAGCCCTGGAGACAGTAGGAGCAGAGCGCGGCTTCCTCATCCCGGCCGTTGCGCCACTTTTCGATCAGTCCCGGATCCGCGATCAAGGGTCTTCCCAGGGCGATCAGTTTCGCATGATCTTCTGCCAGTACTTTTTCTATCCTTTGTCTTCTGCCCATTCTCCCGGCAATAATGACGGGCAGCGAGGTGTGCCCTCGAACCCAGGACAGGGCATCCATCTGGGGCTTTTCAGGAAGAGCGGTGTGATGAAAATACCAGGGCGGGCTGAAGCACGAACTGCCCATGCCCACGTGCAAAGCGCAGGCTCCGGCCTCCTCGGCGAAACTCAAGAAGGGTGCCAGATCTTCATAGCCGATGCCCATCTCCGGAGACATTTCATTTCCTGAAATGCGAATCAAAAAAGGCAGATCCGGTGCCCCCTCTTTGACAGCGGACAGCGCTTGTCTCGCAAAGAGCAACCGATCCTGGCCGAAGGCGTCGTTCCTTTTGTTGATTTTCCCGTTCAGGAACTGGGAGACCAGGTACCCGTGGCCGGCCTGGACCTCTATGAAGTCGAATCCCGCCTGCCGGGCCTTTTGGGCCGCGGATTTGTATCCTTCGATAATGGCGGCTATCTTCTCTTCCGTCAGCATCTCCGACTCTTGGCCGCTTGAAAGGCATGTCATCGGGAAGGGGGCAAGGGGTTTTGTTTTGGTGGCCACGGGATTGGCGGCGGCACCGGCGTGGTTCAGATGGAGACAGGCAAGACGCCCCTGCCCGTGAATCACCTCAGCGATCTTCTTCAATTCGGCCTCGCTGTGCGGCAGATGAACACAGAGCTGTTTTGGATGCTCTTTTCCTTCCGGCGTGACCGAAACAGGCTCCAGGATTAAAAGACCCGGTCCGTTCCTCGCGATTTGCTCGTAGAATGTCAGTTGCCGATCCGTTACTGTCCCGTCCGGGCTGCCATAGGCCAGCTTGACCGGCGGAAATACAAACCGATTCGGCAGTGTCTTCCCGGCAAGGGTTATCGTTTCAAACATCCTTTCCATAGCGTACTCCTTCTGTAGCGAAAATTGGGTTCATGGGTTCATTGGAACGCGGGCCTTCCATTTGCCTATCCCCGTGTCATGGCAGTACCGCACTTGGGACATTTCCGCTCATAGCAGGGGCTGCCCATTCGATGCGGCAGCCGTTCCCCGCAATTGGGACACACACAATCTCCGCCGGGACCGGCGCCGAAACCGCCGCCACGTCCCTTGCCGCCGCTTCGTCCCATTCCCCTGCCCGTTCCGGGGCCCTGTCCTCTCGGACCGGTTCCATCTCCTCTCGGCATCACCATCACCTCCTTGATTCCGCTTCCTTTTTTGAGATTGGCCTGATGAGCTCCCCGACGGTTTATCGCAGCCAACAGAATATCCTCTGAATGAAGCCCCACGAACCGTTGCACTTCCCTGCCTTTATGGAAAATCACCAGCGTGGGAATGACCTGGATCCCGAATCGCCATGCAAGATCGGGCGTTCGATCGATGTTCACGGTTGCGATGCAGGCCCGGTCCCCCAATTGAAAGGCGAGACGCTGCAGAATTAGATCCTGCAGCCGGCAGGCTTCGGACCAGGGCGCGCCAAAATCGATCACCGCCAGTTCGTGATTTTTGGCCTTGCTGAATGCTCCGGCGGATCTTATCTCTCTTACTTCCAATGCCTTTCTCCGCCATACTTGATGGCAGCTGGATGCTTTGCGACATTGAGGGGCCTTCCGATAATGGGAGATATTCAATTATCATACCGGTTATTTCGAATCTGCCGTCCGATCCGTCCCCATACCATGAATATAAAGGAGACGGCTTGTAACCATTGGAATATGATCGAAAAACTTCAGCATAGGCGGGGCGCTTTTTTTTAGGATCCTCAGATTTCTTCCCCTTGACAAATTCAGGTAACGTTACATATGGTAAAAGTGTCGGTAATGTAACGTTACAGGAACAGCAGGTTGGACATCGTCCTTGCGATGGACCAAAACATGGTCCCCCAGAAGGGAGTGCGCTCGTCATGAAAGAGAAGGAACCGCGTATCATGGACCCCCATTTCTCCAGCCTGCTTCTCGAATCCATGGCCGATGGCGTGTTCACCCTGGACAACCAGGGGATCATCACCTCCTGGAATCCTTCCATCGAGCGGATCACGGGGTTTACAGCGGGTGAAGCGATCGGGCGGCCCTGCACATTGCTCCATTTCACCCAGTGTTTTCAGAAAAGCTGCCCTACGGGGATTGGGGAGTGCGGCATTTTCGAGTACGGCCGTCTGGATGGCAGGGAATGCTTTCTTCGGCACAAGAATGGCTACGATGTACCCGTGATCAAGAGTGCGCGTCTCGTCAAGGATAAACGTGGTTCCATCAAGGGCGTTGTGGAAACCGTAACGGATCTGACCGAATTGGAAAAGGCCCGGCGCAAGGTCGAAGAGGCCAATCGACGCCTGGGGGAAATTCATAAATTTGATAATATCATCGGTAAAAGCCATTCGATGCAAAAGGTATTCGGCGCCATCGAAGCGGCCTCTGCAAGCGAGGCGTCCATCCTGATCCAGGGCGAAAGCGGGACCGGCAAGGAACTGGTGGCAGGCGCCATTCATCATCGCAGCACGAGGAGGGATATGCCCTTCGTAACGGTAAGCTGCAGTTCGCTTCCGGAGACACTTCTCGAGAGTGAGCTTTTTGGGCATGTAAAGGGGGCCTTTACCGGCGCGCTTCGCGATCGAATGGGCCGATTCGAAGAGGCGGACGGCGGAACGATTTTCCTGGATGAGATCGGCGATACCACCCCGTTCATCCAGCTGAAGCTTCTTCGGGTGGTGCAGGAAAGGGAGATCGAGCGGGTCGGCGAGTCCAGGAAGCGGAAAATCGATCTCCGGATCATCGCGGCAACCAACAAGGACCTCTTTCATCTGGTCAAAAACGGGTACTTTCGGGAGGATCTCTTTTACAGGCTGAAGGTTTTCCCCATTCTCCTTCCTCTGCTCAGCGAAAGGCGGGAGGATATTCCCTATCTGGCAGGCCATTTCATACGGCTTCAGAACCGGAAAACGGGCAAAGAAATCCAGGGTCTCACCCAGTCAGCCATGCGGATCCTGATGGATTATCCCTGGCCGGGCAACGTACGGGAACTGGAAAACGCCATTGAGCATGCCTTCGTTCTTTGTGCGGGCGAACATATCGATGTCTTTGACCTGCCTGTAGAGGTCCGGCAACTGGCTTACCGTCCCGGATCGCCGGAGACGGCAAGGTCGGGTGTAGCCATGGCCTTCCCATCGGATGACCTGTCGCCCGAAACCCTGCTGGAGATCCTGGATGCGTGCGAGTGGAACAAGGCCGAGGTAGGCCGGCGGGTCGGCCTGAGTAGAACCGCTATCTGGAAATATATGAAAAAGTGGAATATTCCTTTGAGAAGACCTTTGTGAAGCGATCTTTCCTTTACGCACCCGTATGGGAAAGGGCAGACGCGCAAAAGGCCGGTATCGATAAGAAGTTTAAGATGAAATGTTGCAACAACAAGCGCTTTTACTCCCAATTCGATTCGTCTGTGCCATAAGTTGCCCATAAGTCGTCTGGCGGAGGGCTTAGAGAGAGGAGGACAAAATGATGACGGAGCCGATAGAACAGCAAAACCAGCTTGCCGATAGAATGGCTGAAGAAGAAAAGATTTGGCAGAGGGTGGATGAGAACGGCAGCAGGTGGACGAAAGTCTATTTTGGTGGAGGGGCTCATTTGCGAAACTGGCTGGCTCAGTTCATAGAACTGAAGGGTGAAGAGAATGTGAAGTTGGAAGAAGCGGATTCCAGAGGATTCCTGTGCTACGAAGAGAGCGGTGAAAAGATGTATCGCATTTGGGTGAAGGACGCGGCGGAAACCGCTCCCTAACGAAATCCCTTTGTGGTCGGCGGCGTTGCGAAACCTCTCGCGATGCCCTGTTTCAAGAGACGCCGGTCCTTCGGGCATAGCGCCACATGTGGGCCAGGGCATGGGCGGCGCTCTCGGGGAGGGAGACCCAGGGCACCCGGTGTGCGAGCAGGAGCTCCCGGCAGGCCCCCCGTCCCGCCTTGACCCTGCTTGCGGACAGCGGCGTCGCCCTGCAGGCCGAAACCTCGTCGAAAACATCCTGCAGAACCATGTTTTCCTGATCCGGAGCCTTCCTTAAAAGTGCTGCGACTTTTCACTCCTTCCGGTTTTAAGACCGCTTGTCTTTGATGATGTGGTGGGAAATTACAATGCGCTGGATTTCCGAGGTTCCCTCGTAGAGCGTGAAAACCCTGACGTCCCGGTACATGCGCTCTATGGGGTATTCCTTGGTGAATCCGTATCCGCCATGGATCTGCAGCGCCTTGGCCGTAACGCGGTTAGCCATTTCCGAGGCGAAGAGCTTCGCCATGGAGGCTTCCATCGAAAAGTTCTCGCCCCGGTCCTTTTTCGCCGCAGCGGAAAAGGTGAGTTGCCTTGCCGCCTCGATGTCAACGGCCATATCGGCGATGCTCCAGCGCAGGCCCTGAAACTTGGCGATCTTCTGCCCGAACTGGTCCCGCTCCCGGGCGTAGTCCACGGCCGCATCGAGGGCTGCCTGAGCCACCCCCACGGACTGGGCGGCGATTCCGATGCGGCCGCCGTCCAAACCGGTCATGGCGATGGCAAAGCCGTCACCTTCCCTGCCCAGTATGTTTTCAGCCGGCACCGGGCAGTCTTCAAAGATGAGATCCGTCGTATCCGAAGCCCTCAGGCCCATTTTTTCTTCTTCACGGCCGACCGTCAGTCCTTCCGTGCCTTTGTCCACGAGAAAGGCGCTGATTCCCCGATGACCTCTGGTGGGATCGGTCTTTGCCGTAACGATGACCATGCCGCAGTTCTTTCCGGAAGTGATAAAGCGTTTGGTGCCATTCAGGATATAAACGTCGCCCTTCTTCACGGCCGTCGTCCGCTGGGCCGCCGGGTCTGACCCGGCCAGGGGTTCGGTCAGGGCAAAGGCGCCGATAATGTCCACGCCGGTCAGCTTCGGCAGATATTTTATCTTCTGCCGTTCAGACCCGAATTTGACAATGCTTTCGCAGACGATGGAGTTGTGAACCGACATCACAACCGCCGTGGAGGCACAGCTATAGGCAATCTCGGAGAGGGCCAGAACATAGCTGATTGTATCGGCGCCCGCACCGCCGTAAGCTTCGGGAACCATCATGCCCATCAACCC
>JAFGIO010000173.1 GCA_016929555.1 Deltaproteobacteria bacterium | reverse complement strand
CGAAGTGATTTTTCGATGGTGCTCAATCTCCTCCTGTCCCATACCCCCGAAGAGATCAGGGACGTCTTTGAGCGGTCGCTGGCGGATTATCAACACCGAAAGAAACGGGGAAAGACACCCCTCTGGAAGGACTTCAACCGGCACCTGGATTTTCTTAAGGCGGAGGGCTTTGTGGACACACAAAACCGGCTTACGGAGGATGGCCTATGGGCCTCGCAACTGAGACTGGACCAGCCCCTCCTGATCGCGCAATGTCTGAGAGATAAGGCCTTTCCCTACGACAGTGAGGCCCTCCTTGCCGCCGTTGTTGCGCCCTTCGCCTATGACAGGAGCTCCACGATCGCCATCGCCAGGAGCTCACTGCCGAAACGGCTGAAAAAGGCCTACGACCGGGTCGCCCGGGCTGCGGCACCCTTCTCGAAAAGGATGACGGAAGCGGGATTCGACACGGCTCCCCTCCCGCTCTGGGTCGCTGCGGCAATCTACGGTTGGGCTTCGGGGGCCGAATGGGATCGGATAATCCAGCGATCAAAGATAGCGGATGGCGATCTTGCCATGCTGATATCGAGAACTGCGGACAGCCTCCACCAGATAGCATCCCTCAAAGAGACCCACCCTCAGACATCCACCCTTGCCGCCGCAGCTCGTAGGGCTATCCTCAGGGAACCGGTCGTGTTCGATTAGCGGCAAAACACTTTTACGGACGTTACGATGAACGTTACATCGTGCGTCTCCACCCCCATTGATACCTTTCTTCAGTTTCGAAGCTTAAATCTCAGGGAAGCATCGTCCCCCTTTCCCGATAGCGTGCATGCCAGGAGAAGGCCTCATCGAGCAAGAAAGGAATGTGGCCGCCTACATTCTTTACCGCGCGGCGGTAGTAATCCCGCAGGGCATCCCTGTAGTCGGGGTGCGCGCAGTTCTCGATAATTACCTCGGCACGCTCACGAGGATCGAGTCCCCGAAGATCGGCCACCCCCTGTTCGGTTACAACCACGTGGACCTCATGCTCCGTATGGTCCACATGGGTTACACACGGCACGATCCTCGAGATAGTGCCGCCCCGGGCCGTCGAGGGCGTCATGAAGATAGAGAGGAAGGCGTTCCTCGAAAAGTCGCCCGACCCTCCTATGCCGTTTATGACGCAGTTCCCGAGCGTGTGGGTCGAGTTTACGTTCCCGTATATATCGACCTCGAGGGCCGTATTCATCGCCACGACGCCCAACCGGTTTATCACTTCGGCGCTGTTGCTGATCTCCTGGGGCCGGAGAATGATCTTTTCACGATACGTCTCTATATTCCGGTAGAAACGTGTGAGCCCCTCGGGGGACGGCGTCAGTGACGTGGCCGAGGCGCAGGCGAGTTTTCCCGCATCGATCAAATCGAAGATCGCATCCTGAATGACCTCAGCCCACAACGAGATACCTGTCCAGTCGCTCGCGAGGATTCCTCCCATAACGGCATTGGCAATACCTCCCACACCCGACTGGAGCGGCGGCAGATCATCGTAGAGTTTCCCGCGGACGCAGCGATTGAAAAAACCGACGAGGTGGCGGGCAATTCCTTGTGATGTCTCGCTTATAGCCGCCAAGGGCCTCGTCTTGTCAAGCATATCGGACCGGCAGATCGCGATGATCTTCCCGGGGTCGCAGGGGATGGAGGTGCGGCCGATTCGCTGTGACGGATCCGTTATCGGTATGGGCTGGCGACGCGGGGGATTTTCCGGCGTATAGATGTCGTGCATCCCTGCCAGTTCCATGGGCTGAGCCGTATTGACTTCGATGATGACCCCGTCAGCTTTGTGGATAAAGGTAGGCGAGGCGCCTACCGAGGTGGTGGGGATAATGCTCCCGTCTTCCATAATGGCCGTGGCTTCTATGACGGCAATATCCAGGTGCCCCAGAAAACCGCACCGGGCCTGCTCGGCCACCCTGCTCAGATGGATGTCATGATACATGACGGCCCCGTCATTGATCGCCCGGCCGATCATGTCCCCCGTTTGATAGGGATAGCGCCGCGCAATCGCCCCCACCGAGGCAAGCTCCTCATCGAGTTCTTCGCCAACCGAGGCGCCGGTAATAAGGTTGATCCTTACGGGATCTCCCTTTCTGACCCGCTCCGCCAGTGCAAGGGGAACAACCTTAGGGTATCCACACGAGGTAAATCCGCTACAGGCCAGGGTTATCCCGTCCCTGATAAGCCGGGCAGCCTCCCGGGCTGTCATCACCTTTGACAGGAGATCTTTTCTCAAAACACGGTCTTCAGTACTCACGTTCGCCCTCCTGGAGATAATTCACCGGTTATTTTAGCCATTTTAGAAATATATCCGATTTTACCCTTTGTCACAAACCCTTTCGTAATCTTTCCGAGATTTCAGACACCTCCCGGAAAAAGATGAAAATGCAATCTGAAATCGGAACGTTGTGATTATTATAAGAGACTTTGTTTTTTTATTTTTTTATATCGAAATTCCGAGAAATTTTTTCTGGACAATTAAAGGGCTTTGTGCAAGATTGACGGGCTCTAGTAACAGGGGAAAGGGGTTGGTAGCCGCCAACTCAATCGCAAGAGCTGCTCTGCATTCCCCCTTTCTCCGGGAAGGCTGTTACCCTATGGTGTTTGGGGCAAGTCTTCATGTGCATCATGGCAAAAATAGGTTTAGGTTTTTGGATCTCTTCTCCGGCGCAAAAAACATACATACGATAACCGGGATCCCGGTTTGAGCGTATTTCGTGGCACAGGGAAGGGAAAAACAATTATTTTCGAAACAGGAGGATACTTAAGAGATGAGTGAAAGAGAAGTAGTATTTGTAGAAGGTATGCGTACCGCTTTCGGAAGGATGGGCGGGACCCTGCGGGATATCTCGGCCGAAGAACTGGCCGGTATCGGCATCAAGGGATTGCTCGAAAAGACAAAGATCAACGAAAAGGCCCATGTTGACTGCGTGTTCCTGGGATCAGCAGCAGGCACCTCCCGCGCCATGAACCCGGCCCGGTGGGCCGCTCTTTATGCGGGCCTTCCCTATGAGACATCCGCCAGCTACATCGAGATGCAGTGCGGTTCCGGTATCGACTCCATCAATCACGCGGCCTGGAAGATCCTCTGCAACCATGCGGATATCATCATCGCCGGCGGGATGGAAGCCTACAGCCAAATCCCGGTCAAGTTTTCCATGAGCCTGGAACCGTATCGGCTGAATCCCCCCATGCCCATGGAGACCCAGCTCTCTCCCGTTCCCGAGGAGTGCATCGGGATGGGTCTGACGGCGGAGAACTTGCAGGTTATGTACGACATCTCCCGCGAGGATTCGGATAAATTCGCCTTCCGGAGCCAGACCCTGGCCAAGAAGGCCATGGATGCCGGGTATTTCGATGAGGAGATTATTCCCGTAACTGTTTCTCAGGGGAAAAAGAAGCCCCCCATCGAGTTCAAGGTGGACGAGCACCCCCGCCTGTCATCGATGGACGTTCTGCTTTCCCTGCCCGCGGTCTTCAAGAAGGGCGGAACCGTGACGGCCGGAAACTCGTCGGGACGAAACGACGGATCCGCCTTTGTTCTGATGATGACCAAGGAAAAAGCCAAGGAACTGGGCTACGAGCCGATGGCAAAATGGATTGCCGGCGGTGATTACGGCTGCGATCCTAAGATCATGGGTATCGCCCCCGGCTACGCCATGCCGCAGGCCATTAACCGTGCAGGTCTGAAGCTCTCGGACATGGACGTCATGGAGTGCAACGAGGCCTTTGCCGTCCAGAACCTGGCCGTTATCAAGGAAATCGAAAAACAGACAGGAGAGAAGGTCGACCTGGAAGGCAAGTGGAATCCGAACGGCGGCGCCATCGCCTTTGGACATCCCAACGGCGCCTCGGGCCCCCGGTGCGGAATGTTCGCCATGCGCGAGTTGATCCGCAGGGGTGGCAGATACGGCATCTTCGGTTCCTGCTGCGGCGGCGGACTCGGTGTCGCCACCGTCATCGAAAACCTGAAGCGATAACTATCGTTTCAGGTTTCAGGCAATCCCTTCCCCCGGGAAGGGATTGCCCCGTTTACATTTTGCAAATATTCAAACGATCAGACATGAGCTCATAGGCTCATGCCGCAAATTACTACTTGAAAGGAGAAAACAGCCATGAAGATCGAAGATGTAAAGAACATTTGTGTCGTCGGCGCCGGGAATATGGGGCACCAGATCGCCCTGCAGTGCGCCATCTCGGGATATACGGTCAAATGCACCGATGTCATTCCTGAAATCCTGAAGAAGGCCGAGGCATTCGCCGACAGCTACCTGGCGGGACGCGTCAAGAAGGGTAAACTGGAAGAGGCCGCGGCGAAGGAAATCAGGGGAAGAATCTCCTTCACCGGAGACATTAAAGAGGCAGCCAAGGATGCCGATTATGTCATTGAGGCCATACTGGAAAGGCTTGAGCTCAAGAGGAAGGTCTTCGCGCAGCTCGACGAGATTGCCCCGAAACATGCCATTCTCGCGACGAACAGCTCCATGATCGTCAGTTCCAAGATCGCCGACGTGACCAAACGTCCTTCCCAGGTCTGTAATCTGCACTTCTTTAATCCGGCCCTCGTTATGAAGCTGGTGGAAGTCGTCCAGGGACCCCACGTATCCGACGAAACCGCACAGCTTTCGATGCAGCTGTGTGAAAAGATCGGGAAGGTTCCCATCCATATCAAAAAGGAAGTCTGGGGATTCGTCCTCAACCGAATCTTCTCGGCCATTTCAGGCGAGGCGATGTGGATGTTAGAATCGGGCGTAGCCTCCTTTGAAGATATTGACAAGGCCTGCGTGTACGGCGCCGGGCACCCCATGGGTCCGTTCCGCCTCAACGACCTGACGGGACTGGATCTCTCCTACGATATCGGCATGGAACTGTTCAGAGAAACAGGCGACAGAGCAAAACTGCCTACACCAGAGTTGGTAAAAAGAGTTGCCAAGGGCGATTTCGGCCAGAAGACCGGCAAAGGCTGGTACGACTATACCCAGAAGTAGGGGTCGTTATTGCGTTTCAAAGAGAAACACACAAAAGGCCACCCGGACCCTCGGGTGGTCTTTTTTTGCATAAATGAAGAGAGTATGCTAGTTCAATCACCCGGGGTACCAATGCGGCTTTTGCGGAATCAAGAGCGTCTTGACAGGTACCGATCACCCTATACCCGCCGATGGACAACGGCAAGAAAGAGAGATGAGAAATGATCGCGCTTATTGCAAAGATGAAGATCAAAGAAGCAAAGATGGATGAGGCCACCAATCTGTTCCGGGGCCTGGTACCGAAGGTAGGCGAAGAAGAGGGAACGTTGGGCTACGCGGTCTGCCGTGACAAAGCGAACCCCAACCTTATAGTCGTCGTTGAACGATATCGTGGTATGGAGGCAATTCAGGCACATTCTTCGACACCCCACTTCAAGGAATTTTCCAAAGCCGTGGGAGCCCTTCTTGACGGAAAACCAGATATAACCATCCTTGAGGAGATTTTTTCAATCTAAGAGAGATCGGGGGGAAAAGACCATGCTACGAACAAAGAAACAGTATCACGACCGCCTCTTTGCGATGCGGCGCAACGTCTACATCGGCGGAGAGCAAGTCGGCAGAGATGACCACCGTCTACGCCCCGGGCTGAATGTCCTGGACGTAACCTTTGATCTCGCCCGGGATCCCGAGTGGAAGGGCCTTGCCACGGCCACCTCATCGATCACGGGTGAGGAGATCAACCGGTGGAACCACCTGCCCCAGAACCCCTACGATCTTTTACAGAAGCAAAAACTGATCCGTCTGGCGGCACGAAGGGTCGGGGGCTGTATCCAGCGCTGCATGGGACACGATGCCATCAACGCCCTGGCTATCTGCACCAAAGAGCTGGATGAGGCCAACGGGACGAAGTACCATCAGCGGTTCCTCGCCTACCTTCAGGAATACCAGTCGGAAGATCTGGACGGCACCTGTTCACAAACCGATGCCAAGGGGGATCGATTGAAACGCCCCTCTCAGCAGGAGAATCCCGATTCCTACGTCCATGTCGTGGAGAAAAGAAGCGACGGGATCGTGGTGCGGGGAACGAAGATGTCCATCACCCAGGCGGCCTATGCCGATGTCCTCTTTGTGGTACCGACACGAGCCCTAACAGAAGGGGACACTGATTATGCCGTTGCCTTCGCCGTTCCTGCCGATGAGGAGGGGATCAGGATGATCACCCGTCCCGTCTGGTTGAGGGAAAAGGATGAGGCCCATGCCGCCCCCTTTTGCACCTATGGTGTTTCAGATTCGGTCATCGTCTTTGACAACGTCTTTATCCCCTGGGAACGGGTCTTTATGTGCGGCGAATGGCAGTACGGCAGGAGACTCGCACTCCTCTTTGCCGATTCTCACCGCCACAGTTACAGCGGGTGCAAGCCCGGGGTTTCCGATGTCCTCTGCGGTGCCACGGCGCTGGCGGCCGAAGCGAACAACGTAGCTAAGATGTCGCACGTCAGGGAAAAACTCTCCGA
This sequence comes from Deltaproteobacteria bacterium, assembly GCA_016929555.1. Taxonomy (GTDB): domain Bacteria; phylum Desulfobacterota; class Syntrophia; order Syntrophales; family JAFGIO01; genus JAFGIO01. The sequence goes on along the minus strand of JAFGIO010000173.1, from coordinate 126 downwards.
ATATGCCGGGGCAGCGGAGCTCGCCTACGCGGCCGGTGTCGCCGCCGCCGTCTACGGCAAAAAGACCACAAGCAGCGTCTTTTTCCCCAATGAGATCTACGCCAACGTGGGGCGGCGGATGACGGG
>JAFGIO010000172.1 GCA_016929555.1 Deltaproteobacteria bacterium | reverse complement strand
ATTTCGAGGGAAAATTTATCTGAAGCCGCAGAAAATGGATACCGGTTCGGCCTGAGAATGTTCATTGCAGGATATGTCATTTCAAGAGGAACGCATATGAAGATGGAAATCGACAAGGTGGCATGCTATAGAATCCAACAGGTATTCTTCGACAAGGAATGAGGGAATGGATGATCGAACCTCATCCGTCCATTCCGATCCTGGTCGCTATGATTGTAAACAAGGAGGCCCCATGGATTTCGAACTGTCCCAACGTTGCCATGATCTTCAGCAATCCCTGCGAAGCTTTGTTTCCGAAACGGTTCTGCCACAAATTCTGAAGTACGAACAAAAGAGCGTCCTGCCAAGGAAAATCTTCCGCAATATGGGCACTCTGGGATTCCTGCGTGCCCATGTTCCCATCGAGTTTGGTGGTCTTGGAATGGGAACCATAGCCTACTGTCTTTTCAGCGAGGAAGTGTCCCGGGCGGGTGCCGGAATGACACACAACGGACATTTCCAGACGATCAAGATGATGACGGGTTACGGTTCGCCGGCACAGAGGGATAAATACCTCCGCAGGCTTCTCGACGGCGAATATCTTGCAGCGACGGCCATCACGGAACCGGATGTCGGCTCGAGTTTCGCGTCCATGAAAACAACGGTAAAGAGGCGCGGCAAGGCCTTTATCCTCAATGGAATCAAGACCCTGATAAACGATGCCGCCGAAGCCGACATCGTCAATGTTTTCGCCAGGGGGCCGGACGGAGGGGAAATCAGCGTCTTTCTCATCGAAAAGGGAACCCCTGGTTTTAAAATCACCAAAAAGCAGGATCCAATTGGAATGAGAAGTTCTCCGATCTATGAATTCGAACTTAGAAACTGCACCGTTGGCGGTGATCAACTGATCGGTGAAAGCGGTATGGGACTCAAGGCTTTTTTTTCGGCCTTCAACTTCAGTCGACTGGGAAACGCCAGCGCATCCCTGGGAATCGCACAAGCGGCCCTGGATCGGACCTTGACCTACCTGAAGGGCAGGCAAGTCGGCAACCACAAGGCTTCAGAATTTCAGGGACTGCGCTGGCAAATGGCGGAGTTGGACACGCAACTGGCGGCCGCAAGATTGTTGCGCGACAACGCCGCACTGCTCGAAGAGGCGGGCCGCGATATCAGCCTTGAATCCGCCCGGACGAAGCTGCTTTGCGTCGAGGTCGCTACCCGTGTCGTAGGATGCTGCATTCAATCCACGGGCCGCTTCGGCTGCCTCCGGGACAATCTCTTCGATCTGTATTACCGGGATGCAAAGGTTCTAGGAACGGCCGGCGGATCGCTTGAGGTGATGAAAAATAATATCGCCCGCCGCCTTTTCGAGGGTGTCGGAACTTAACCGGGTATCAGTCGGATGAATACCTTCCTTGTCCGAGGTCCGTCGAATTCGCAGAAAAAGATGGATTGCCAGGTTCCGAGGACAAGATCGGAGTTGTCAATAATAACCATCGCGGAAGACCCAATGATGCTGGCCTTGATATGGGCGGCGGCATTTCCCTCACTGTGACTGTAGTTATCGCTGAGCGGAACGACCCTTGCCATTTCCATGAGGATATCCCTGGGAACGCTTGGATCGGCGTTTTCATTGATTGTGACGGCAGCGGTGGTATGGGGCACGAAGATACAGCAGAGACCCGATATCACCCCTTCCCCCTTCAGCAGGGCACGAATCTGCCCCGTAATATCGATCATTTCGAAAGGCGCGTTCGTTCTGACACTGATTTGTTTCATCCCTCAGCTCTCCTTTTTTTCCTTTACCCATTGATTATGAATGTAAATTGCGCTATCTTGCCGGGAAAAAAATCAAGAAGTGTGAGGGCCATGGCGGAAATCAAAAGTACGATGGAATTGGCGCTGGAAAAAACCAAGAATCTTACGCTGTCGGAAGAGGAGAAAAAAGCATTGCAGGCAAGCGAATGGACCGGCAAGGTACGAGGTTTGGTTCAGAAATACCTCGACGATGCCATAGGCATCACTCAACTGAAGTCGGCCCTTTCGGAGGATAAAAAAGCAATCGAGCGACTCAGGGATATTCTGGAGATGGAGCTGTTGGACAACATCCAACCAGACAGCGACGACATCAATGAAAAGATTTTTCAGATATTCCGTGATATTCTTGAAAGGAACCCGGAGTCTCTTGTCCAGGCAGTACGGAATGTTCAACAAGACCTCGAACGGGAAAGACAGAAGCATTTCGATCATCTAAAGGAAGAGCTTCAAAACCGTGGAATCCATGGATCTGCCGTCTTACCCAATCTATCGAAAAGCGATCTTTGGACAACCCAATTGAATGATCTCAGCACGGCTTTCCATCAATCGATCAAAGAATTTTCCAAGCGCCGATCCCTTTGAACAGGGCTCTTGCTTCGATTCTCAATCCTTTACGTAAAACTGCATCTTCAGGTTTGCGACCTCGACAATGTCGCCATCTTTCAGGTCATAGCGGTGATTGACTTCTTCACCGTTGATCTTCATCGCCTTCCCCCCCGAAGGTGTGATGAAATAACCCTCCTTACGCCGATTGACCAGGGCAGCCACCTTGGGTGCGAAAAATCCCTTTAGGCGAATTCCCGCACCATCCTCCTTTCCAATGGTCGTCACCCTCTCTTTCAGTTCATACTCCCGTTTTTCCGTCGATCCTTCTATAACGAGAAATCCGCCAGTCACCTCGGGCTTGTCCTTGTCCGCCGCCGCCAGTATCTTTTTCTGGTCATGGGGATCGATGACCATCGTTTCATCCATGGAACGTCCCCGTACAGCAAAGGCTTTTTTGTCGGTTTCTCGGGTTTTCTCACCGATGAATTCCAAGGTGTGGATCCCTATCAGGATGACGTCCCCATTATAAAGCTCGGCTTTGGATACCTTTTGTCCATTCAAAAAGGTCCCGTTCAGGCTGCCGAGGTCTTCGATAAAAACACCGTCCCCCTCCTTGAAGATCCGTGCATGACGTCCTGACACAGCCTGGTTGTCTATGGGTATGTCGTTTTCGGGTTTCCTCCCGATGCTCATTTCGTCCTGTTCCAGAGGCATCTCCTTCAGCACGGCCTCCTTGAATTTTAATATCAGCTTCGACATAAGTTTACCTCCTGAACCGTTTGAGAAAATTCACCAGGGAAGAGAACCATCTCTCCTTTACTACATAAGCAGTAATCACCGTAACATTGTCAAGACCGCCGTTTTCGTTGGCCAGACGAATGAGGCTGTCGCACGCCTCGTGCGGATCCCGCGTCTGCGTGACAACGGAGAGAATTTGATCGTCCAGGACCATACCCGTCAGACCGTCGGTACAGAGTAGCAGAATATCACCGTCCGAAATGTTCATCTCATCGATATCTACACCAACGTCAGGCGAAGTACCGATGGCACGAGTCAGGATGTTTTTCATCTCGGACTTTTCCGCTTGCTCTTTGGTGATCAAATCCCTTTTGACCTGTTCATAAACCAGCGAGTGATCGTCCGTCAACTGCTCGATTTCTCCCGCCCGAATTAAATAAACGCGGCTGTCGCCGACGTGGGCGATGCTTAGCCGATTATTCTCCACAAAAACACATGCAAGTGTCGTACCCATACCATGCCACTGGGGCGCGCTCATGGAAGCCTCGTAAACGGCCATATTCGCCAGACGCAGGGCCGACGCTATCCGATTGGTCGCACGAGAGAAGTCTTCATGGTATGTCCCGATCAGCTTCTCCTGACCGCTGCTGAGGCCGTCGAAGTAGTCCTTGATGACATCGATGGCCATTTTGCTTGCCACTTCTCCGGAGGCATGTCCTCCCATGCCGTCGGCTACGACAAGAAGACCCATTTCGGGGGCGATGAAGAAGTTGTCTTCATTGTTGCTTCTCACCATGCCCGCATCAGTCTGCGCTCCGACGCTCAGTTTCAAGGTCTTCTCCTATGATTTGATGATTTCGGCCAGATCCTGGGCTAGTTCGCTTCCTGATTGGTATCGCTGTTCCCTGTCCTTGGCCAGTCCCTTTTCGATAATGTTGGCAAAATGTTCCGGTACATCGGGAACCAGGTCCCTGATCGGTGTCGGTGCGGATGTGGTAATGTTGTACATGAGCGTGGCGATACTGTCGCCCTGGAAGGGCTTTTCACCCGAGAGCATCTCATAAAGGACAACGATGAGTGAAAAAAGATCGGAACGGCCGTCTACTTTCTGTCCTGCGATCTGCTCGGGCGACATATAGCTCGGCGTACCCAGGATAACACCCGTCTGAGTCTTCGAACTGGTCATGACCCTGGCAATGCCGAAATCGGCCACCTTGATGTCGCCGTTCTTGAGGATCATGATGTTTGCCGGTTTGATGTCGCGATGAACGACTCCATTGCGATGGGCGTAATCGAGGGCCTGTGCAACTGCCGTCACAACTCGGGCGACTTCGTTCGCGGACATAAGGTTTTCCTTCTCGACATACCTCTCGAGATCGGTCCCGTCGAGCAGTTCCATGGCCATATAGGCGATATCGTAGTCCTCGCCGACGTCAAAGATGGTTACAATATTGGGATGGGAAAGTTTTCCTGCAGCTTCCGCCTCGCGGAAGAAGCGCTTTTTTATTTCGTCGAGCTGGCCTTCGTCGATCTCATCATAGCGCAGAGTCTTTATGGCCACTTCACGGCTGATTTTCGGATCCTTGCCCAAATAGACCGTTCCCATGGCTCCACGGCCCAGTTCCTTGACGATCTCGTAGCGTCCCAGCGTGGGCTTCGTTTCCGCACTATCGATAAGTACGGTGCCGTCCTTTCGCGCTGCGCCGAGACCGAAGATCACCGTTTCCCCAGCCGCCTTCATTTTCTTTGCCCGTTCCGTTGTATCCTTGAATTCGCCCGCCTGCATGATATGCTCATAGACGGCAACAGCCTTGTTGAATTGACGCTTTCTTTCAAAATCGAGTCCCAAGTTGTACAGCAACTCCCTTACGGATTCATCCTCCACGGGGCATTTCCGGAATTTGTCGAAGGCCATATCCAGCAGTCCCTGACCTTGAAAGGAAAGCCCCAGCATCTTGTTCGTCTCGATGCTGTCCGCCTCGATATGTTCCTT
>JAFGIO010000171.1 GCA_016929555.1 Deltaproteobacteria bacterium | reverse complement strand
ATAGGAAGGCTCTATCAGGAGGCCTGGACGAAACGGAAAGAGGTCTGAGACAGACCTTTGGATATAGGATTCCTGTCTCCCTGAGGTAAGCCCTTGCGTGCCCGATACGCGCGCAGGGGCTTTTTGTTTCGGGCTCATCCGGTTCTGTCGTAGGTATTTACTTCCTGGTCTTAGAGCGGCATCGCGCGTCGATCTCGCAGGTTGTTTGAAAGCGGGATTCCGGCTTATAGTGATTGATTGAACAGAGGCGGGCTATGGGGCATTCTCCAGTTCCTCCAATCGCCGCTTCGATTCTTCCACCTTTCCTACGCTGTCTCCCCAAATATGGCGTTTGCGTTCCATCGATGCCGCGACATTCACGATTCTGGTAACGGGATATCGTTTCGAAGAATAAAAAAGGAGGGCCCCTCCTGATGGATGAGCCCTCCCGTGAACGATTTCTTTCGAAAAAGCGGGTTTTACGGGGCCGATGCGCCCTTCTCAGCGTCCAATGCAGCCGAAAGGATTCCAAGAAGAGGCTCTGCACCCCAGCAGATAACTCCTAATATCTGCGTCCCCCCCTGAATCCACCGCTTCGGTTCTCGTTTCGTCTCTGACCGCCCGGGTCTTTCTTCTCACGGGCTTCGTTGACGACGATAACCAACTCGTCCAGTTTTCCACCATTGAATTTCTCGATAGCCGATCTCGCAGCCTCATCTGTCTCCATTTCCACGAATCCGAAACCCCTGGATTGTCCTGAAAATTTATCTTTAATGATGTTTACGGAAACCACTTTCCCGGCCTCGGAAAAGTTGCCTCTCAACACATCCTCTGTCACATTGCTGGACAGATTCCCAATGTACAAATTTCTGTTCATATTCTCTTCCTTCTTTAACGTCTCCAAGACGTACGATAAAGGAGCATCGCTCCTTTGGAACTGATAAATCACCGTTAAATCAAATAACGCAAGAGGTTCTTTCTTTTTCAATCATGCCGAAAGGTCTCTCGTTTCGCTGGACGGCGCCTACAGGGGCTTCACGTTCCCCGCCGCCGGCCCTTTCGGTCCTTCAGTGACATCAAAGCAAACACGCTGGCCTTCTTGCAGATTTCTGAACCCTGTGTTTTGCTGAATGGCGCTGTAATGCACAAATATGTCTCCGCCTCCATCTTTTTCGATGAATCCGAAGCCCTTTTTCTCATTAAACCACTTCACCGTACCTTCTGTCATCTATGGCATCCTCCCTTCGTTTATTTTTAAAGTCGGATCGCCACCATCACGAAAAAAAGCCGCCAGCACTCTAAAGTGCATGGCGGCTTCCCTTACGCTCCAAAATGTCTATACCCAACTTTGATCTTCCAAAGATCCTTTTATCTTTTCAAGAACCGTTTGGAAGTATGGTGATATCCGTACCTATCCTCTGGCAGAATGTCAAGATATTTTTTGCTTAATCGAGAATTAATCCCGAATTATGAGAATGATCTTTGAAGTCCTATGGTTTTCCGCCTTAAATATCATTCCTCCTCTGCAAGGGGAGGAAGCAACCCATTGGTGTGTTCACATAACCTAATTATGAATGATATCGGAACAACAGATAATCAATACCGGGATCTGCCGCCGGATCGTCCTCCGCCGCCCCGGCGATCGTCTGCGCGGGGGCGGGCCTCGTTCACGCTCAGCGTCCGACCCTTCATTTCCTTACCGTTCATGCCCTCGATGGCTGCCTTGGCTTCTTCTTTCGTCGGCATCTCGATGAATCCGAACCCTTTGGACTGCCCGCTGAATTTGTCCTTGATGATGGACGCTGACGCTACCTGCCCGAAGGCCCCAAAGGCCTCCTGTAAATCCTCTTCCGTTACGCTGTATGACAAATTCCCTACATAGATGTTCATGGTATCTCCTCCCCTGTTTTTTTAACAATATATCTGATCTACCCTTTTTGAACAATGAGACGTCTCAAGAGCCTTTGGCCTTTTTCCTGCCTGTGGGTTTTATGGATATTCCTACTATACCTCATCTGCTGATGATCCGCAGTCCCGCCTTCGCGGAGGAATCTACGAGACATTCCATCCGCAGCAGGGTTTCTTATTTCGCCTTGGATGAATGGAAAGGCAAGGGAAATCCCTCTAAGGATCTCGGGGCTCTGCGCGCCCCTGAGACTTGCGGCCCCCTTCGAGGTGAAGCAGACCCTTTCATTTCCGGGAAACGTCTGGGCATCTTGGCCTGACTCCCATATCTTGCGGGATAATGCGGACCTCCAGATGTCCCGCTTCCTGCCGGCGCCGATGCTCTATAGTCAAAGCCTTCCAGGGTGCGTCTTTCGATCTTTTCACCGAGAACATTTTCAATGTTCCCAACAAGAGCCCCGTCTTCGGGCGTCGCAAAGGTGAAGGCATCCCCCGTCTTCAAAGCGCGTCCCGTGCGGCCGATTCGGTGCGTATAGGCATCGACGGTGTCGGGCATATCGTAATTGATGACGTGGGATATTCGGGTGATGTCGATACCACGGGCGGCAATGTCGGTGGCAACCAATATCCGGTACTTGCCGTTGCGAAAGCCCTCGATAGCCGCTTGGCGCCTGCTCTGCGAGAGGTCTCCCTGCAGGGATGCCACCGCAAAGCCGGCCCGTTTCATCTGGGCGGCCACACGTGTTGTGCGATGTTTTGTCCTTGCGAAAACGAGGACCGATTCCGTGTTCGTCCCTTCGATCAGCTTCATCAGGAGTGCCGTCTTGAGATGCGGTTCAACGGGAAATACGGCATGGGAAACCGTGGATACGGGAATCCCCTCGCCAACCTGAACGGTCACGGGTTTATGAAGAATCTCTTTCGCCAACTCCCGTATATCGCCGGGCATGGTGGCGGAAAATAGAAGCGTTTGCCGCTTTGCCGGTAGCCGTTTCACAATCTTCCGGATATCCGGCAGAAAACCCATGTCGAACATGCGATCCGCCTCGTCAATCACGAGGATCTCCAGGTTGGAAAAACGGACGGCATCCTGGTCATCAAGATCAATCAATCGCCCCGGACAGGCGACGACTATTTCGGCGCCTTCGCGGAGTTTCCGGATCTGGGGGGTTTTGTTCACCCCGCCGTAAATGGCGACGCTCTTTAGTTTCGTTTCCCCGCCCAGTTCGTCGATGGCCTCGTGGATCTGTTCGGCAAGCTCCCGTGTCGGAGCAAGGATCAGAGCCCGAAGCCTCTTGCGTGAACCCTCCATCAGGCGATGCAGAATGGGCAGGGCAAAGGCGGCGGTTTTCCCGGTTCCGGTCTGAGCAAGCCCCATGAGGTCTTTGCCCTGGAGGATGAGGGGAATGGTTTGAAGTTGAATCGGCGTCGGCACGGTATAGCCGATGGTCTGGACTGCGGATTCTATGGAGCGGTGTAAATCGAATTGTTTAAAACTCATTAATTTCCTTTTCATGACGTAATCGCGGTATGCCCGCGGTCCGTCCGCCCCGGGAGGGCGATTGGTTGGTTGTTGATAATTTCTTTTTCAAGATAGGCTAAGATTTAAGGCTGGTCTGTAACAGATGCATCGCTTTCTTTCGTCGGGTTGCTCTTTCTTTCCTGGCGCCTGGCCATCTTTTCGTCGGCCTTACGCTTTCGTGCGAGTTCCTTTTGTCGCTTTGCGTACTTATCCTGACTCTGTCTTGACATGTCTCCCCCTTCGATTATCCATCGATGGCAATCCCGTAAAAAACCCTCATGCCCCGTGGGGCGCCACGAAGCATGAAAATAAGCAAGGTCATTCCCGTGAAAGCGGGAATCCAGGGTTTTATTTTCGTAATAAGTCCCAAACCGTGTCACCCCCTTGCAGCCTGCCCCCGCGAAGGCGGGGGAAAGCGGGGGGCCAGAACGTATTAAAAATACTGGATTCCCGTTTTCACGAGAATGACAAAATGGATCAAATCGGACTTTTTACGGTTTCGTCAGCAATGGCATATAGGCAAAAAAAATCCCCGTTAGCCTTTTTTACGGGCTCTGGGGATTGGAACCAAAACCGAATTTAAAAAGTCGTGGTTTTTATATACCATCAAACCGACGCTGTCAAGGATTAGTTTCGATTATGTTTCGATTAGAGTTTCGCTGCCTCCATCTCCCATTGACACAACACGGCCTTCTGAGTAACTCGTCTCTACACGTATGAAAATATTTGTTTCATGCGACAGCGGTCCCTCGTTTATAGGGACCAATTCAAACCCCAGTTCCCGAGCTTTTCTTTTGAGATTTTGCACGACCCTTTTCATGAGCGGTCTCGCCTTCAAGTAGGGGAACCCTCCGCTCTGCCGCCATGGCCGAACGCGGATTTGACAAAGGATGAAAAACACCCCCACCCCTTCCCTCCCCCATCGGGGGGAGGAGGATTTTCGTATCAAGACCGGCCGGAACGGCTGGAATAGCGATAGAGGTGCATCAGGGCGCGGGCGGCCCGCTTCACCGACGGGTAGGCGGGAAGCCCCGCCCGGCAGAACTGCGCTCTCAGATTCGTCCCCGCCAAGGCCAGGTCGGAATCGCCGCCTTCGGAATCGACGGTGAAGACCGTCGGCTTCAGATGACCCTTCTGTTTCACCTGTTCGATCGTCTGCGGCGTCGGATCCGGAATGTCCGGAATGTGGAAGGCCTTCCGGAAAATCAGCCGGTCCACGATCACCATGCCCACCTGGGGTTCCCCATAGGCGAGTTCAAGGATATTGCCAAAATAGCTGGCGTCCACCAGGGTCTGCCAGTCATCCAGGGGGTTCCCCGCTATGGAGCCGGACTGAGGAACCGTTTGCAGGAGCCGCTCCATGGCGGCGGGCGAGGGGGCCGGAACATCGAGCCCTTCGAGGATGCAGGTGTCGCTGTAGACCACGCTGATGCCGCCTCCGCCGCCGATGATGAAGACGCCCCTGCCCCGGGGCCGCGGCAGAAGCGCGAAGGCCATGACCGCGTCCATCCACTCGTCCAGCGAAGATACGGGGGTCACGCCCGTCTGGCGGAAGACGGCCTCCCAGATCGCCTGCGACCCGGCCATCCCGCCGGTGTGGGAGGCGGCGGTGCGGGCGCCCACTTCGGTCTGTCCCCCCTTCCAGAGGACGATGGGCTTGCGCGGGACGATCCGCCTTGCCAGATCGAAGAACCTGCCTCCCTCTTGAAGGCCTTCGAGGTAGACGGCAATGACCTTGATATTCTCATCCTCACCCATGAACTCCAGAAAATCCAGGCTGTTCAGCACCGTCGCGTTTCCGATGCTCACGGCCTTCTCCGTGCCGATGCCGAGAGAGTAGGCATATTCGGTCAGGCGCTGGGTGATGGAGCCGCTCTGGGAAATGATGCCCAGAGGACCGCTGGCGCCCGGTATGGCGCCCCAGGCCGTAAGGTGCGAAGCGGGGCAGTAGGGACCCATGCAGTTGGGGCCGATGATCAAAAGCCCCTTTTCCTTCGCGATGGACGCCACCTGCCGTTCGAGGCGCCTTCCCTCCTCCGTACCGACTTCGTTGAAACCGGAGGTCAGGATGTGGATGTGCCGCAGGCCGATCCGGCCGCATTCCTCCAGTACGGCGGGCACATGGGCCGCGGCCACGCAGACGACGGCCAGATCGGGCACCTCTGGCAGGGAAGCGAGGTTCGGATAGGCGGGCAGCCCCAGGATCTCGGAGGCCTTTGGATTGATGGGGTACAGTTTCCCCGGAAAACCGGCTTCGAGGTACTTCTGGAGGAAGCTCATGCCCCCGAAGCGGAATTCGGACCGGGCAACACCGACGATGGCGATATGCTTCGGTTTGAAAAAAGGCATAAAATCGTTATGTGGGGTTTCCATGGCTGCTCCTTTGCGGAAGGAATTGCCCCGAAGGATACACGGAATCATCCCGATGTCAAGGAAATGAAACCATTATGATTGTTCTTTGGATGGGATTTGTGCTATGAGGGGTTCGACAAAACCACGATGGTGAAATCCGGCAACATGACCTTTAACATCCGCCATTATCCCGTCTTCGAAAGGGGAACCTTCCTCGACAACCCCGATCTCTTCAGCCGTTTCGCCCAGAATCTCGCCGATCGTCAGCAGGGCGGATACAAACGCGCCTGGCAAACCATGGCCGGCTACGAAGAGGCCATCCATTGGCCCCTGCTCGCCGGACCGGGTTTGTACGGGGCTACCCATCCCGGCGCCGACAATGTCTTTGTGGAAACCATGTCCGGGATGAACAGCTTCATCTATAACAGCGACTGCCTGTACGCCAACCCGTCAAAAAGGGTGTTTGCCATATCCGATCCGCCGGGCATCACCGCCAGCGCGCGGCGTCTTTTCGAAGCCCTGGACCGTCTGCTGCCGGAGTCGGACACCCTGAAGGATGCCGTCAATCGTCTCAACGGACAGACGCCGCCCGATGAGGCCGCCACCCTGAGCCTGGTCCATGTCCCGGAGGATCGTCCCGACAAGGCCCTGGTTCTGCTGGCCGGCGACTCGCTGCTCTTTCACGGCAATGAAAGGAGCCGCCGGCTGATAACGCTGGCGGGCAATCCCGCTTTCATCGGAACGCCCAGCGCCCGCTTCGAACCCGAGGAAATCACCCTTTCGGCAGGCGATTTCTTCATTCTTGCCAGCGACGGCATCCTGTCCATCCGGGGAAACCATATCGAAAAGCGGCTCGAAGATGCGCTGATGGAACACGTCGACGGTTCCATGGAAAACTTCGTTCACAGCGCCATGTCGGCCTGCAACCGCCACATCGAGGACAGGATTTTCGACCGGCCCTTCACCCGCTTCGGAGGCCATGACAACGTATCCCTGCTGCTCGTCCAGCCGGAAAAACTCCCGAAGGACTGTTCGTTCCCCGGCATCATCCTCGGCGGGGAAAGGCAAAACCTGTAGAAGGTGGGACCGGTTCGGCGCCCGGTTCTCCGCTTTTTCCCGGGCGGCTCCCGGCGATGCCCGGGCCGTCGACGGAGCCCCTTCGAACTCCGGGGAAGCCGCCGCAGAAGGTACATTTATTAACTGAATGATATTAGAATCTTATACATTATCACTTCCCTGTGAAATGATCCCTTTTTTCTGAAAATATCCCTTCCCTAAAGCCCCTTTTTATGTTACCTTCACGCTGTCGCGAAGGCCGGGAAAATTTCAGATATCTTCTGGTAAATCATGCGTAAAATCATCAGCATAGCAAATCAGAAAGGGGGAGTGGGCAAAACCACGACGGCCATCAATCTCGCGGCGTCGCTGGCCGCGGCGGAGAGGAAAACCCTGCTGATCGACTGCGACTCCCAGGGCAACGCGACCAGCGGCCTGGGCGCCGACAGGGAAAGGATCCGGGAAAGGAATCTTTACCATACCCTGATCGGCAAGGTGCCTCTCGGGGAGGTCATCGTCGAAACGCCGATGCCCCAGCTCGACCTGGTCCCGGCGGACCAGAACCTGATCGGGATCGAAATCGAGTTCGTTTCCCTGCCGGACAGGGAGAAGAAGCTGCGCAACCGGATAAGGGAAATGGAACGGTCCTACGATTTCATCATCATCGACTGCCCGCCGTCGCTGGGCTTTTTGACGATCAACGCCCTGGTGGCCTCCGACTATCTGATCATCCCCCTGCAGTGCGAATACTTCGCCATGGAGGGACTCGGCTACCTGCTGAACACGGTGAAACTGGTCAGGACACGCTTGAATCCGACCCTGGCCCTGGGAGGCATCCTTCTGACCATGTTCGACTCGCGCAACCTCCTCTCCCACCGGGTCAGCGATGACGTGCGGCGCCATTTCGGCCCGTCGGTCTTCAAGACGATCATCCCGCGCAACGTAAGGCTCTCCGAGTGTCCGAGCCACGGGCTCCCCATCATCCTTTACGATATCAAGTCGCGCGGCGCCATGTCCTATATGGAACTGGCCCGAGAAATCCTGATCAACGGGAGAATGTAGATGCCGCCGAAAAACTCACTGGGAAAGGGCCTGGGGGCCATGTTTCCCGATCTGATCGACGCCATCGGGACGAGGCCGTCCTTCATCCTGTGTGGCATCGAGGAACTCGTTCCGAACAGATTTCAATCCCGAAAGGCCTTCGACGACCGCGAGCAGAAGCGGCTGGTGGCCTCCATCAGAAAAAGCGGAATCATCCAGCCGATCGTCGTGAGGAAAGCGGCCCAGGGCTACGAAATCATCGCCGGAGAGCGCCGATGGAGAGCGGCCCAGGAGGCCAGACTCCGTGAAGTGCCCGTTATCATAAGGGATGCCGAAGACCTGGAGGTGGCCGAGCTGTCGCTCATCGAAAACATCCAGCGGGAAGCCCTGAATCCCATCGAAGAGGCCGAGGCCTACCAGGTTTTGAACGGCACCTTCGGCCTTTCCCAGGAGGAGATCTCCGCCCGGGTCGGAAAGGACCGCTCGACGGTCGCCAACACGGTCCGCCTGCTCAAGCTGCCTCCGGAAGTGCGGGCCGCCCTGATCGATAAGTCGATCAGCCCCGGCCACGCAAGGGCGCTGCTCGCATTGAGTACACCGGAAGAGCAGCGCCGGGCCCTCGAAACGATTATCGCCAGAGGGTTGAACGTACGGGAAACCGAAAACCTGATCAAGAAGGCAACGGTCGCTCCCCAGGAAAAGAAGACCCCCAAAAGGGACCCCTATCTCGCGAATCTGGAACGGGATCTGTCCTCGACGCTCATGACGAAGATCCGGATACGCCAGGGGAAAAAGACGGGTCAGATCGAAATCCGTTTCTCCTCGAAGGAGGAACTCAACCGGCTCATAGCGCTGCTCCGGGAAATCGGGGGCTGATTGTTGCTGAGAACCCTGTTCGAAAAGGCTGAATAACTTGGACATCATCTGGGAAAAAAGCACCAATATCCTCAAAGAAAGCATCAGCCAGCAGAATTTTGAGACCTGGATAAAACCGATCAGGACGATCGCGCTGGATGGGAACCATCTCCATCTGTCGGTACCCAACAAGTTTTTCAAGGACTGGCTCCTGGAAAATTATCTGGTCGTCATCAGGGATGCCCTGACCAACGCCGCCGGTTTCCCCATCGACGTGAGTTTCGTCGTCAGCCCCGATCAGGACCAAACCCCGGCAGCGCCACCGGAGCGGTCCGCGGCCCGCGGCACCCGGGAAGCTCCGTCCAGGAAATCCGTCAAGCCGAAACTGCCCCAATCCCTCAATCTGAACTACAGTTTCGAGCGGTTCGTCGTCGGCGCCTGCAACCAGTTCGCCCATGCGGCTTCCGTGGCCGTCGCCGAACAGCCCGCCAAGAATTACAACCCTCTGTTCATCTATGGAGGCGTCGGTCTCGGAAAGACCCATCTTCTCAACGCGATAGGCATCCACACGGTGGACCTCTATCCGGATAAGAACGTCGTCTATGTCTCGGCAGAGGAATTCATGAACGAGCTGATCAATTCCATCCGCTACGACCGTATGCCGCAATTCCGGGAAAAATACCGGAACATCGACTGCCTGCTCATCGACGACATCCAGTTCATCGCCGGCAAGGAAAGGACCCAGGAGGAATTCTTCCACACCTTCAACACGCTGCACGATTCGGCCAAGCAGATCGTCGTCACGAGCGACAAATTTCCGAGGGACATTCCCAATCTGGAAGGCCGGCTGCGGTCCCGGTTCGAATGGGGTCTCATCGCCGACATCCAGCCGCCGGCCATCGAGGACAAGATCGCCATCATCAATAAAAAAGCCATGGAAAACGACATGAATATCGCCTCCGAAGTCTCCCACTACATCGCAACCCAGGCGGAATCCAACATTCGGGAACTGGAAGGCTTCCTCATCAGGATAGGCGCATACTCGTCCCTGACGAAAAGAGAGATCGACATGAACCTCGTCAAGGAGGTTCTGAAGAACATCATCAAGCAAAACGAGAAGGAAGACATTTCCATAGAGGAAATCGTCAAGGCCGTGGCAGGCAAGCTCAACGTCAAGATCTCCGACGTGAGATCCCAGAAGAAGAACAAGAACCTGGCCCTCTGCAGGCAGATCGCCATGTATCTCGCCAGGAAACTGACCAGCGCCTCCTTTCCCGACATCGGCGAGAAGATCGGGGGGCGGGACCACTCGACGGTCATCTATGCAAACAACAAGATAAAGAAGACCCTGGAAACGAACGCAAAATTGAAACAGTTCATCGAGGAGATCGAAGACTCGCTGCTGCAGAAGCATTGACAAACGTGAAACAATCCCCTCTCCCCTCCCGTGAGGGGAGGGGATTGCGGGGAGGGTGATTTATGGACTTGTACGGGACCATCGAGCATGATGACCTCGCAAAAAACCCTCATGCCCCGTGGGGCGCCACGAAGCATGAAAATCACCCCCACCCAACCCCTCCCCCCTCGAGGGGGAGGGATACAGGAAAGGGGATTTTCTTACTAAACCCCCATGCCCCGTGTGGCGCCACGAAGCACGAAAATAAGCAAGGTCATTCCCGTGAAAGCGGGAATCCAGGGTTTTATTTTCGTAAGTCCGATTTGACCCATTTTTGTCATTCCCGCGAAAGCGGGAATCCAGTAAATTCGATATATTCTGGACCCCCGTTTTCCCCCGCCTTCGCGGGGGCAGGCTGCAAGGGGGTGACATGGTTTGTGACTTTTTTTACGGGACCATCAAGCATTGACAAGCGAAGGCGGGAAGGTTAAGAAGACCGGTCCTGCGAATCGTTTAACATCCGCCCGCAGTCACGCCGAGGCGAAAGGAAGGATGGGAACAGCCATGGAGTTTAACATTCAGAGAAACACCTTTCTGGAAGGCATTCAGAAGACGCTTGGCATCGTCGAGCGGAAGACGACCATGCCGATTCTGAACAACGCGCTGATCCGGACTGAAAACAACAGGCTCCGCATTATCGCCACGGACAGGGAGATCGGCCTCGTGGCCGATTACGACGCCGATATCGTCGCCGAGGGCGAGATCACCCTTTCCGCCCGAAAACTTGCCGAGATGATCCGGGAAATCCAGGGGGACCGTATCCACTTCGTGACGGATGAAAATTACGTCGCGACCATGACCAGCCTGAAGGCCGTCTATAAGATACCGGGGGTGCCCGCCGACGATTACCCGACGGTCGTCGCCGAGGAGGGTATGCCCCTTGTTACGGTCAAGGCGGAGTTTCTGAAACATCTGATCCGCCGGACATCCTTTGCCATATCCACGGACGACATGCGCAAGAACCTCAACGGCGTCTTTTTCGAAACCGGCAGTGAAGGCGATCCCTTCACCGTCCGCATGGTCGCCACGGACGGGCACCGCCTGGCCCTGGCCGACGCCGATCTCGGCACACCCGATTTTCCCGCTCTCGAAAAAGGCGTCATCATTCCGAGGAAGGGTCTGGGTGAAATACGAAAACTCCTCGACGATGAACCCGGGGACGTGTCCTTCGGGATTCAACCGGGCTTATGCGTCGTCAGGACCGACAGCACCCTTCTGCGGGTCAACCTTCTGGACGCGGAATTTCCCGATTACCGGCGGGTCCTGCCGACGGAGGCCGGTTCCGTCGTCCAGTTCGAAAAGAACACAGTGCTTCACGCCTTAAGAATGATGAACGTGATCTCCTCGGAAAAGTACAGCGGCGTCATCATCACCCTCCGGGACAACGCGATGATCCTCAATTCGACGAACCCGGATGTGGGCGAAGCCAACGACGAGATCGACGTTTCCTACCAGGACGAGGAACTTGTGGTCGGCTACAACGTCGGCTACCTCATCGATGCCATCGACGCCATCGACACGGAAAGGGTCGTCTTCGAAATCGGCCAGGGCATGAAACCCGGGGTCATCAAACCGCTCGGCGACGATCGCTACCTCTGCATCGTCATGCCTCTGAAACTGTAATATTCCGGAACTTTACACGCGAATGGATGCTATGGATCAACAAGAGATTTCACAACTCGATAATCGGTACAGTGCGGACAGCATCAAGGTCCTCGAAGGCCTCGAAGCCGTGCGGAAACGCCCGGCCATGTATATCGGCTCCACGGGCAAGGACGGTCTCCATCATCTCGTCTACGAGGTCGTGGACAACAGCGTCGACGAAGCGGCGGCGGGATTCTGCGACCACATCACCGTCATCATCCGGGTGGACAACAGCATCGTCGTGGACGACAACGGCCGCGGTATCCCCGTGGATATGCACAAGACGGAAGGCGTATCGGCCGCCGAAGTGGTCCTGACCAAGCTCCACGCCGGCGCAAAATTCTCCAACGACAGCTACAAGATCTCCGGAGGCCTTCACGGCGTCGGCGTTTCCGTCGTCAACGCCCTTTCCAGCACGCTGGATGCCGAAATCCGCCGGGACGGCCTGGTCTATACCCAGTCCTACGTCAACGGCACCCCCACGGCCCCCCTGGAGATCATCGGCAAAACGAGGGGTCGGGGCACCAAGATCGCCTTCAAACCCAACGAGGAGATCTTCGAGGACATCGAATTCAGTTTCGACACCCTGTCCAACCGTCTCCGGGAACTGGCCTTCCTGAATCCGGGCGTCCGGATCGACCTGATCGATGAAAGGTCGGACAAGAAAAGCGAATTCTTCTACAAGGGGGGCATCGTTTCCTTTGTCGAATACATCAACCGCAACAAGAAGGTCCTCCATAAGAATCCCATCTATGTCCAGGGCTCCAAGGAAGACTGTTTCGTCGAAGTGGCCCTTCAATACAACGATACCTATCTGGAGAACATCTTCTCCTTTGCAAACAACATCAACACCACCGAGGGAGGAACCCATCTCATCGGGTTCCGCTCCGCCCTGACCCGGGTCTTCAACAACTACGCAACGAGCAATAATCTCTTGAAGAACGGGAAGGAATCGCTCCGGGGGGAAGACGTGCGCGAGGGTCTCTCCTGCGTCATCAGCGTCAAGATCAAGAACCCCCAGTTCGAGGGCCAGACCAAGACGAAGTTGGGCAACAGCGATGTCAAGGGTCTCGTGGAGGGGATCGTCTATGAGAAGATGAACAGCTACCTGGAAGAAAATCCTCCTGTTGCCAAACAACTGCTCGGAAAGTGCCTCGATGCGGCCCGGGCCAGGGAAGCGGCCAGGCGGGCCCGGGAGCTGACGCGCCGCAAGAGCGCCCTGGAGGTGGGGGCGCTGCCGGGAAAGCTCGCGGACTGCCAGGAGCGGGACCCGGCGCACAGCGAGATCTATCTCGTCGAGGGCGATTCCGCCGGCGGTTCGGCAAAGCAGGGAAGGGACCGAAAGAACCAGGCCATCCTGCCGTTGCGGGGAAAGGTCCTCAACGTGGAAAAGGCCCGCTTCGACAAGATGCTCCAGAACGAGGAGATCAAGGTCATTGTCACGGCGCTGGGAACGGGAATCGGCCAGGATGATTACGACATCAGCAGACTTCGATACCACAAGGTGATCATCATGACCGATGCCGATGTGGACGGCCTCCATATCCGGACGCTTCTTCTGACCTTCTTTTTCAGGCAGATGAGGGAGCTGGTGGAACGGGGCCACCTCTATATCGCCCAGCCGCCCCTTTTCAAGGTCACGGACCGCAAGCAGGAACTCTATATCCGTGACGAAGAGGGGATGAAGACCCATGTCCTCCAGAACGGCGTATCCAAGATCCGTCTTCTAACCGGAAACGGCTCCGCCCTGACCGGGGATCGGCTCTACGGCATCATCCGGAAGGTCATGAGGATCGAAGCGGGACTGGACAAGTTCGAAAAAGAGGCGCTGGACCGGGACATCATTCGGATTTTGGCGGGAGATCCGGTTGTCCGGGACGACGATTTCCTGGGGGAAGAAACCCTGAACCGGTTGGGCCGGCGGACGGCCATGGCCGTCGGCGATAAAGTCTCCGGGTGCGCGGTGGAGGCGGACCAGGAACACGGAGGATACCGAATGGTCTTTCAGATCAGGCGAAACGGCCAGATTTTCTCCACCATCGTGGAGAGAAACATCCTGCGCTCTCCGAGATTCATGGAAATCAGGGCACTGCTGAATCAGATCGCCGCCCTCGGCGAGGCCCCCTACCAGCTCGCCTTCGAGGATGCCGGGGAGAGCGCTTCGCAGGAAGAGGTCGGAGACATGACGGCCCTCGTGGAATTCATCCTGAACACCGGCAAAAAAGGATTGCACATCCAGCGTTACAAGGGCCTCGGCGAGATGAACCCGGAACAGCTCTGGGAAACGACGATGAACCCGGAAAAGCGCACGCTCCTGCAGGTGCGTGTCGAGGATGCCGTCATCGCGGATCAGATCTTCACGACGCTCATGGGCGACCAGGTCGAGCCCAGACGCGAGTTCATCTATAAAAACGCCCTTTACGCAACGAACCTCGATCTATAACGATCGACATCCCCGGGGATCATCCCTGATGCAAGGTATTCGAATTTACAAATGAATCAGACCTTTTTCGAGAAGAACGTTTCCGTCAACATCGAAGACGAGATGAAGAAGTCCTACATGGACTATGCCATGAGCGTCATTATCGGACGGGCCATCCCCCTTGTGCAGGACGGCCTCAAACCCGTCCACCGCCGGGCCCTTTTCGCCATGCATGAAATGGGCAACCGGTGGAACCGCCCCTACAAGAAATCCGCCCGCATCGTCGGGGACATCATCGGCAAGTATCACCCCCACGGCGATGCCGCCGCCTACGATACCATCGTCCGCATGGCCCAGGATTTCTCCATGCGCTATCCGCTGATCGACGGCCAGGGAAATTTCGGCTCTATCGACGGCGATCCTCCGGCGGCCATGCGTTACACGGAGATCCGAATGGACCGCCTCGCCGAGGAGCTTCTGGCCGACCTGGAGAAGGATACCGTCGATTTCACGCCGAACTACGACGAATCCCTCGAGGAACCGACGCTCCTTCCCGCCAGGATTCCTCTTCTGCTGCTCAACGGTTCCTCGGGCATCGCCGTCGGCGTCACCACGAACATCCCGCCCCACAATCTGACAGAGGTGGTCAACGGGACGATCGCCCTCATCGAAAATCCCGGCCTGACCGTCGAGGAGCTGATGGAATACATCCAGGGACCCGATTTTCCCACGGCCGGCTTCATCAACGGCCGGGACGGAATCGTCGAGGCTTACCGGACGGGACGGGGCATCATCCGGGTCCGCGCCCGGGCCCTCATCGAACGCAACGCCCGCAGCGACAAGGAAAGCATCGTCGTCACCGAACTTCCCTACCAGGTGAACAAGGCCTCGCTCCTGGAAAAGATCTCGGAACTGGTCAAGGAGCGCAAGATCACGGGCATCGCCGACCTCCGGGACGAATCGGACCGGGACGGCATCCGGATCGTGATCGATTTGAGGCGCGACGAGGCCTCGGGACCGATCCTCAACCAGCTCTACAAGCACACCCAGATGGAAGCCACCTTCGGGATCATCATGATCGCCATCGAGAACAACCAGCCCAAGGTCTTCAATCTGAAGGAGGTCCTGACCAGCTTCATCGAGTACCGCAAGCAGGTCATCATCCGCCGGACGGCTTTCGACCTCGCCCGGGCCAGGGAGCGGGCCCACATCCTGGAGGGGCTCATCATCGCCCTGAACCGGATCGACGAGGTCATCGCCGTCATCAAGGCGGCGCCCAATCCCCAGGAGGCCTCGGCGTCCCTCTGCGGAACCTTCGGCCTGAGCGAAACCCAGGCCAAGGCCATCCTGGAGATGCGGCTGCAGCGCCTGACGGGGCTGGAGCGGGAAAAGATCGATACGGAATATACCGAAACGACGGAGCTGATCGGCGCGCTTCAGGCGATCCTCGACGACCTCCGCAAGGTCCTGGACGTCATCGTCAAGGAGCTGGAGGAAATCCGGGGCCGCTACGGCGACGAGCGGCGGACCGAAATCGTCACCAGCACCGAGGATATCGACATCGAGGACATGATTGTCGAGGAGGATATGGTCGTCACGGTGTCCCATTCCGGCTATATCAAACGAAACGCCGTGAGCCTCTACCGAAGCCAGCGCCGGGGCGGCCGGGGCAAGATGGGGATGGGCACCAAAGAAGAGGACTTCGTGGAAAGGATCTTCATCGCCTCAACCCATGATTATATCCTGATCTTCTCCAGTCTGGGCCGCGTCTACTGGCTCAAGGTTTACCAGATTCCCCAGGCGGGAAGGGCCGCCAAGGGAAAGGCCATCGTGAACCTGATCAACCTGTCCCAGGGAGAGCGGGTGGCCGCCGTCCTGCCGGTCCGGGAGTTTACGGGCGACAGGTCCGTGGTCAAGGTGACGAAGAAGGGCATCGTCAAGAAAACGGAGCTTTCGGCCTACGCCAACCCCCGCTCCGGAGGGATCATCGCCATTTCCATCGATCCCGGCGACGAGCTCATGGAAGTACGGCTCACCTCGGGCGATCAGGACGTCTTCCTGGGCACGCGCAAGGGCCAGTCCATCCGCTTCCAGGAAGAAGATGTCCGGGATACGGGGCGGACCGCCCGGGGCGTCATCGGCATCCGGATGGACGAGGACGACGTCGTCGTAGGGATGGAGATCCCCTCGGAGGGCAACTCCATCGTCACCGTCTCCGAAAAAGGCTACGGAAAGCGGACGGCCGTCGAGGAGTACCGCCTCCAAAGCCGGGGGGGCAAGGGAACCATCAATCTGAAGACGGTTCCCAGGGTGGGCAACGTCTCGGGCATCCTCCAGGTGACGGGCAACGAAGACATCATGCTCATCAGCGACTCGGGCAAGATCATCCGGGTGAAGGTGGATGAGGTTCCGCTGCTGCATCGCAGCACCCAGGGCGTTAAGCTGATCGATCTCGGCACGGATGAGAAACTCGTCGGACTCGCCCGAACGGAACGGGAAGCGGAGGGCGGCAACGGCCTGCAGGACGATCTGTCGATCGATGGCGACGAGACCGATGAGGATCTCCTCGACGGCGAACAGGAAGGCGATGACGGGACGAGCCTTTCCTGAAGATCGACCGAAGGAACCCGGACCGGTCATCGAGGCATCCCGCCTGCGCAAGATCTTCGGCGATCTGGTGGCCGTCGATGATATTTCCTTTGCCGTAAAGCCCGGCGAGTGCTTCGGCATCCTGGGTCCCAACGGCGCCGGGAAGACGACGACCATTCGCATGATCTACGGCTATTCGCCCATGACGGGGGGCATGCTGCAGGTCTTCGGTCTCGACATCAGGAGACATCCGCGGACCATCAAGGCCCGCATCGGCGTCTGCCAGCAGGAAAACACCCTCGACCCGGACCTCACGGCCCAGCAGAACCTGGAAGTCTTTGCCCGCTACTTTGACATATCCGAAGCACAGGCGCAGAGGCGGGCGAACGAATTGCTCCGGTTCATGGCCCTGGAACACCGAAAGGACGCCAAGTCCGCCGAACTTTCGGGCGGTATGATCCGGCGCCTGGTCTTGGCCAGGGCGCTGGTCAACCAGCCGGAACTGCTGATCCTCGACGAGCCTACGACGGGTCTCGATCCCCAGGCCCGCCACCAGGTCTGGGAACGACTCGAGGACTTGAGGGCAAGGGGCCTCTCCATCCTGCTGACGACCCACTATATGGACGAAGCATCCCGGCTCTGCGACCGCCTGATGATCATGGACCAGGGACGGATCCTCGTGGAAGGCGCGCCGGCGGAACTGATCCGGCAAAACGTGGGCCTGGACATCATCGAGGTGGCTTCGCCGGATGAAGCCCTCCGGCAGTTCATCCGGGAGCGCGATCTTCCCTCGGAAGACCTGGGCCACCGGCTGATCATCTACCTGGAAGATCGGAACGACCTCTACCATGAAATCCGGGCGCGATACTGTGGAGAGGGCTGCACGCTGCGCATGGCGACCATGGAGGATGTCTTTCTGAAGCTCACGGGAAGGGAACTACGGGAATGACGGGCGGGCGCTCCTGGGACATCACCGGACGCTTCATCCGGGTTTGGCAGCGCAATTTCCGGGCCTACAGCGAAAGCTGGAAGATCGGCTTCATCCCGCCGATTCTGGAACCCCTCTTCTATCTGCTCGCCTTCGGGGTGGGTCTTGCCGCCCTGGTCGGGAACATCCACTACCGGGGGACCGATATATCCTACATGGTCTTCATCGCCCCCGCGCTGCTCGCCATCAATATCATGAACAACGCCTTCTACGAAAACACCTACAGCTCCTACGTCCGGATGTACTATTACAAGACCTTCGACGCCATGATGGCAACCCCCCTGTCGCTCGAGGAGATCATCACGGGGGAAATCATCTGGGGGGCCACGAAATCACTGATCGCCACGGCCATCATGCAGGCGGTCATCAGCCTCTTCGGCCTGATCCACTACCCCGAGGGACTGCTGATCCTGCCGCTCGCCTTCGTCGGCGGTCTCGCCTTCGGCGCCCTGGGCATGTTTTTCACGGGGATCGTCAAGAGCATCGACCTGTTCAACCTGCCGATTTTCCTACTCGTTACCCCCATGTTTCTCTTCGGCGGGACCTTCTTCCCCCTCGAAACCCTGCCCCATTGGGCCCAGCAGGTGGCCTTCGCTCTGCCCCTGACCCATCTGGTCAACCTGACGCGGGCCTTCAGCACGGGCATCCTGGACGGCTCCGTCGCAACGGGGCTCGTGTACCTTGCCGTCTTCAGCCTGATCTTCTTCCCCCTGGCGCTTCGCAAGATGCGCCGGCGCCTCATCCGGTGAGAATCGGTCCACGCTTGCGCAGAACCGTTTCAACGGTATGTTTCAGGGAAATGAATCCTTACGGTACCGTAAAAAGTCACAAACCATGTCACCCCCTTGCTGCCTGCCCCCGCGAAAGCGCGGGAAAGCGGGGGGCCAGAAAATATTGAATTTGCTGGATTCCCGCTTTCGCGGGAATGACAAGAAGGGGTCAAATCGGACTTCGTAAGAAAATCCCTTCCCTGTATCCCTCCCCCTCGAGGGAGGGTTGGGGTGGGGGTGATTTTCATGCTACGTTGCGCCCCACGGAGCATGAAGGTTTTTTACGAGGTGCTCAATCTGGAAGAGGCAAATGTGCTTCCTCATGGCACATGCCCTGACCATAACCGGGAAGATATCGGCGATTGCCGGACGCTGTCGCTTCAAAGGGCGGCTTCGTCCTCCAGCATGGCATAGGAGCCGTCCTCGAGATGATCCTCCCGTCCCACCAATGCCGGATTGAAGACACAGATAAGCCTAAGATCCCGGTCACGGGCGCGCACGATATGCCGGTCATGTTTATCCAGGGCATAGAGGGTCCCCGGTTCTAGGGGAATGACGTCCCCTCCCTCCAGCAGTTCCACTTCGCCCGTACCCTCTATGCAATAGACAGCTTCCAGATGGTTTTTATACCACATTTGCGTTTCCGTATTGGCAAAGATGATCGTCTCGTGAAAGGAAAAGCCCATGCCGTCGCTTTTCAACAGCAGCCGCCTGCTGACCCAGTTTCCGCTTTCCGAAAAGATCTCCCGGTCCGTGCCGCGTATGTCCTCGATTCTTTTAATTATCATTTCTGAGAGCGCCCTTTATCATCTCTTCTTTCTTTTCCAGACAGGCAGCGATGGATTCATCGATGATCGCCAGCCCATCGCGGAGGAGGTTCTCCTCAATCACCAGAGGGGGTAGAAACTTGATAACATCGTGCTTCGCACCTGCCAATTCGATCACCAGCCCCCGCTCGAAGGCCTCGGATGTCACATTGTGGCTGAATCCCTGCTGGGGGAATTGAAGGCCATAAATAAGCCCGCGGCCCCTCACCTGGATATTCAGCTCGGAATACTTCTCGACAATGCGTTTCAGCTCTTCCTTAAGAATCCCTTCGCGATAACGAATGCCTTCGGATAAAGTGTCGTTGTCCCAATAGCTGAGGAGTTCCGTCGACGCCACGAAGGCGAGGTTGTTTCCCCTGAAGGTGCCCGTATGCTCTCCGGGCTTCCACTGATCAAGCTCCGGTTTCATCAGCACGATCGCCAGCGGCAGCCCTCCGCCGATCGATTTGGACAAAACCACGACATCGGGATTGATGCCCGCCTCTTCAAAACTGAAGAAGGTCCCCGTTCTGCCGTTGCCCACCTGGATGTCATCGACGATCAACAAAACATCGAAATCTCTGCAAACCTGCTCGACATCTTTCAACCATTGGAACCTCGCCACATTGATCCCTCCTTCGGCCTGCACCGTTTCCAGGATGACGGCAGCGGGAAGATCGACGCCGCTGCTTGAGTCCTCCAGAAATTTCCGCAGGTAGAAGGCGGTATCGATATCAGGACCGAAGTAGCCGTCGTAGGGCATGAAGGCGACATTTGCCCTGTTGATAAACGCCTCGTCGCGGTAAAAGGCATTCCCCGTAACAGCCATGGCTCCCATGGTGAGGCCGTGAAATCCATTGGTAAAGGAAATGACGTTCGAACGCTGCTTCACCATGCGTACAATTTTTAACGCCGTCTCAACGGCGTTGGTGCCCGTGGGTCCGCAAAACTGAACTTTGTATTCCAGATGGCGCGGCTGCAGGATGGTATAATAGAGCTTTTCGAGAAACTTCTTCTTTGCCGTCGTGGCCTTATCGAGACCATGTAGAAGACCGTCTTGTTTGATGTACTCGATCAGGGCCTCATTGGCGATAGGATTGTTGTGGCCGTAATTGAGCGTGCCGGCGCCGGCGAAAAAGTCTATATATTCCTTCCCCTGCTCATCCCGAAGAATGGCCCCTTTAGCGGTTGCAAATATCGTAGGGAAATGACGCACATAACTTCTCACCTGTGATTCCATTTGCTCAAATATTCTCATAATTCGCTCCTTGTTTTTTGGTTATTCAGTCCGGTCCGCTCGGAATGGACCGATGCGAAGAAGGAGTTCCTCTTCATGGGAACCTTCGCCGAAAAGATCTTCCGTCATGTAGGAATATCTTTGACAGGGAACCTTTTTGTGATCCGCAAATGCTTGGAAAAACCTGATAGATGCGCGATTCGAAGGCGTAACCGTCGTTTCTATGAAGGATGCCCAGGACGCCCTTTCTGAAAGAAGTCGATGCAACATGTCACCCGCAAGCCCCCGGCCCCGCATGTCCTCAACGACAACCACCTGCCAGACAAAAAGCGTGTCCGGCTTTTTTGGATGGCAATACGCCGAGATAAAACCCGCCAGTCTCGATTCATGCTCCGCCACGATGCAGGTCTCATTGAAATGGTCGCACAAAAGCAGATAACAATATTGCGAATTCAGATCGAGGGGCGGCGATTGCCTCACCAGTTCATGAATGGCCTTTCCATCCTCCATCTTTGGTTTTCTAAACGAAAACAACTCGTTATGCATTCTTGTACTGCTCACTCAAAATGCCCTTCCTTTTCCGATCAGATATATCTGTCAATGAATCGCTTTGCCGTTTCGATGTGATGATGAAACGTATGATATCGGGATTTACTTGGGGCCGATCATGAAAGGCCGGGGCTGTGCAACGATTCTTTGCGCTGTGGAAGGACATCACCACAAAAACCGGCCCGTTCCGTCTCATGCACGGCCAAAACACTGCCCATCGTACAACCACCCCTCAATTGAGTTGGACCGGTTTTTGTTTCACTCTTACTATTTTCGATACAAACTCTTTGTATACCAACTACAGGACCGTGTCAAGAATATATTTGCAATTTCAATATAATCAAATCTTTACAAGCATGCAAAATTAAAATGGGCCATCGTACTTGCCCGAATGCCGGCATCCCAGCCGACCTGTTAAGGACGGTATCCAAGAATGGGCCTTCCCCCGTCCTTTTCAAAAAGCCAAGGCATACCAATCATTGGCGGGAAGGTTGCGTAATGGATACACAAAAAATATTCAGGTATGAACTTGTAACGCCGTGAATCTCGATATCGAATTTGACTTGAATCCTCTTTACAAGTAATATTCCCTCACATCAGCCATCCGGGCCCTCGAGAATAAACTCGGCGTTGCCGGGCGTATCCCCAAGGGTTCCGTAAACTGCGTCGATCGAAGGCTCCGTTCCCTCTCGACGGTTCGCTTATGAAAAACAGCCATTGTTCATACTGCGGCCATAAATTCGAAGTGCCTTCCGGCTGGCCGAGGCAGTGCCGCGGGTGTGGGCAGATATCCTACAAAAACCCCCTGCCCGTTTCCGTCGTTCTGCTGCCGATCAATCGGGGACTCCTGGTCGTGCGCAGAGACATCGACCCGGGAAAGGGCCTGCTTGCGCTGCCCGGCGGATTCATCGACTCCTGTGAAACCTGGCAGCAGGCGGGAAAAAGAGAATTGCTCGAAGAGACCGGCATCGAAATCCGAGCCGAAGAGATACGTCTTTATGACGTGATCAGCGCCCCTGATGATGCGATCATCATCTTCGGCCTGGCCCGCAAACGGTCGGTGGAAGATCTCCCGGCCTTCCGGAGAACGGAAGAAGCCAGTGAAATCGGAATCATCGAAAGACCCGTCGCTCTGGCCTTCTCGACGCACAGCCAGGTCGTGGAACGCTACTTTCGAACCCAAGACCCCGATGACCCTTCACCCTGAGTCTACCACCGCCTCAGTCTGGCGTCGCCACCGACGGCCTCGTACAAGTCGAAAACGTACCCATTTTGTAATTCCAGACCCTCTCGTCTGGATTCAACTGCGGCGAGCAGAACGGCAAGCAGAACACCTGGAAAGATGGCTATTTACCCTTGAAAACGGGTTTTCTCTTTTCAAAGAAGGCCGTAACCCCCTCCTGTACATCCTCCATTTCGTTCACTATCTGTGCAGCCAGGGCTATGTCTTCAAGAGCATTTACAAAATCCATGTCCTGTTGCTTGTAAACCGCCCTTTTCGCCAAGCGGCTGGCCACGGGAGGGCCTTCGGCAATTTTGAGAGCCATTGCGTGCGTGAATGTTTCCAACTCTTCATGCGGGACCACCTTTCCCACAAGACCTATTCGTTCCGCTTCTCCCGCGTCAAGTATTTCCCGCATCAATATCAATTCCAGAGCTTTTTCAAGACCTACGATACGCGGTAGAAGATAGGCGCCTCCTTCGTCCGGCACGAAACCGAACCGCAGGGATCCTTCACCGATCCTGGCCTTATCCGACGCCACTCGAAAATCGCAGACCAGTGCGAGACTGAGCCCCCCCGCCACAGCAGATCCGTTTATGGCTGCTATCGTCGGCTTATCGAGTCTCCTCAAGCTGATCAACATTTGGTGGAATCCTTCCCGCATCTCCATTACCGAAGCAAGCGGTCGGCTGTGTCCGAAGCCTTCAAATGCCTGACTCAAATCGGCGCCCGAACAAAAAGCACGTCCCGCACCCGTGACGACAAGCACTCGGATATCATCGTCCTGTCGGACCTCATTGATGGCATGGAGCATCTCTTCAAGAAGAAGATGGGTGTAAGCATTTAAATTCTCGGGACGATTAAGGGTTATCTTGGCGATGTGTCCCTCCTTTGCGTACAAAATCGTTTGGTATTCCATAATCCCTCCTCATGGTGAAGCATCCCTCTCTGAAAGGGCATTGCCGGCCTCGGCCGTATCCAACC
The DNA here is from genome assembly GCA_016929555.1 of Deltaproteobacteria bacterium. GTDB lineage: Bacteria > Desulfobacterota > Syntrophia > Syntrophales > JAFGIO01 > JAFGIO01. The sequence goes on along the minus strand of JAFGIO010000171.1, from coordinate 5,313 downwards.
GCCTGGATGGACGAGAACGAGGATTCTGTCTATCCTCCTAATTAATAAGAACTTTCTCTCCAGTGGAATCTATGTAAACGGTTGGGTCTCGTGTGTCAAGAAGAAAATGCCTCAAAAAATGGTGTGTTTGACAAGCCATGTCAACCGGTGCAGATTTCGCATCGAAATTTCCCATGGTACCCAGCGATTCGCCCCTCTGAACCGGGTGTGGCAAAGACGGACGCACCCTCTTCGCGGTATCTGAAAGGAGCCTTATGAATATTCGCTCTCTGAAACTCGTGTATTTTTCTCCTACGGGAACGTCAAGGAAGATCGTCGAGGGCATCGGCCGGGGAATAGGAGCCGCTCGGACGGTGCGTTGCGACTTGACCCTGCCCGGAGGCGGTGCCGGACATCCTGCGAAAATGCAAGAGGATTTGATTGTTATCGGGGCGCCTGTTTACGCCGGGCGGATTCCAGGCGTTGCAGCCGATAGGCTTCTCCGCCTCCGTGGCGCGAACAAGCCGGCTGTCGTCATCGTCGTGTACGGGAACCGGGCCTACGAAGATGCCCTTCTGGAATTGAACGGGCTCGCAAGGGAACGGGGATTCATGCCGGTAGCCGCCGGCGCCTTCATCGGGGAGCATTCCTACTCCGATGCCGAAAAACCGATTGCCGTCGGGCGTCCCGACGGGGAAGACCTCCTTGCAGCAGAGAACTTTGGAAAAACGATCCGGCAGCGCCTCGACGCCATTGACAGGATCGATGACCTGCCCGCCCTTCAGGTACCTGGAAATATTCCTCTAAACGACAGAATGGTTCTCCCCGCGGCTCCGCCGGTCACCAGGGAGGATCTTTGCACGAAATGCGGCAACTGTGTTTTTCTTTGCCCCACCGCCGCCATTGTCCTGAGCGAGAGGTTGACGACGGATGCACAGGCCTGCATCCACTGCTGCGCCTGCGTCAAGGGCTGTCCGGAAATGGCAAGGATCATGGAGGATGTGAGCATCAGAAAGATCGCGCAATGGTTGAGCACCAAGTTTCAGCAACGCAAGGAACCGGAAACATTCTTTTCCTTTTGATCCCGTGAAGCAGGTTTCCTTCCGTGCTGGTGTCGGGCAGAGAGCTGCATGAACACTCTCGCGATCATGGGGGAACTCTCTTGCCCTCCCGAAAAAAAAAGAAACCGCCGAAACACCGAAACCAAACGTTATTCCGTCTTTGCTTTTTCGGGATTCCCCCGAATAAACAGCAGGCCATAGACCAGCCCGTTCAAAACCAAGACAGCGAGTCCCAGGGCCGTCTGAATAGCTGCCGTCAACTGATCCGGATAGATCAGGGGCAGCAGGTAGTGGCCGATGAAGTCACCGGCGTACCCCCCGCCCCCGGTTTCCCTCCGAAGTCTGTTTTCCAGCGGCGTGAGCGGGCAGATTCCCCCGGTGAATTCGATGAAGGCGCCCCAGAAAACGCAGGGCAGGTGAATCCAGGCCAGCCGACGCCACTTCAGAACGAGGCCTCCCCCCAGAACGACAAAGAGGATAAAGGCAAGATGCAGAAGCACGATCATGTCTGCGGCGATTCCGAACAGCATGCCCGCATCCTAAGGTGACATCCCGTTGCTGAACCTGCAGCAAATCATCGACCAATCAAGAAAGATGGTCCCGTAAAAAGTCGCAAACCCTGTCAACCCCTTGAAGCCTGCCCCCGCGAAAGCGGGGGAAAGTGGTGTCCAGAACATATTGAAAATACGGGATTCCCGCTTTCGCGGGACTGACAAAAATGGGTCAAATCGTACTTTTTACGAGGTCATCAAGAAAGACGAACCCGTAAAAAACATCCCTGCCTCGTGGGGCGCCACGAAGCATGAAAATCACCCCCACCCCAACCCTCCCCCTCGAGGGGGAGAGTTACAGGGAAGGGGATTTTCTTGTTACGTCAAAAAATACCTATTTTGTCCTAAATGTCTCGGGCCGTCAGGTAGGCGGCCTTGATGGCGTCGCCGATGCGTTTGGGCTCCACGCAATCGCCCACGGCGTAGATCTCGTCCACCTTGCCGCGAAGGGCCTTCTCCAAGTCTTTCGTCGCCTCCATGCCCACGGAGATGACGACGGTATCGCCTTCAAAGGTGACTTCGCTACCCTCCCGGAGCGTCTTTACTCCCTCCGGAGTGATCTCGACGACCTTCGCATTGGGTTCGAGGGCCACCCCCGCCTGCCGCAGGCCGTTGACGGTGATGAAGCGCTCCGAGGCGCCGATGTCCACGCCGATCTTGGCGAGCATCTCTACAATGGTGATCGTCTTTCCCTTTGTGAGCAGGTGCTGGGCCGTCTCGCAGCCGATCTTGCCGCCGCCCACGATCACGACCCGCTGCCCCACGTCGGCCTTGCCGGCGAGGACATCCAGCGCCAGGACGACATTCGGTCCCTCGATGCCCGGAATCAGCGGAACGATGGGGTGGGAGCCCGTCGCAACGACGACGGCCCCGGGTTTCTCCATGATGACCGCTTCAGCCGTGGCCTCCTTGAGGACGCGAACGTCCACACCCAGCCTCCGAAGCTGGTTTCCGAGATAGTCGAGCACATACCGGAGCTCCGTCTTGTTCGGGGGAACCATGGCCCAGTCCAGCAGCCCCCCCAGACGGTCGGACCGTTCCCAGAGGGTTACCTGGTGACCCCGCAAGGCCGCCACCCGGGCCGCTTCCATGCCGGCCACGCCTCCGCCCACGACAAGGATCCGCTTCTTTCGTGCCGCCGGCTCCAGGGGCGTATCCAGTTCGGGACCGATGCGTGGGTTGACGCTGCAGATCTCGAAGGGCTTCCCCCCGCCCACGGCCTGGTCGACGCAGCGGCAGCAGCAGATGCAGCGGTTGATCTCGTCCAGCCGTCCCTCCTTCGCCTTGTTCGGGAATTCGGGATCGCAGAAAAGCGCTCGGGCCATGCCGATGAGGTCCGCTCGACCCTCTGCGACGATCCTGTCCGCCATGACGGGATCGGTGATCCGGTACGTCGTCATGACGGGAATGGAAATCTTTTTCTTGATGCGCTCGGCGATATAGACCCAATGCCCCTGGGGAACCTCCTTGGTGATGAGCGGGATGGGGCTGTCGTGCCAGCCCACCTGGAGGTTCAGCCATTTGACTCCGGCCTTCTCAAGGCAGCGCCCGATCTCTCCGGCCTCTTCGACATCGAAGCCGCCCTCCATGAATTCATGCCCCGAGTACCGCCACAGAAGGGGGAAGTCTTCTCCGGCCTTCTTCTTGATTTCGGCAATGATTTCCAGAGGCAGCCGCATCCTTTTCTCGAAGCTGCCCCCGTAGTCATCGGTCCGCAGGTTGGCCAGCGGCGACATGAACCGGCTCAGGACGGCGCCCACACCGCCCATGACCTCCACGGCATCGAAACCCGATTCCCGCAGAATTTTCGCCGCATCGCCGTGCTGCCTCACGAACAGGCCGATCTCTTCCACGGTGATCTCCCTGGGCGGCAGGAATTCCCGCCGGCGCATCGCCGTAACGGAAGGGTAAACCAGCTCGTAGGGGCCGCCCTTTTCCCTGCGCCATCCCATGAGCGTGATCAACTGGCCTACGATGGGGACGCCGTAGCTGTGAATGAGATCGGTCAGTTTTCTGAAGGCCGGTATATGATCCCTGTCGGAAGCGTCCAGCATGAAGGTTCCCTCGATGCCTTCGGAGGCGGGAAAAAAGCTGCAGGGCGTCTCCATGCATCCCACCCCGCCCCGGGCGCGCTCTTCGAGATAGGTCGTCAACCGCTTCGAGGGCACGCCGTCCTGGGCGTAACCGAGGGCCGTCGGCAGCAGGACGATCCGGTTCTTCAGTTCCATGCTTCCCACCCGCAGCGGCGAGAAGAGGTGTTTGAGTTCTGTCATGATGGTCCTCCGATCATTAGGATGAAACGGACTGGGTAGCGTTGTCCGTAAACAGGATTCAGATGACGGGCCGTCACGCCGCTTCGAAGAAACGGTTCGACCCGGCACAAATGCAATTCAGTTAGAAGATTCGATATATTGGACGATCTTTTCCGCGATGATCTTGATCACAAATTCGAAATTGTCGGCATCCTTGTCCAAAAGCGTCATCCGAAAACCTGGAAGGGAGGTGAAAAAAGAGGTCAGCGGCACGACGCAGATTCCTGTAGCCCCCAGCAGATAATAGACGAATCGCTTATCGAACTCGATCTTCTCGGCCGTCAGTTGCTCGATATAGCTTTTGATCTCCCGATTCTTGATGGGCAGGATCTGCCGGTTATTGAGGACCGCTTCGTTGAAAACCACCGTCATGTAGAAGGCCCCGTTGGTCCTGTTGACCATGATATAGGGCAGATCTTTCAGGATGTTGAAGGCGATATCGGAAAGCTTCTCGTAGTGCCTGATCCTCTCCGCCAGGTAATTCTCATACTCGGGATGAGACATGATCTTCGGAATAGCGAGTTGCGGCAGCGTCGTGGAGCAGACTTCCGACATTTTCTGGTTCAGGATGGCGTCGACATATCTGGAAAAAATCTCGTCCTTCTCGGAGTTATAGACCTCGATCCAGCCGCAACGGGAGCCTGGCCAGGGAAACTCCTTGGAGATGCCCTTCATACAGATGGCGGGCACATCGCCGACGACATCGGACAGGCGCGGCGTTTTTTTCCGGCCGTAGACGAGATTATGATACGTTTCGTCAAAGACCAGAAAGAGGTCGTATTCTTTCGCAATATCAACGATCTGCTTGAGGGTCTCCGCCGGGTAGACGAAACCCGTCGGATTGTCGGGGTTGATGACAAGAATTCCCACGATGGACCGATGGCTTTTCACCTTCTGCTCGAGTTCGCGGATATCCGGATACCAGTTGCTGTAAGGATTCATCCGGTAGGTATTCGGCGGAAAGGAGGCATGGAGGACCTCGGCCAGCAGATGGGTGGAGTAGGTCGGCTCCGGCATGATGATCCGAGCGTCGACCCGGATGGAGCTATAGGCCCTGGCGATGGCGTCGCCGAGGCCGTTGAAAAAAATGATATCCTCGGGGGTAATCTGAACCTTGCCCCGCCTGTTCACGCGCTCGACGAGGAATTCCCTGGTTTCAAGCATCCCCTTCGTCGGGGAGTAGGCAAAGGATCTGTTTTCCCTGAGAATATCGATGAGGACCTCCTTCATCCATTCGGGGATTTTCTCGCCCTTTTCGACGGGATCGCCGATATTCTCCCAATACACTTGCGTTCCGTATCCCTTGAGCTTGTTGGCAATATTGACAATGGACCGGATTTCGTAAACGAGACCGCTGCCGCTTTTCGCTATGTCGAATCGCATAAACTCCTCTTGATAGTTTTGATGATT
>JAFGIO010000170.1 GCA_016929555.1 Deltaproteobacteria bacterium | reverse complement strand
TTAGAGATTGCATACCGTTCAGGCAAGGAATTCTAGCTGTAAACGCTTGGGAAGGGGGACGGGCGAAATCCGCGGCCGCTTCGACCCCCCCTTGCCCTTCGGGTCGGTGAATAGGGACAAACGGCTGACGTCTGCGTATTATGAGTGAAACCGCCAAGCGGCAGCCGGGCCGAAGCCCGGACCCAGCATTGATGCCTCCCTGGAGGAGGGCAACCGGCGCAGCTTAGATGACCTCGTCCCGCCGCAGATTTTCAATCTCCTCCCAGGAGTAGCCGGCCTCCAGGAGCACCTCCTCGGTGTGCTGGCCGAATTCGGGTGCCGGCAGCCTCACCGCGGCGGGCGTTTCGCTGAAGTGAAAGGGGTGGTTCACGATCTTCACGGTTCCCGCCGTCGGGTGTTCAAAGTCGGCAATATAGCGGTTGGCCAGAACCTGCGGGTCGTCGAGGAAATCGAGGTAGGTGTTGACGGGACCGAAGATGAAATCGCCGCCTTCCCTTAGGATCTGCATCCACTCGCTACGCGGTTTCGTCAGGAAGGTCGTGTCGAGTTCCTCGATGACGACCCGGGCGTTTTCTCCCCGGGCGGCCATGTTCGCGAAGCGCGGGTCCGCGGCGAGGTCCTCCCGGCCGAGGGCGCGGCAGAAATCGGTCCAGTAGCGGTCCGATTGAAGCATGGAGAGCATGATCCAGCGCCCGTCGCTGCAGGGGTAGTGGTTCCACAGGGGATTTCTCTGCCGTTTGCGGTCCCCCGCCGAGATGGTTCTATCGACGGAGAGCGAAAGTTGGACATGAAGCTGCTGGAACCAGATCATGCTCCCCAGCAGGGAGACCTCCACCATCTGTCCCCGGCCGGTTCGTTCCCGGGCGAGCAGCGCCCCCATGACGGCCAAGGCCAGGTGGGTCGCCCCGACCTGGTCGGCGAGCCCTCCCTGAACGGGCCGCGGTCCCTCCCTGAGCGGACCGGTGGTGAACATGATCCCGCTGCGCGCCTGGGCGATCAAGTCCATGGCCGTATCGCCCGCCTCGGGACCTTCCGGGCCGAAGCTGGAGCCTACGGCGTAGACGAGACGCGGGTTGAGCGCAGAGAGGGTTTCATAGTCCACGCCCAGCTTCGCCGGGACATGCTTCCGGAAGTTATGGACGAGAACGTCGGCGCCCTTGGCAAGGCGGTGGAAGACCTCCCTTCCCTTCACCTTGCCGAGGTCCAGGGTGATGCCCCGCTTGTTTCGATTCTGGCTTTCGAAGTAGGTATTGACCGGCAGGTCCCGCTTCGACATGACGCCCATGATGGACTTCATGCCCCGGCCGGGATCGCCCCGTTCGCGATGTTCGATCTTGATGACGTCGGCGCCCATGTCGGCCAGGATGACTGTGCTGACCGGCCCCTGCTGCCATTGCGTCCAGTCCAGAACCCTGATGCCCTCCAGCGGCATGGCCATGATGCCCTGTCTCCTCCTTCCGTGATTCCGTTTTCTTCTGCGGTCGGAGCATAAATAGACGATCCGGGGACCGCCGTCAAGCTGTGGTTGCATGCGTAGGAAAAGGGTATGGCTATTCTATGGTGATATCGAAGATTTTTGCGACTTTTGCCTGATCGCTGTCCTGAACGGCGGCGCCAAAGTAGAAGGTTCCTTTCTGGCCCGGTTTGACGGGCCAGGAGATCTTTCCCGTGTCTTTATCGATGGTCATCCCCTCAAGGAAGGGGGACTCCAGGCTGAAGCTCAACTCGCCTCCGTCGGGGTCGTTGCCGAGAAGTTGGAGCTGGATGGTTTCCCCGACTTTTTTCGACTGGGTCATGGCTTCCAACTCGAGTGTCGGCGGGATGTTTTGGATGGCTATCGTGGGGCTCTCCATCGCAATGCCGGCGTTGCCGCCGTCATAGGGAGTTACGGTGACGGTGATGAGATCCCGTTTTTTGAAGGGCGATAATTGCAACGTTTCCCCCGTGACGTCCTCGATGACTAGACCATTTACCTTCCACTGATAGGAGAAATCGAGCTGCCCGGGGGAGTCTGGCAGGACCTCGACCTCTGCCTTCAGGCTGTCCATCCTGGTGGGTTCGGAAGGCTCCAGGCGAACGGATTGAATGAAGTAAGCCCTTTTTCCCGCCATCCTGGTGTCGGGAGGGGTGCTGGAGACCGGTTGTTGACGGCTCGTGGTCTTTTCGGTTCCTAAAACCGCCGACGGGGCCGGTCCCTGGGGAGCCTCCTCTTCAGCGGGTGCCAGCAGGAACCAGCCGACCGCCAGGATCAGCAAGGCCGCTCCGCCGAAGGTCCATAGACGCGGAGGAAGCGCTTCCAGTTTCATCCGCCACTTTCCCAACCGTCCCGTTTTCGGCTGGACCTTCTGCACGGGTTTGATCTTCTGTACCGGCACCGGTTTTTTCTTCTTCGCTGGCTTCATCCCGTCGGTCTCTGCGAACATTTACGATATGGCAACGCGAAACTTCTACACCCATAGCGAAAAACTGTCAATATTTGTCTTCAGACGGTTTCGATTTATAGGAGGTCCCGGGCCTTGGTTTCCGGTTCGTGATAGCGCCGGAAGACATGGGTGAAGGTCGTGTGGGTGAAGATGCTGTTGATCAAGGGCACTCGCAGAAGGATCGAAAAGAGCCAGTAGGCCGCCGCCATGGATGCCAGCAGATAGGCGTATTGCAGCGGGAGTGCCAGCCAGGGATTCATTACGATCTCTCCTGTGTAGGGAGCGAGGAGATTCAGAAGATATACGGAAACGCTCGTCGACGAGACGAAGTAGAGGATAACCGCCCAGGAATGGCCCGCCTCGATAGCCTTTTCGGGACAATAGGCCATACAGCGCATGCAGTTTTCACAGTTATAAGTCCAATAGGGCCGGGGTTTTTCGAGGCCCCTCATCCTGATACCTCCGTAGGAACAGTTCCTGGCACAGAGGCCGCAGCCGTTGCAGTCGTTGTTGGCAAAAAAGATCTTGGCCAGAAAGAACCGTCCCACGATCAGGTAGGCTATCGAGATGGGAGCAAGCAAAAAACCGAATCCGAGGCCGATCCATCCGCCGAAAGACCGTTTTCCTTCCATTATTTTCGCGAAAAAAGCGAGCGTTTTGGCTCTGGCGCGATTGATGATGCCGGCCGCCTTCTCCGGCGAAGGCGCCGGATAGGCGACGACCCAGTTTCCGGGCATATCGACCGCCAGGACGCCCCGCACGCTGAATCCCTTGAGCAGTAGAAGAAGCGCCATCAGGTAACAGGCCGTTCCTTCCAGGCCGGGTATATAGGTGTTTCCCGCCTTGGAACCGCCGCGACCAACGATGGAAAAGGCATGGGCCCCTCTCGCTCGGGGAAGCCTCAACACGAACTTGATCATGGGCCAGGGGGCGGTGAAGGCATGGGTGGGCATTACAAATCCGTAGAGGGTCTGCCGCTCCATGGAAACGGAGGTGGGATGGGTGGCCGGAACGAGGTTGATGTTCGTTTTCAGATGAAGCTCTTTGGCCTCGGCTTCGATCCACTTGGCGTTGCGGTAGGAATTGCCGGTGCCGCTCATGAAGAAAAGCTCAAGCTTTCTGTATCCCGATGTTTCCGCCCTTTCTGAAGCCCCTTTCGGAACCATGATGTTTTTCTCCTTCCGGAAGCCCTTTGTTTTCGGTTGTCGGCGGCCAAAATAGACGACGAAACGGTCCAGGTCAAGTATTTCCTGTGATATGCCGATAGAAATACCATTCCGATTTTATCGCATGGACGGGCGAAACACCCTTGCTGCGCGGAGGAACCCTCGTCCGTTATGGGACCGGGGGGGAGAAACCTGTTGAAGATCCGGCTCGGAAAAGACTCAGTGACGGAGAGGTTCAATGAAAATAGCAAGTTCAACTGTGGCAATGGTGTCCAATCATTTGAAGGAAAACAAGCACGCAGTCGTTGAAGAATTCAGGGTCTGGGCAAACCCGCCGTCCCGGTCAACCGGCATCGACACTGTTGAGCTTTCGGGAAAAACAATGCCCCTTTCCGAAGAGGAATCGAGCACGGCTTCTCTGGACATGGAGGAAGTGATTCAAAACGACCCGAAGCTTTTTATTCTCAAAGAACTGATCGAAGCTTTGACGGGCAGGCAAATCAAGCTTTACAAAGGACCGGAGACGGATGACAGTCCGCAGAATAGGGCAATGGAAGATCTGTCAAGGATGGATCCCCCTGAAGGCGCAAACCGAGTCGGTTGGGGGGTACAGTATGAACATCATGAAACCTACTCGGAAAAGGAGCGAACGGCCTTCGCAGCGGCGGGAATCGTCAAAACCGCCGACGGCCGGGAAATTCCCTTTTCGGTGCGCCTCAACATGAGCAGGGAGTTTTTCCAGTCCACGGATATATCCCTGCGTGCGGGTGACGCCCTGCTCGACCCGCTGGTAATCAATTTCAACGGAAATGCCGCGAAACTGACGGACCAGAAATTCGCCTTCGATCTCGACTCGGACGGCATCGACGAAAACATATCCTTTGTGGCGGCGGGAAGCGGCTTTCTCGTCTTTGACAGAAATGCGGATCGAAAGGTAAACAGCGGCAGCGAGCTTTTTGGACCCGCAACGGGAAACGGGTTTGGCGAGCTTTCGGCATTGGATGAGACCCGAGACGGCTGGATCGATGAAAGCGACAGGGGATACGCTCGACTCTATAGCTGGATGAAGGACGAGAACGGGCAGGATGCTCTCAAGGGTCTCAAGGAAAGCGGCGTCGGGGCCATCTATCTCCCCGCCGCCGAAACGGCCTTCGATGTAAAGAACGGCAACAATGAAACCGAAGGCCGGATCAGACGAACGGGCATTTATGTTTCGGAGGACGGTCGTGCAGGAACGATTCAACAAATCGATCTAGCCGTATAACCTTATCCCCTTGATGGATTGAAACCGAAACTCCTTGCCGTCCTTCATAAATCCACGTCTCAAGGGCTCTTCATTGAAAGAAGAAATCGTAAAGCCATCCTGTTTTGATTTCTTGACAGCGCCTCTTCCTTGCCCTATCTTCTCTTCACAACAAGAATAAAGGAGCATGAGAAGCGACTCGTTCAAAGTCCGTCTCGATCATAAAAAGGAAAAAGCGGAGGCATGGAATGAAAAGCAAGGAACGCATCCCTGCATGGATCCTGATGCTGACGGCGGCGGCCGTACTGGTGGGGTGCAGTGCCGCTCTTTTCCGGGATTACGGCACAATCCTCCCGAGCAGCGACATTACCGGAACCTTTGAACGCTATGAATTTGATCGGGATCTCAACTATTATTTCAGCGGACCCGAAGTCTATCCCAATGCAATCCTGGGGCTCAAGAAAACCTTTGCCCTGGAAGCCGGGCTTTGGAAGCCCGTCGACCCCGAACCGGAAGTCATGAGGCGCTTCGTGAGCGATATGCAGTCCAGGGCGCTGTTAAACAACGAATTCCTCCATGGATTTGTCATTCGGGATCCGGAAGGCAGACCCATCGGCATCTGGTATTCGATCCTTTCGGCCAGGACGTCCGTCCGGGTCAAGGCGGACGGCACGGTGGCGATTCCGCCGCCGCCCATCAGGGATGATGACAGGCGATGGAGAATGGGGAATATCCCCTCGTCCCGATAACGACGTATAACTTCTTGCCCAAGAAGAGAAAATTTTGTAAAGGATCTGCAAATTGGAGTTTATCCCGAAGGAGGCATAAGAGCATGAAGGCATTGGTCACGTACTTTTCCCAGACCGGCAATACCGAAAAAGTCGCGCGCGCCATCCATGAGGCGCTTCACGTCAGGAAGGACATCGTCCCCATCCAGGATTTGCAGGATGCCGGCGGTTACGATATCATATTTTGCGGATTTCCCGTCCATGCCCACAGTGTTCCGGGCAAGGCCCAGGCCGTCTTCAAGCTCCTGCCCGAGGGGCAGAGGATCGCGCTCTTTTCCACCCACGGATCGCTTCGCGGCGGACAGCTTCCCAAGCAGGCCTTCGAGCATGCGGTGGGGCTTGCCTCGAAGCACAAGATCCTGGGGACCTTCGGATGCCGGGGCAAGGTGGATCACCGAGTCATCGAGGCCCTCATGAAGCAGCCGGAACACAAGGCCTGGGCCGAAGAGGCCATGAGCGCCGAAGGGCATCCCAACGAAGCGGATCTGGCCGATGCCAAGGATTTTGCAAGATCAATGATGTCCAAACTCGGTTGAGACGAAGGGCAGGGGGGCACTCTGTGGTTACGTATTTTGCTTGCTGACCTGAGGGGGCAGGCAAAAGCCTGCCCCCTCAGCGGAAGGCCTTCCTGTCTCCGAAGGGGGTTGAAGAGTCGGGAAGGTGGACTTAGCGTGTCTTCTTCCAGGTTTCGAATGAGGCGATAATGGCGTTGACGGCCCCGCTGATGCCGAGGGACTGCATATTGACCACCAGATCGTAGTTGGCGGGATCGGCAATGTCGGCGCGGAAGTTCTTTTTCATGAAAGCCCTGCGGTTCGATTCCGTCTTCGTCACGTAGCGTTCCGCTTCGTCCCCCGAATAGTTTCTTTCCGCCATAACGTTTCGGATTCTCATCTCCAGGGGAGCCGTGATTCGCACCCTGAAAGTGGTTTCCCGGGGCAGGATGAAATGGGCGCCCCTGCCGACGATGAGGGCATTGCCGTATCGTCCGATGGTGCCGATGACCCTGACGAGATGGCGGAAATAAACATCGGGCGACAGATGCTTCGGATCGAAGAGGGCGCCGAGCCAGACGTCGCGCAGCCGTAGGTCTTTTTCATCGAGGGATTCGATGACTTTCCGCGTCATCTTCGTGCTTTCGGCCACATGCTGGAGTATCTGTCCTCCCATGAGATCCATGCCGAGCTTTGCGGCCACCCGCCTCGCAACCTCGCTTCCCCGGCTGCCCGCCTCCCGGGATATGGTGATGACGGGTAAGGCGGTCACCTTCTCCAGTTCCTGCTCGCTCTCCTCCATCCGGAGGCGCCATTTCTGAAGCTGTTCCTCGACCAGTTTCTCGACGTTGCGGGGTCCTCCTTTTCCGGAGACCGGTTTGTCCATGACGGCCTCTTCCACGTCCCTGAAGTTCTTCAGGGTCACATCTCGGGTGAAGTCCGGGCAGTGGACATTTAAAAGGGCGTCCGTCTGAACGGTAAACCGCTTCTGGCAGGTTCCCCGCCAGGCGCATATTGCACATATTCTTTTATCCATAAGGCTGATCGGACCTCCTTTCATGTATTGCCGTATTGAAACATCAATCCCCCGATGCAGCCAGGGCCTCGAAACCGGCCAGGATGTCGAGCAGTTCCTCGGTGATGGTCATCTGCCGCTGCCGGTGAAACTGTCCCTGAAGTTCTGTCAGGCGTTCCTCGATATTCTTTTCGGCGTTCTGCATGGCGGCGAGGCGGCTCGCGTTCTCACTGGCCAGAGACTCTGCAAAGGCGCGGTAAAGAGACACGAACAGATACTCGCGGATCAATGCCGAAAACAGGGCATCCCAGTCCATCGTAAAGATCGGCAGCGTACGGGATTCCCATTTCTGCCGTTCCAGGTTTGCCAGCCATGTCTGATCCACCGGCAACAGGGGCAGCATGAAGGGACGGTAGGAGGCACCGGTAAGGTATTCACTGTAAAAAAGGTATACATGGTCAATCTGAAGATTGAAGCGCCATTGCTCAAGGATCATCATGATTTCCTGGACCATCGGTGTGATTCCTGCCGTTGATCCGGGTGTCGTGAGGCTTTCGATAATGGGCTGTCCCGTATCTTCTATATAATCCGTTAGACGCATCCCCACGGCCATGACGGTCCGATCTTTCCGATCAATACCCAGTTCATCCATCTTTTCCACAGCAAAAGACACGATCTGAGCGTTGAGCTGACCGCAGAGGCCTTGATCGGAGCCGAAGATAATGGCGCCGAGATGTCGGATTTGTGGAACTTTACCGCTGAATAGAAAGGCATTTTTTTCTCTGTTCTTCAGGGCGATTTGCAGGCCCGATTCTACAGTCCTGTTGTAAACCGCCAGCGATTCCACGGCCCGCTGGTACTGGCGGATACTCACCGCCGCCAGGGCCTTCATAGTCCGAACGACCGACTGCAGATCCGTGGCGCTCTTGATCTTTCTCTTGAGGGATTCAATGGTCTGCATTTCCTGTCTCCGTCTGCCCGGTGCCGACGGCGCCTCTCGCCGCCTGAAGCAGGGCGTTGCGGCTGTCATCGTCAAAGGGATTTCCCGCTTCTATCCGGCTGCACAGGTCGGAAAGTTGTGTCACCGCGGCCCTGCGAACGTTCCTTTCCGCCTCGCTGATCCCTTCGATGGCGACATCGTCCAGGACATCTCCCGTAATGGCCAGCAGGGCGGCGATCTGTTCCGATACAGGCATGGGTTCGTACTGCGGCTGCTTGAGAATTTCCCGAACGCGCCATCCCCGTTCGAGAACCTTTCGGGTGGCCTCGTCGAGTCTTGTACCGAAACGGGAGAAAGATTCCAGCTCTTCGAACTGGGTGTAAGAAAGGCGAAGATCGCTGGCTACGGCCCGGTAGGCGGCCAGTTGGGCCTTGCCCCCCACCCGTGAAACCGATTTGCCCACGTCTACGGCAGGCAGGATCCCCTTCTGAAAGAGGCGGGGAGAGAGGTATATCTGGCCGTCGGTGATGGAGATGAGGTTCGTTGGGATGTAGGAGGAGATATCCTGGGCCTCCGTTTCGACGACGGGAAGTGCCGTCAGAGACCCGCCGCCGTGCTCGTCCTTCAGGTGGGTGGAACGCTCCAGCATGCGCGAATGGATATAGAAAATGTCGCCCGGAAAGGCTTCCCGGCCGGGCGGGCGTCGCAGCAATAGTGAAAGTTCCCGGTAGGCCCTTGCGTGGCGTGTCAGGTCGTCGTAAACGATCAGGACGTCACGGCCCTGTTCCATGAAGTATTCTCCCATCGTCGTGGCCGCATAGGGGGCCACGAACTGCAGGCCCGGCGGATCCTCGCCGGCGGCGACCACGACAAGACAGTAGGACATGGCATGATGAGCCCGCAGGTCCGCAATCACTTTCGCCACGTCGGAACTCTGCTTGCCGATGGCGCAGTAGATGCAGATGACCTCTTTGTCACGCTGGTTGATCATGGTATCCAGGGCGATGGCGGTCTTGCCGCTTTGGCGGTCGCCCACGATGAGTTCCCGCTGCCCTCGGCCGATGGGGATAAGGGCGTCGATCACCTTGATTCCTGTCTGCAGGGGAACGGTGACCGGGGATCGGGCCATCACGGGAGGTGCCTCTCTCTCCACGGGGAGACGCCGGATGGTTCGTATTTCTCCCTGATTGTCAAGCGGCCTCCCCATCGGATCGATGACGCGTCCGAGGAGGCCTTCGCCCACGGGAACATCGAGGACCCGCTCCGTGCGGCGCACCTCGGAGCCGGCGCTGAGGTGTTCGCTGCGGTCGAGCAGGATGATTCCCACTTCCCCGGGATCGACATTGAACACCAGCCCCAGATTATTGCCGGGAAAGCGGACCAGCTCCTCCGCCTTGACGTTGGGAAGGCCTCCGGCCCGAACGATGCCCTGGCCGACGAACTTGATGACACCCACTTCCCGCTGGTTGAGTTCGGGTTTCTGCTGTGCAAGGACATCGCTGAGGGTCGTGAAAGTCTCGTCCAGAAACGATCTCAATACAGCGGTCTCGTTTGCCGTGCTGTCCATAAGGATACCCCGCTTGTTCTCGTCAATGTTTTTTCATGGCTTCCAATTGGAGCGCCTGGGAAAAGTTCTCTTCCAGCGTTTCCAGGTAGTCGTTCAGGCTCCAGGCAACCTTGTGTCCCTGGGCCCGCATCTCGACGCCGGAGATCACCTCCGAAGACGTCTCAAAGGCTATGCCTGAACCGTCCGTAAGGTAGGGCTTTAGGGCGCCTTTGATCTGCTCCCGGATGTCGGGGGGGATCTCGAAGGCACTCTTGATCATGACATCGGTCGCGGACTTCCCCATCGTTTCCCGGATGGCTTGTGCCTGGGTGCTATCGAGATTGCGAAGCCTGTCGAGGAAAACGTCGGCGATCCTCCGTTCCAACTCGGCATCGGCGAGCTCCGTCAAGGCGTTGCGGGCGATAGCGTAGACCTGACTGCCCGCTCTTTTTCGCAGGTCTTGTAGAAAAGAAATCTTCTCTCTTTCGATCGTTTCCAACCAGCGTTGCCGGACCTGATCCACCTCTTCGCGGGCCCTGTCCATCAATTCCACTTCCCGGGCTTTCGCCGCCTCCTTGGCTTGGTTGAGCATTTCTTCGGATCTTTCCAAGAGAGACTGATATTTCTTCTCGTATGCCTCGGCGGACTGTCCGGCTTCACTCTTCAACCGCTCGGCATCTTCGAGCCGAGATGCGATCAGGGCCTCCCGATTATCCATGGCGGCGATGATCCGGCCGTAGAGGAAACGTTTGAGCAGGTACACAAGGATGAGGAAATTGACGATCTGGGCAAAAAATACGAACCAGTCGATATGCATGGCTCATCCTCCTGTCTTGGATAGTACTTTCGAGATAACCACATTCCAGAACGGGTTGGCGAAAATCAGGATCATGGAGATGACGAAACAGTAGATGGCGATGGACTCGATCATGGCAAGCCCCACAAAGAGCGTCCGCATCAGCGTGTTCCGTTCATCCGGTTGCTGGGCAATGGAGCTCAAGGCACCCTGAACGGCCCGTCCCTGGCCCAAGGCCGGTCCGATGGCTCCGATGCACATGCACAATCCCGCCGTTACGATAGAAGCCATTGCAATGAAACTGAAACTGTCCATATTTTCCCCTTCCTTTCTTCATTTTTTAGTTATGGATTGGCCCTTTGGGCGGCCAATCCGTCTTTTTCCGTGCCGTGTTTTTTGTCTTCATGCGCCTGGGTTGCCGAGGCGATGTAAACCATAGCTAGAATGGAAAAGATATAAGCCTGAATCATGCCGATCAGAAGCCCTAATGCCTGCATAACGATCGGGAAGAAGAGGGGCGTTACGGCTAGCAGGATACCGACGACCTTTTCATGGCTCATGATGTTGCCGAAGAGCCTCACGGCCAGTGCAAGGGTACGCGACAGCTCCCCCATCACATGGAAGGGGAAGAAGATGAAGGTGGGTCGGAAGTATTCCTTCAGGTACTCGATAATGCCCTGTTTCGTGATGCCGTACAGGGGGACGGCAATGAAAACAGTGATGGCGAGAGCCGCCGTTGTCGTCAGCGATGCCGTCGGGGCCACGTAACCGGGGACGATCACCAGGACATTGGAGAGGGCAATAAACACAAAGAGGGTGCCGATAAAGGGCACGTACCGGTCGGATCCTTCCGGGCTGACATCGCGAATCTCGCTGCGAATGGCCGAAACGACCACCTCCAGGAAATTCTGCCACCGGGGGACGTGGATCCCCGTCGAAAGATGCCTGGTCACCAACCACGAACCCGCCACGAGAATGGCCATCACCAGCCAGGTATAGACGAGGGTGGCATTGATTGTTATAAGCCCTCCCGCCAACTTCCAGAAGATGACCTGGTCGGGACTGATATAGGATATATTCATGACTTCCATGGTTGCCTCCCCATCAGCGGGACGGAGTTGCCGTACCGCCCCAGCGCCTTATGAGTGTATGTCTCGCCAGGAGAAAGCCTACAAGAAGCGCGACGAGGCGTTCCCCATGGCCCCCCATGATCAGATAGAACCCCGTCAGGAGTCCGCCCGCTCTGAGCGCGTAACTTGATAACATGAGCCGTACGGGTCGGGATGTCGAAACAAGGCGGTCGACGGTCACCCTGAGGCCCCAGAAATAGAGCAGCCCCAAGACCGTACCGGCCGCCAAAGCCATGACGAGGTACATCGCCGTATCCAAGAAGGTCATCTCCATAACCACCCTATCGCTACCGGTTTTCCCATTTTTCTTCAGGGACTGTCTTCCCCGTTTTCTGCACTGTTGATCCCAGCCTTTCGCACCCAGTACCAGGCGTTGAGACATCCCAGCATCACGCCGCCAATCAGCAGCATGAGCGTCCAGGAGAAACGGGACGGCCACACCCGGTCGATCCATACCCCGATGGCCACGCCGATCAGGGTGGGGATCGCCACAGACCAGCCCACCGTACCGAACATTCCCAGGCCGAACCAGACCGTGTGGTCCTTCTGGCGCTGCGCGCGGAGCTTCACGGAGCCCCGCTTCTCGATCTTGTTGCTGAAGGACTCGGCGATCCGCCGCCGCCTCTCGCTCGATGATGTTGGCTTCTTATCCATGTTCCTTCAGCTCCATGAAGCGCCTGACCAAGTCGGCTTCCAGTTTTGCGGCTGCTGTCCGCGCCTTTTTCTCCCGTTCGTCCATTTCCTGAAACTGTTCCTCGACGACCTGCCTGAGGGCTCCCAGATCCTGACCCCTGACGGCATTCCTCGTGGATACCAAGACGTCCGCTCCCCGCTTGATCACAACCCCTTCATCCATGGCCAGGATTACTTGAGCACCGTCGGCGGCTTCGTAGGAGAAAAGACCGGGAACCAGGGCCGCCACGAAATCGATATGTTGAGGCAGCATGCAGAAGGAACCATTGACTGCCTCGGCGGTTACCTTGGTAACCTCCTGCTCGATGAAGATCTCCGAGGGAAGAAGGACCTTGAGATTCATTTTATTTTGGCCTCGCTGATGCATCCGATCATGTACAGACAACCCTCAGGTTGGTCGGCGAATTCGTCGTTCAGGATCCTTTCGCAGCCTTCCAGGGACTCCTCGAGGGAAACCATTTTCCCGGCCGTGCCGGTGAATTGTTCGGTCACGAAGAAGGGTTGCGTGAAAAACCGTTCCAGACGCCGCGCCCGGTAGACGGTGCGCTGGTCTTCCCGCGACAGTTCCGCAATCCCCAGCATGGCGATGATGTCCTTGAGGTCCTCGTAGATGGTGAGGGTCTTGCGGATCTCCTGGGCGATACGGTAGTGGCGTTCCCCGGCGATATTGGGCATCATCATCTTCGATCCCGACTGAAGGAGATCTATGGCGGGATAGAGTCCTTCGCTGGCTCGTTTGCGGGACAGGACGATGGAGGCGGACAGATGCCCGAAGGTGTGAACCGCCGAGGGGTCCGTAAAATCATCGGCCGGAACGTAGACGGCCTGAATGGAGGTAATGGCCCCGGAGGTCGTGTTACAGATTCTTTCTTCGAGTTCCGCCAGTTCGGTCGCCATCGTAGGTTGATAGCCGAGGCGCGATGGAAGCTGTCCCATGAGCCCCGAAACCTCGGAGCCGGCCTGGATGAACCGAAAAATATTGTCGATCAACAGAAGGACGTCGCGCCGGTCATCATCCCGAAAGAATTCCGCCATGGTAAGGGCGGCATGGCCCACCCGGAACCGGGCGCCCGGCGGTTCATTCATCTGCCCGAAGACGAGAACGGTGTTGCCGAGAACGCCGGCATCCTTCATTTCCCGGTAGAGCTCCTCGCCTTCGCGGCAGCGCTCGCCGATGCCGCAGAAGATGCTGATTCCCTCATGCCGGCCGACGGTATTGTGGATCATTTCCGTGATCAACACCGTCTTGCCTACACCGGCGCCCCCGAATAGTCCCGCTTTTCCGCCGCGCTCAAGCGGTGAGAGGACGTCGATGGCCTTGATCCCCGTCTCGAAGATTTCGGAGACGGTGGACTGCTGGGTGAGAGGAACCGGATAATGGTGGATGGAACGCCATTCACCGCCCTCGAGGGTTTCCAGGTCGTCCAGTGTTTTCCCAAAAACGTTGAAAACCCTTCCCAATACACGCCGCCCGACGGGAACCTGGAAGGCTTCCCCCGTGTCGCTGATGACGGACCCGCGGGCCAGCCCCTGGGTGGGGGTCAATGCGACCCCGCGTACGGTGTGCGCATCGAGCTGTGTCGTCACCTCAATCTTGATCTTGGCTTCCTCTCCGGCTGTGAGTACGTTTCTGATCGGCGGAAGCTTCTCCATAAAGCGGGCATCGATCACACTGCCGCGAACGGATACCACGGTTCCTATATGGGATTTGTCCAGCACTGCCTTAACCCTCCTCTTTCTGCATTAGGGTAAAACCCGCCTTTCGCCGCTATTCCGTTCCTCGCTTCGCTTCGGCGAAGGCGTAAAGCTCCTTTGCCGTCGTCAGTCCTTCGCTCAGCAGCGCAATTACGGCAGAGATCAGGACGAACATACAGGCCCGGATCAAATCGTCTGCGAAGGGCGCCTCCTCCAGGAAAAAAACATTGCTCAGCATCAGCATGGCGCCCAGGAACAGGGACACGATGACGCCCGTCCTTTTCCACCAGACGCTGGCGAGCACGATCGGGATGTACAACAGATGGGTAAAAATCACCCCCGTTCCTAGGACAGCGTGACAGTAATAGGTCAGGCCGACGGCAGCCATCAACAGGATTGTCATGATGGTTTTTTTCATCCCTTCGGTCTGCTTGCCGTCCCCTGCTGGGCCCTCAAGTTGGAGTAACCGAATGGCGCCCGTTTTCCTGTCGATCTCCTGTCTCATCTGTTCCTGGTAGGTTTTGGTGATGAAATACATCGCATAATCGAACATCAGGATCGTTCGGCTCAGGGTGTCCAGGGCCTGCCTCTGTTCTACGACGGTGATGAAGATGGCCTGGAATTCGGCGTATAGCCAGATGTGCCGCCTCATGAGGATGAGGGCATAAATGGCCTCATGCATGGGAATGCCTTCGTTATAGCGTGCCTCGGCATAACGGGAGAAGAACTCCCCCGCCGCCTCATAGGGATTCTTGGCTGTGAAGATCCGCCGAAAATTGTCGTAGAATTGAATGGCTTGGGGAATGATCCTTTCCCTGGGGAGATCATGGTAAAAAGGAGTCCGCTGGTGCTTGACGACATCGCCTGACCATTGCCTGGCAATCTGTTCGGCGTGGCTCTCCACCAGATCGATCAATTTCATGGATGCGAGCATGGCTTGAGTCCTCCCTCTCTTTTTTCGACGGATGCCTTCGCGCTATCCGGGTGGCCTATAAGGAGTTGCCTCTCTTCAAATCTTCTTTTTGGTAAAAGGTAGGGCAAAGGCCGTGCCAGGAGGATACCCGGGGGCTTCATCGGCCCATCTATTTGATTGCGTTAGGTAAATTGTTCTGGAATGGACGGAAATGTCCGGCAGGGATGAAAAAAATGTCGCCTTCAACACGGGAGCCTTGTGCGACCCCCGGGTTGTCGGGATGGCCATCCATCTGAAATGGAGAGGTATTTATGGTAGGCGACCTTTTTGTCGTTAGCGACGACCTAAAGGTCACAGACCACCGCGGACCAGAGCGGATCCTTTTTCAATTGGGCAAGTTTCCTCTGCAATTGCCTGACGGTGATCCCCAGAATGCGTGCCGATTGCTTCCGGTCGCCTCCGGTTTGCATCAGCACGTAGGCGAGCTGTATGTCGTCGTTTTCCTTCAGGCTGCAAAGACGGCGTGCGAAGAGGGAGGGACGGGGGGTACTCATGCCGAGGTGGTGGGGAAGGATCATCTCGGAATCCGCCAGTAGGACCGCATTTTCCACGATCTGGGCGAGTTCTCGGACGTTGCCCGGATAATCGCCGAGGCTTAGGGCGTCCATGGCCTCGGGACTGAAGCCGTGAATGTTCTTTCCGTGTCGCTGGCAGGCATTCTTGAGAAAAAAGGAAGCCAGCAGGGGAATATCCTCCTGCCGTTCTCGGAGGGGAGGCAGGTGTATGTGGGCGGATTTCAGCCGGTACATCAAATCCAGCCGGAACGTTCCCTCCTGACAGGCCTGGTCCAGGTCTGTGTTCGTGGCGGAAATGACCCGAACATCGATGGGGATCGGTTTCGACCCGCCCAGGGGAACGAGCGATTTATCCTCCAGGATCCGGAGAAGTTTCGCCTGGAGGCTCATCGGGAGTTCCCCGATCTCGTCCAAAAACAGGGTGCCCCCGTTGGCCTGTTCGAAATACCCCCGATAATTGGATTCCGCCCCGGTGAAGGCGCCCCGGCTGTGTCCGAAAAACTGGGTTTCGAACATGGTGGCGGGTATGGCCGAGACGTTCACCGCCACAAAAGGACCGCTCGCGAAGGCCCCGGCCCGGTGAATGCCGCGGGCCACGAGTTCCTTTCCCGTTCCCGACTCTCCCGTGATCAATACGGGATTTCCAGCTCGGGCCATGACCTGGGCATAGGACAAAAGCGAAACCATGCGGGGGCACTGGGTGACGATGTCGGAAAAGGCCGGCGGTATTTCGGAGAGGCCTTGCTGGACGCTGGCGGACAGGCCGATGAGCAACCCCTTCCTCTCGTAGGCCCGCTCGATGGACAGGAAGAGCATATCGTTATCAACGGGTTTGACGAGATAATCGTAGGCGCCCATGCGGATGGCCTTGACGGTTGTCTGGATATCGTCCACGGCGGTGAGGATGATGAATTCCGTCTGTGGTTTGTAGGGTTTCGTGGATTCCAAGACCTGCAGACCGTCCGTTTCCGGCATCAGCAGATCGAGCAGGACGATGTCGAAATCCTCCTCACGAATCCTGTCGATGGCTTCCCGGCCGTTGTCGCAGATCTCCACATCGCGGATGCCGCGCCAGCGGAGCAGCCTTCTGACCGATGCCAGGGAAACCTCTTCATCGTCGACGATCAGGATCTTCATAAGCGCTGTCTTCCCACATCGAGGATAATGTTCTGCAATTGCTCCATGTGAAAGGGCTTCCGAAGAAGACCGTCGGCCTCGATGGCAACGCCGGCCGAACGTTTCAGGGCCTTTTCCTCAGCACAATAGAGAATGACGGGCAAAAGCGGGAAATCCGCCTTCACCTTCCGCAAAAAATCCCAGCCGTCCATACCCGGAAGACGGACCTCGGACAGGAGGATATCCACCTCGGGATGCTCTTTCAGATAACTGATAATCTTCTCCGGGCTGTCACCCTTCCTGAAGGACCAACCGGTGACATCGACGAAGTTCGCCTGCAATTCCTTGAGGAATCCCGCATCCGGATCGACACAGAGCATCGAGGGATAGAGAACCACCTGGCTTTTGTCGTCCACGGGCAGAAAGAGGGTGAACCGGCTGCCCAGCCCCGGCCTGGACATGACCCCGATGGAACCGTTGTGTTCCTTGACGAGACCGTAAGAGATGGAAAGACCGAGGCCCGTCCCTCCATGATCGCGACGCGTCGTGAAGAAGGGATCGAAGAGATGGTCCAGGACCTCTTTGTTCATGCCCTTACCGTTGTCCTCTATTTCGATCAGGACCATCCGGAGCCGCTTGACGTAGCGTGCCCTGATCGTTACCTGTCCCTTGGCGTTCGGGGGGATCGCCTGGTGGGCGTTGATCAGGAGATTCGTAATGACCTGTTCGAGCTTCTGGAAGTGTCCCGGCAAAAGAGGCAGGTTGCCGTCCAGCTTCCGGTCTATCCTCGATACGGTTTTCATGACCTGGGCGCTGACGATGGTAAGGGCCCCCTCGATGACCTCCGTAACCTGGATCGATTGTTTCCGGGCGGTCTCGTCGGAACGCGCGAATTCCTTGAGGCTGGCGATGACCCGGCTGATGCGATTGGAGGCGATCTTGAAGTCATGGATGATCTCCCGCATGTTTCCGGTGATTTCATCGCTGCGGATGCCCCTGCGTTCCCAGTCCGGGTGGGTGAAGTCGCTGCCCGCGAGAACGGGCTCGACGGTATCCCACATCTCTTCAAGAAGGGGGATGTTATACGCGATGAAACTGATCGGATTGTTGATTTCATGCGCGACGCCGGCCACGACCTCTCCCAGGGCCGTCAGTTTGTGGGTCTGGATCATCTGCTGGAGGCGAAGCTCCGCTTCCTGACGGATTTGTCTTTCCTCGGTGATGTCCTGCCAGGCACCGACGATGTGATGCGTCGAGTTGTCGGGGAGCTTGATCAGACGCCAGTAGTCCGAGAACCACTTGTAGGCGTCGTCGGCCGACCGAAAGCGGTAGACGAACCGGTGCGTTCCCTTCCCGGCGCGTTTCCTCAGCTCCGCCAGCACGCCTGCCCTGTCGTCGGGATGGATATGGTCCTTCCAGAACGGAGGATACTCGAGAAACTGCTGCGTCGTGTAGCCCGTGATCTCTTCAATGGTGTTGCTCACGAAGGTGATTTCGAAAGGATCGGAAGCCTGGCGCGTGTAGGAGACGATGGGGAGGGATTCCAGAATGAGGGAGAGGTGATCCTTCGTTTGTCTCAAGACCTCTTCGGCCCTTTGACGCTCCCCGAGTTCCATCTGCAGGACTTCATTGGTCTTTGCCAGTTCCAGGGTCCGCTCCCGGACCCTGGCCTCGAGCATTTGATGGGCCTTCAAGAGGGCTTCCTCGGCAAGCTTTCTCTCCGTGATGTCTTCGAGCGTTTCAATGGCGCCGATCAGTTGACCCTCTGCATTGCGGATCACCGCCGCCGTGAAGCGCAGCCATTTTCCCCTGTTTCCCAGTTCGGGGAAGAAGTCCGTCGCCTCGTAGGCCTCGTCGAGGAGATTCGACTGGATATATTTCCCCTCGTACCACTTTGGGATAGCCCCCAGGGCCTCATCGACGAGCAGATCGGCCATACAGGGCCGCATGGTTTTGTAAAAGGCCCGCCACTGCTGGCTGGTGCCGATCACATCGGCGGCCTTGATCTTGCTGAGCTCTTCGAGGGCCCTGTTCCAGTAGATCAGTCGGTGATCCTTGCCGATCACGAAGGCCGGTATGGGGGAACCGCCGATGATGCTGTGCAGATGCTGTTCCGTCTGCGACAGGACGTTCCGGACCCAGCGCTGCTCCGACTCCGATTTTTCATGGTGACGTACGATCCGGCGCAGCTCGGCCAGTTCCTCGATGAGCTGACTTTTTTTGCGGTCTTCGTCTCTCATGGCCTGAAGCTTTGACGTCCTTGTCGGTATTATCGGTAAATACCGTAACGGAACCGGTAAAGATTTTCAAGGGGATTTGAAAAACAACCGGTCTTTCCGTGGTCGTCCTGAAGATTCCCTGTCGGCCTCGCTGCCGTATGATCTGACGGCCTTCCGAGCCCCCTTTGCCATCATTGATAAAAAAAGCTTGACAGAATGATCCTTTCGGAGGGCATTATCCTGCGAAGTACGAAGCCGCAGTGGCGCCGTTGGCTGTGGTGACCGGGCGATCCGGGGATATTTTTTAGGTGAAAGGAGGATGCCGGACATGAAGCTAAAGGATAAGATTGCAATCGTTACAGGCAGCAGCCGCGGCATTGGCAAGGCCATCGCCAAGGCCTACGCGAGAGAAGGGGCGACGGTCGTCGTGGCCGCCCGAACGGAGCAGACGGGGGGACGCCTGCCCGGAACGATCCACCAGACCGTGGAGGAAATCGCCGCCTTCGGAGGGAAGGCCGTTCCCATCCGGACCGATATCGGCGACGAGGCCAGCATCGAGGCCATGGTGAAGCAGGCCTTGGATACCTTCGGCCGCATCGATGTTCTGTTTAACAATGCCGGCATTCTCTTCAACTCCCTGATCGCCGATACGACGCTAAAGCGCTGGGAGCTGGTGATGCGGATCAACGTGACGGGGACCTTCCTCTGCTCCAGGGCGGTGCTATCGGCGATGACGGCCCAACGCTCCGGCAGCATCATCAACATGTCCTCCGTGGCGGCATCGAGCACCATCGTGGGGGGCGTTCACTATGCCGTCTCCAAGGCGGCAGTCGAACGCTTCACCTTCGGCCTTGCCGAGGAAGTCCGGGGAGCGAATATCGCCGTCAACGTCCTCACACCGGG
>JAFGIO010000169.1 GCA_016929555.1 Deltaproteobacteria bacterium | reverse complement strand
TGAAGCTTGAAGGGCTTTTGGATGTAGCCTTTACAGCCTCTTTCCAGCAGAGAGGGTACGGAACCGTTGACGCTGTAGCCTGTGGTCAGGATGACCTTGATATTGGGATTGATTGCTTTGAGTAAATCGAAAACATCCCCTCCGCCAAGACCGGGCATGATCATGTCCATGAGGACGAGGTCAATCTCATTCCGGTTCGCCTGGTATTGTTCGAGGGCCTCATCGCCGTTTCCGGCCACCAGAACGCGGTAGCCCAGCATCTCCAGAATATCCCGGCACACCTTCCTGATGGACTCTTCGTCGTCAACGAGCAGGATGGTTCCGCTGCCCCGGTACAGCTCTTCCGCGATCGTCGCGGAACGATTCGCCTTTCTTTCCGTAACGGGCAGATGGATGTGAAAAGTGGTTCCCTTGCCTTTTTCGCTGAAGACATTGATGAAGCCGCCATGCCCCTTGACGATGCCGTAGACGGAACTCAATCCCAGGCCCGTTCCCCTGCCCATCTCCTTGGTTGTGAAGAAGGGCTCGAAGATCCGTTCCCTGGTCTGTTCGTCCATACCCACCCCCGTGTCCGTCACCGTTAACGTGACGTAGTCCCCAGGCGTTACGTAGTTGGATCGCGCTTCTTTCCCCTCGACGGTTGTGTTTCCCGTCGCGATATGGATTTGGCCCCCGTCGGGCATGGCCTGAGCGGCGTTGACGAAAAGATTCAAGAGAACCTGTTCGATCTGTCCCCGGTCGGCCTCCACGGTCCAGAGATCGTCCGGATAGGATTCATGAAAGACGATATCCTTCCGGGTGCGGCTGAACATGTGTGATATCTTTTGGGTGACCTCGTTTAGATTCGTCGGTTTGACCTCGAATTTGTCCCCCCGGGCGAAACCGAGAAGCTGTTTCGTAAGGTCCGATCCGCTGCGCACATTTTCTTCGATGCACTTCAGGCTTTCATAGTGTGGATGGTTCGCCTCCATATCGAAGAGCATCAGGGAGGTATACCCCTGTATGCCCGTCAGCACGTTGTTGAAATCGTGGGCGATGCCGCCGGCAAGGGTTCCGATCGCCTCCATTTTCCGGGCCTGCAGCAATTCCGATTCGAGCCTTTTTCGTTCCGTGATGTCGCGGGCCACCGAGATAACGGCAACGACCTTTTCCTCCCGTATCAAAGGGGTGCCGCTCACCTCCACGATCTTTCGAGACCCGTCTTTGGCCAAAAGTTCATAGATTGCCGGCGACAATCTCTCTCCGCCCATGATCTGCATGATGTCGGAGATGGCCTTTTCCCGGGACTCCGGCACGAAGAAGTTGCATTCCATCAGGGACTTGCCGATCAGTTCCTCGGGTTTGTATCCCAGAAGATTCAAGGCGCTGGGCGAGACGTTCACGAAGACGAGATCGGGACTGACGGAATAGATGGCATCGGAAACATTGGAGAAATGAAGGCGATATTTTTCCTCGCTCTCCCGCAGAATCTCCTCGGCCCGCCTGCGCTCGGCGATTTCAACGCGCAGGGCCTCGTTGGCCCTGAGTAGCTCGGCGGTGCGTTTCTCGACCGTTGTTTCCAGATCATCCTGGCTCCGCCGCAACTTCTCTTCCACCAGACGCCGTTCGGCGATTTCCTGTTCCAGATGCCTGCTGTGCTCCTGGATTTCCTTGAGGTGATCCTTGATCTGTGCGTGAAGATGGGCATTTTCCAGGGCAAAACTGATTTCATTGAGCATAATGGACATGATCTGCTCGTCGTTTTCGGTAAAGACCTCCCCCGTGACCTTTTTTGCCAGATTCAGCATGGCAGCCACGTTGTTTTCGATCAGGATCGGCATGCTCATGAACGAAGGCGATCCGTACCGGGGATCATTGGGCCTGCTGGTTCGCGGATCTTCTTCGATATTCCGGACAATAATGGCCCTCTTTTCGGCAATTACATTTTTCAGAAAGGATTCTTCCATGTTGATGTAACAATCCTCATGGACGTTTCCATCCAATCCTTTCCGCAGGGCGATGCGATATTGGCGCGTTCCTTCTTCCAGGACAACCAGCGATCCGATCTTCGATCCTGTTACCGCCATTGCCTTTTCCAGAGCGATGTTCAGCAGGGCGTCCATGTCGATGCTTTTGCGCGCCACTTCGTAGAGCTCCTTGATGGCGACCAGTTCCAGGACTTTTTGATCCAGGTTCTCCGTCGTCTTTTCAAGGCGGTCCATGATTTTGTTCAAAGACGAGGAGATACCTTCGAGCTCTGAGGGACCCTCCTGGAAATGGATCGGGACGACTTCTCCTGTTTCGGCTCTTTTGAGGGAGTCGGCGATGGCAAGGATTCGATCGAAAATCTCGCGAAGCAGAACGAGCCCCCCCAGAACGAGGATGAAAATGAGCGTGATGAGCGTGAGATCCGAGGAACGAAAGAGCCATTGCTTTTCGTAAAAGAGGTAGAAGACGATTAAGAAGGGAAGGATGAAGATCAGGATCTGTATAACGGTGAGGCGCTTCTTGATGCTGTTGTCCTCACGGCTTTCACGCCCGAATAGAGATTTTACCATCTTGAGTCTCCTAATGGAGTAAGGATGGATCCGTCATGTCTTTTCACCGTATCGTTTAAGGTTTCCGGGGTTGGAGATGTCCATCGATTCGAATGACAGGCCGAGTTGAGAAACCTCAAAAAAATATCACGCGATACGATAAAACCGAATTGAGGTGTCCACCGCGGATTATATGAACGATTTCTCCATAGAAAGCAAGCGCAATATGGTTTCATCCCGAATCCATTCCCGTTGAAACTGCTTATGAAACATAAAAGCTGACCTACCTGAAATGACCGGTCGATGCCGCAATCTCGTTCGTGTCCCCATGGGCGGCATCATTTGTTTACAAACAAAATAATACTTTTTTCGTAGAAAAATTCATACTTATTACCTATTGCATTCCCGTTTGAAGCGGTCAAGAATAGCAGCCAAGGTTATGGTGGATGATGTGAATACATCTCGATCCATCGACCTTTTGGAAACGGATATGTCACTTTAGATATTCCGGCCCTCTCCGGGGATATCCGGGATGCAAGCGTTGGAAAGGAGAACCGATGAAACGATTTTCCGTTGTCTTATTGGTTTTGTCTTTGGTACTTGGGGTGTTCGGAACGGGGGAAGCCGATCAAATCACCTTCCTGGACGATTACGAGGTGACGGGCGATATTAACGACGTCATACACCTGGGCGATCAAACGATCACAGAATTCATAAGAGATCCAAATCAGGGAACAACGTATACCGCCAATTTCGATCTCATCGGAATTCCTCTGAGCGGTCTGGATTTCACCCTTCATTTGGATCATTACCAGGCGAGCTATGACGCCGGCTATTACGATTATGTGTACATCAACGGCCAGCTTTTGGGCACCCTTAATAATTCTCCCGAGCACTGGTATCCGCAGGATTTTACGTACAGCAACGATCTGCTTGTTCTTACGAACAATGTTCTCACGATTCAAGCCGGAAAGGTTGGCACCAATTACGATGACTTCGAGTTCACCAATCTCTACCTCGAATACGAAGCCGATGCCGTTCCGGAACCCGCCTCGATGCTCCTGTTGGGCGGCGGTCTGCTTGGGCTTGCCAGCCTCAGGAAGAGATTTGCCCGATAGAATGGAGATCAACGAGCTGTGAAAAAGATATTTCTCCTCCTTCTGTCCGTTTTCGCCTTAGCAGTTCTCATGTACGGTCCCGTCTCTGCCGCACAGGTCGACCTCTTCCATGACGATTTCGACGATAACACCCTCGATCCGTCAAAGTGGACCTCCGACATCACCGGCAGCGGCCAGGTCGTGGAAAACAACCAGCGCCTGGAGTTCACGATTCTCGGTGCGAACGATCCGAGACACGTGTATCTGTCATCAAGCCCCTTTTCCGCCGGGAATTGGATAAGCATCGATTTCAGCGGTTTATGGTCGATCCCAACACCCCATACCGCCGAATTCGACCTGTTTATCTATGACGCCGACGACCCATCGAACTACCTCAGGGTCAATTACCAGAGCTGGAAAGGGCCCAATCTGCGATTTTGGGATTCCGGATCGCTCCTGGAATCATTTGGAAAGACGCCTCCATCGGCCATGACGGCCTTTTCCCTGCATCTGACCGATTCCGCCTTCGAGTACCGGGAAGGCGGGTCTCTGGTGAGAAGCTACACAAGTTCCACCTTGGCGGATGCCAACAATTTCTACATAATAATGGGCGGGTGGGACTACTCGAATCATCCCAATCAGAATGTCTACTACGACGATATCACCGTATCGGCCGACGTGGTTCCGGAACCGGCTTCCCTTCTCCTGCTCGGCCTGGGACTGATCGGCTTGGCAGGCCAAAGAAAAAAGAAGTTTAGCCTCAGACATCGATCGCCTCCCGGACAGGGTTGAACGGATTTCGTTGTCCCAAGCTGTTTTTCCCCTTCCCAGTGAAGATCCGACTGCGCCTCGAGCAAGGATACAAAGTCCGATAAAAAGTGATTTGAAATGCCGCAGCGTCGCTCCCGTCCGAGTACGCGTCACCGGTGCTGCAAGGAACACCGCAGGGAGGCATCCCATGACTGAGTCTTCGGAACGAACCCCTTCGAGGAATCCATCCCTACCCTGCGCCTGGCGGTCGCCTTCGGAGTGCAAGGACTGTCCCGCCGAGGGCATCCTCATGTGCCGCTTCGATCCGAAGGACCTGGCCACCTTTTTCATCACCATCCTGCCCTACGGCATCGCCGTGATCGCGGGGACGATCCTTGCCGGCTATGACCGTTATCTTCTTCTGTGGCTTGCCTATTCGATCTTTTTCTTCTTCGTCTGGGAGGCCCGCGTTTTGTGCAGCCACTGCCCCTATTGGGCGGAGGAGGGACGCATCCTGCGCTGTCACGCCAATTTCGGGGTCGTCAAGCTCTGGAGATACCGGCCCGGTCCGATGGGTCGATCGGAAAAGGTCCAGTTCGTCACCGGCGCCCTGCTCTGGATCGGTTTCCCCTTCGTTTTCCTGCTGCTGGGCCGGGAATACCTCCTGTCATCGATCGGCGCAGCGGCGGCTCTCAGTGCAGCCCTTGGCCTGCGGAATCGCGCCTGCAGCCGGTGCATCAACTTCTCCTGTCCGATGAACACCGTCCCCAAGCTCATGGTGGATGCCTATCTCAAGCGGAATCCGGATATCCGAGCGGCCTGGGAAGCCGGCGGGTATCGCCTCGACGAATGAAGGTCGTTTGCCTCGAGGATAGCATCGAACACGGGGAGGTTGCTTTCTAATCCCTCCTGAAACCCCTGCTTTGAACAATCGATATCAGGGCACACACAAACGGTTGAGGCTGTGTCCCTGCCAAAGTTTACCCAGGCCCCAATGATTTCGTATAAGAAAAAACATACTTGCGAGCCGATTCAGATATTGATACGATTTGAGCGCCGATGAAAGCTTCGATGCCCGGCGGCTAAAATTCGCGGAGCAGGGGATGACGAAACCGTAAAGAGTCCGATTTGACCCATTTTT
>JAFGIO010000168.1 GCA_016929555.1 Deltaproteobacteria bacterium | reverse complement strand
GTTCCCGAAAGAGACGAAGGATCCGCAAAGCTCCAGTGCAGGCGCTTGGTGATTCCGGGAAAGACGGGACACTTCTCGGCGCTGGTCTCGTCGCAGACCGTTATGACATAAGAAAAGAGTTCTCCCGATTTGATCAGGTCGAAAACCGCCTTCGTTTCATTGTGGGAGATGTCGATGCCCGCCTCTTTCATGGCTTCGACGGCAAAGGGATTCAAGGTGCCTGCCTCCAGACCGGCGCTCTTCGCCTCGAAGAGGTCGCCGCAGCTATGGTTCAGCCACGCCTCGGCCATCTGGCTGCGGGCGCTGTTATGGACGCATACGAAGAGCACTTTCTTTTTCTTCATAGAAAGGAATCCTTATCTTTCAAAAGCGTTGTTGTCAGGACGGCTCTTCGGAACAGGGCTAGTCAGATGCAGGGAAATAGAGACAAACCGTCGTTCCCTTTCCGGGTGTGCTGTAAATTTCCATCCACCCTCCCTGGGCCTTCATAAGATGCTTGACGATGGAGAGTCCCAGGCCTGTGCCCCCCATTTGTCGGGATCGTGTTTTGTCGATCCGGTAGAAACGCTCCCCCAGCCTGGGGAGTTCGTTCTGGGGTATCCCGATGCCCGTATCGGCAATTTTAACGACGACGAAGCCCTCTTTTTCCGTCGACGATGCGGTGATATAAACCATACCCTCTTCCGGCGTGAACTTGACGGCATTGTCCAGGACATTCAGAAAGATCTGTAGGGACTTGTCCCTGTCGGTCCGAGAAGGAGTCATACCATCGGGGAATTCGCTGTGGATCTCTATTTTTTTCTCCCCGGCCTTCGGTTCGATTATTGCGATGGCGTCTTTCATGATATCCCCTACAGGGATCTTTTCAAGGCATATTTCCATCTCCCCAAGCTCGATGCCGGAAATTGTCATGAGGTCGTCCACGAGCCGGCTCAGCCGGTGAGCGTTCTCTTGGACGGTCTTCAGGAAGCGCACCGCCGTTGCCCGGTCGTCCAGGGTCCCTTCCAGGAGGGTTTCGATGAATCCCGCGATGGCCGTCAGCGGCGTTTTGATCTCATGGGTCACATTCGCGACAAAATCCGCCCGGATCCTCTCCAGATTCTTCAACCGCGTCACATCATGAAAAACCATCATGATTTTTTGCTCCCCGCCGGGCGGTGTCTGCATCGGGGAGAGGCTCGCTTCCAAGATGATGGGGGGCTCGCTGTCCAGGGCGATCTCCTGCTTCAAGGGCCGTGCCGTTGCCCTGACGGCATCGAGAGTCTCCTGGAGGGCCGCGTTGCGGAAAGCCTCGAGCGTCGTCTGGCCTGGAACCGCCTTGAATCGCTCCCCCAGGATGGCCGTCATGCCCCGGTTGACCAGTTCCACCCTGTTCTGGCCGTCCAGGATAAGCACGCCTTCCATCATACTGGAGAAAGCCGCCTCCAGTTTTCGACTTTGTTCGCCGGCCTCTCGGATTCTTTCCTGCAGCTCCAGGACCATGCGATTGATGGATTTGGCCAGTTCGCCGATTTCGTCGGATGAAGCGATCATCAGGGTCCCCGAGAGGTTTCCCTGACTGACCTGCCGCGTAAAGTCTTTTATTCTGCGGATGGGATCGGCGATCCTGCGGGCATAGAAGTAGGCGATCAGCAGGATAGGGATAATGATGATTGCCGCGGTCTGGTACAGGGACTGAAACAGCCTGTCCGTGGCATGCTGCACCTCGAAAAGGGGCATGGCAAGCCGGATGTAGCCCTTCAAGGGAGGTCCGGTTCCCACGGGGAGGGCTACGTAGAGCATATCCACGCCCAGGGTGCGGCTGTAGCGCAGGGCCTTGCCCCGGCCGCTGAGCCTCGCCTCCTGGATCTCGGAGCGGTTCAGGTGGTTGTCCATCCCGGCCGCTTCTCTCTCCGAGTCGGCCAAGACGCGTCCCCCGGGATCGATGAGGGTGATGCGGCTTTTCGTCCGTTCGGCAAGGTTGCGAATCTTCGTCTCGATGTCGTCGATGGGCATCAGGGCGATGAGACGGGCATGGGACAGGAGATCCTGCTCGATTCTTGCGGTCACATCCCGGCCGATCTTTCCGGCGGTCAGGATGCCGAGAACGGAGGCGGTCAGGACGACGATGATCAGGTAGCTGCCAAAGATCTTATAGAAAATCCGGTTTCGCATGGGTCCGCACAAAAGGCCTTTCGTTGTGGATCGGCCAAGCTCTTTTACCTGGACGGCTTTTCAGGGCGCCTCATGTCTGACGATCTTCCCGGTGACCATATAGATCACCATGTCCGCAATGCCTTCTGCATGATCGGAAATCCTTTCCAGGCTTTTCGATACCTGCATGATCAGAAGCGAGGCGTGAATCTTGCGGGGGTCTTCCAGCATGAAGGTAAGGAGTTCCCTGAAGATTTGATCATTGAGCTGGTCGATTTTCTCGTCTTCGATCCTGACCTTGTTGGCCACGTCGATGTCTTCCTGGACAAAGGCGTCGAGACTGTTCCGTATCATCCCTCTGGCGATCTCGGCCATCCGGGGGATGTCGATATAGGGTTTCAACTGGGGCATTTCGTTCAGGAGGATTGCCTTTTCGGCAATGTTCGCGGCCATATCTCCGATCCTTTCGAGATGTCCATTTATCTTGATGGCTGTCGTGATGAAGCGGAGATCTCGAGCCGCAGGCTGCCTCAGGGCGAGCAGGCGGATGCATTTCTCTTCGATTTCCACGTCCAGAAGATCGATCTGATTGTCTTCGGTGATGACCGCCCGGGCAAGGTCCGAATCGCGGCCAAGGAGAGATTGGATGCTCTTCTCGATGGCCTTTTCGGTCAGCGCGCCCAAATATATCAATTTTTCCTTGATTTCCGCAAGTTCCTGATCGTAGCGTGCGCTGGTATGTTTTCTTTCCTCTTTCGTCATGATACCGCCCCTCCCTCGTTTGTTAACCGAATCTGCCTGTGATGTAATCTTCGGTCTGTTTCACCTGGGGATTGGTAAAGATGTCGGTGGTCAAGGCGTATTCGATGAGCCGGCCGAGATAGAAAAATCCCGTCATCTCCGAAACGCGGGCCGCCTGCTGCATGTTGTGGGTTACGATGATGATGGTGTAGTTCTTCTTCAGTTCTTCGATCAGATCCTCGATCTTTGCGGTCGATATCGGGTCCAGGGCCGATGTCGGCTCATCCATCAACAGGACGTCGGGTTTCATTGCCAGGGCGCGGGCGATGCAGAGACGCTGCTGCTGCCCCCCCGAGAGGGTCATGGCCGACTTGTTGAGGATGTCCTTGACTTCATCCCAGAGAACGGCCTGTTTCAGGCTCTGTTCCACAAGGAGTTCCAGATCGGCTCTATTGCGAGTTCCGGTCAACCTCGGACCGTAGGTGATATTGTTGAAAATGGATTTGGGAAAGGGATTGGGTTTCTGGAAGACCATGCCGATCCTTCGGCGAATCTCTACGGGATCGTTATCGGCGTTGTAAATGTTGCGGCCTTCGAAGAGGATTTCGCCTTCGACCCTCGTCCCGTCGATGAGGTCGTTCATGCGGTTGAGGAGGCGCAGAAGCGTGGATTTTCCACAGCCGGACGGTCCGATCAGCGCCGTCACACGGTTCTTTTCAAAATCCATGGAAATGTCCGTCAGGGCCTGGGTACTGCCGTAAAAGAAATTGACCTGTTTCAGCTCGAAGATGATGTTGTTGGCCGTTGTTACCATTTTTTCCTTTTCCTCATGGCGCTTCGGATGGCGATGGCGATCAGATCGATGCCGAGGACGAGCGCCACCAGAACGAGCACCGTTCCGTATTGGATGGATCGCGTTTCCTCGATATGGGTCCCGGCGGTGGCGAGAACATAGACATGGTAGGGAAGGGCCATGACCTCGTCAAAGATGGATTCCGGCAGTTTTGCGGTAAAGAAGGCCGCCGCCGTAAACATGATCGGCGCCGTTTCTCCGGCGGCCCGTCCGATGCCGAGGATCGAGCCCGTCAGGATGCCCGGCAGGGCGTTCGGCAGTACGATCCGCAGGATCGTTCCCCATTTCGATACGCCGAGGGCCAGGGAGGCTTCGCGAAAGGTTTGGGGCACCGCCTTGAGCGCCTCCTCGGAGGCCCCGATGATCGTCGGCAGGATGAGGATACCCAGCGTCAGGGCGCCTGAGAGAATCGAGGAGCCGAATTTCAGATATACGACGAAGAAGCCGAGACCGAACAAACCAAAAACGACGGAGGGCACGCCGGCGAGGCAATTCACCCCGATCCGGATGATCCTGACGATCGTTCCCTGGCGGGCGTATTCGGAAAGGTAGATCGCGGAGGCTACTCCGAGGGGCAGGGCGATGGCAATCGCTCCCAGCGTCAGGTAAAATGTGCCGACGATGGCCGGCATGATGCCGCCCTTGGTCATGGAATCCCTGGGCGGCAGCGTGATGAAATCCCAACTGATGGCCTGGATGCCGCTGGCGATGATGAAGAGCAGCAGTCCTCCCAGAGCCGCACTGATCAGCAGGGCGGCCAGCCGGACGATGTTGAAGAATACCTGCTGTTTGGCGTATCGCCACGTTATGGAGTTATCGGATGTCAGGTTCATCGTATCCCGTTCCATGGCTGGAGCGTTGCCGCTTAAAGCAGGCGGTTTTATTTTCGCAGCGTTCCCGCTTTTTCATAGCGTTGCGGATCCGACCTCCTTGAAGCGGTTGGAGATGTAGTCGGCCAGGAGATTGAAGGCCAGCGTCAGGAAAAAAAGTACGATGCCCGTTGCGAAGAGGGCATGGTAGTGGCCGCTTCGGAACGGAGCCTCTCCCATTTCGGCGGCGATGCTGGCCGGCATGGGCCGAACGGAATCGAAAAGGCTCTCCGGTATGGCTGCAGCACCGCCGGCCACCATGAGAACCACCATCGTTTCACCGATCGCCCTCGCCATGCCGAGAATGACGGCTGTGGAGATTCCCGAGAGGGCCGCCGGTATGATCACCTTCACGATCGTCTCGTATTTCGTGGCGCCCAGGGCGTAGGATGCCTCCTTGAACTCGTTCGGGACCGCGTATAGGGCGTCTTCGGAGATGCTCGAAATGGTGGGGACAGCCATGAGTGCAAGCACCAGGGAGGCATTCATGATATTCAGGCCCGTAGGCAGATCGAAGGTCTCCTGCATCCAGGGGGCCAGGATGACCATACCGAAAAAACCCAGGACGACTGAGGGGATGCCCGCAATGAGTTCTATGACGGACTTTAGGATTTCCTTGATGGATGCCGGGGCGATCTCCGATATGTACACGGCAGAGAGAACGCCCAGCGGCACCGCAATGGCCGAGGCGATGAACGTTACGACGAGGGAGCCGACGATCAGAGGCCAGATGCCGTATTCCGGGGGTTCATAGGTCGGGTACCAGAATTTTCCAAAGATGAAATCTATCGGTGTAACAGTCTTGAATATGGGAAGTCCTTCACGGAACAGGAAAATCAGGATCAGGGCAAGCAGAACGATGGAAAAGGCGGCGAAGAGGAAAAACAGCATTTGAATCGCTTGCTCTTTGCGTTGTCTCGTTGCGGCCATTCCCGTGAACTCCTATAAGCGAGTTCCTTTGCTGTTGCGGTGAATGTAAAGCCTTACCGATCCGTCTGTGGCGAGACGGATCGGAACGACCCTTCCTCCAATGCCGGGGAATGCTTATTCTTTCTTCCCTCTTTTGACGGGCTCTTTCATAGGCGGCACAGGCACGAAACCTTCTCTTTCAACGATCTTCTGACCGGCCGGACTGAGGACGAACTTGATGAATGCGGCCGTTTCGCCGATCGGCTCGCCGTCCGTGTACATGTATAGGGGCCGGGAGATCGGGTAGGTCTTGTCGAGGGCTGTTTTGGCAGAGGCCTGCACGCCGTGAACCTTAAGCCCCTTGACCGCCTTGTTCAGATAACCCAGACCGATATATCCGATCGCATATTTGTTCTTGGACACAGCCTGGACGATGGCCCCGTTGGATGCCTGGAGCTGCGCCC
Source organism: Deltaproteobacteria bacterium (assembly GCA_016929555.1). Taxonomy (GTDB): domain Bacteria; phylum Desulfobacterota; class Syntrophia; order Syntrophales; family JAFGIO01; genus JAFGIO01. The sequence goes on along the minus strand of JAFGIO010000168.1, from coordinate 1,490 downwards.
TGGGCGTAACCTTGGCGCCGCCCAGGACCAGGTTGGCCCAGGATTCGAAGGTTCCGGAGCTGCTGTCTCTGGAGATGACGACGATCGGCTGGTCGGCGCCCCCCACCTTTCGCCAGTTTGTGACTTTGCCCTGATAGATCTGGCTGAGTTGGTCGATGGTCAGGCCGCTGACCTTGTTTTTCGGGTTGACGATGGGAACGATGGCATCGACGGCCACTGCATGGGCAACGGGATCGACCCCTTTGCTTTTGGCGAGTTCGACCTCTTTGACCTTGATTTCCCGCGATGAATTGGCGATGTCCGTCGACTTGTCGATGAGGGCCTTGATTCCGTCACCGGAACCGCCTCCGGAAAGGGAAAAGTTTACGGCCGGTTTGGCTTTCATATAGGCCTCCAGCGCTCCCTGGGCGATCGGCAGGACGGTCGTGGATCCCTTGATGACGATGCTTTCACCCGCCGTCACCGGGATCGGTGCCGCAAGGAAGCAAAGTGTTGCCAGGATTGCCATTGTTCTTTTATTCATTTTCTTATCCTCCTAAACCGTTGATGTGATTCCTTCAGGAGGGTATGTTACAGAAAAATTGTTACAGTTTTATTTCATTGTTGTGAAGATGCCATGAAGATTTACAATGGGGATGGCCGCCCTTTTTCATCCGGCTTCAGAAGATATAGCGCCTTGCTGTGCCGGATCGGCGAACTTGTAGCCGATACCCCGCACCGTCAGGATGTACTTGGGGTTTTCCTTGTCTGTTTCGATTGCAGCCCGCAGGCGGCTGATATGAACATCCACGGTCCGCGGTTCTACAAAGGCCTCATCCTTCCAGAGGTGGTCGAGAAGCTGATCACGGCTGTAGACCCTTCCGGGATGGGCGGTCAAAAAGCAGAGAAGTTTCATCTCGGTCGGACTCAGAGCCAACCGCCTGCCCTCTACCGTCACCTCGTAACTGTCGTAGTCGATATGGAGCCCCCCGAAGCTGAAAGTTGCCTTCATTTGTTCCTTTTGAGGTTTTTCCGATCTCCGAAGGACGGCGCGAATCCTCGCAATGAGCTCTCTAACATGAAACGGCTTGGTGACGTAATCGTCGGCCCCCATCTCCAAGCCAAGGATCTTGTCGAGCGCTTCGCCTCTTGCCGTCAGCATGATGATAGGCAGCCTTTCCGTATCCGGTCTTTTTCTGATCCATTTGCAGACATCCATGCCGGCAACGCCGGGCAGCATCAGATCGAGTATGACCAAATCGAACCTTCCATTTTTGATATATTGCTGCGCCTGCTCCCCGTCAAAGGCTTCTGTGACAGAGAAGCCTTCTTTTTCGAGATTGTAGGCGATCAGATCTACGATATCTTTCTCGTCATCAACGACCAGTATTTTTCCCCGCATTTTTTGTCTCTTTTTTCGTCAACGCGTAGAGAATAACCGTTGCGGCCATGCAGAGGGCCGAGATGATCCAGGCCCACGCATAGGAATGGCTGTTGTCGTGGATCCAGCC
>JAFGIO010000167.1 GCA_016929555.1 Deltaproteobacteria bacterium | reverse complement strand
GGTCCAGAATATATTGAATTACCTGGATTCCCGCTTTCGCGGGAATGACAAAAATGGGTCAAATCGGACTTGTTACGAGGTCATCAAGTTTTGGGATATTTCCCTTTTTTTGTCATTTGTGGAAAAGGGAATCCATGATTTTTGTTGTATCAACGGCTCCCTGGATTCCCGCTTTCGCGGGAATGACGACTTTTTAGGACCAGATTGCTACTTCTACCTCTCGAACCTCTGCACTCGATGTCATTTCCTCAACTGCGGCGATATATTCTTTTATGGCGTCCCGAATGTTTTCGAGTGCCTCCGATTCCGTTGTACCCTGGGACCAGCAGCCAGGCAATCCCGGTACGGATACACTGTAGCCTTCTTCTGATTGCAATAGGACGATTCTGTATTTCATAACTTAGTCCTCCTGATCTTATGTCGCGATGGGTTCATTGAACCCCCTCTGTAAAGAGGTTGAGTCTTGTCGATCCTGTCAGAACATCGCCTCGTAGGCCCTCCGAAAGGACTCGATGTTCTCTTCGATTAGGGTTTCGCCCCTTTCCACTTCCTCCCGGTCTCTGAATTCGGAGCAGAGGCTGAGAAAGATCCGGTCGAAGGGCGAACGCTCGCAGCCCAGGGCTTCGTAATCGATGTGATTGATCATGTACTGGGAACCGTCGAAATAGTACTTCCCGAAACGGTTCGCCGCCTCGGACCGGAAGGGCCAGTCGGTCTTGAAGGAAAAGAACGCCCGGGCGATGCCGCGAAGCGGCTCCAGCCCGAACCTTACAGGCTCCGGCATCCCGCCGAGGGCTTCGCTGATCAGGCGGAACCAGGTGACGACCAGGTCGATATCGGTGATGCACAGCCCCCAGAGATACCAGTCGTCTATGATTTCGATCAGGGCGAGCTTTTCCGGCCTGCCGATGTAGTGGTAACTGGGACAGAGGTGGCCCTCGCACAACTCCTTCCCGTAAAAGGAGGCCTCTCTCAGGTCGACGCCGCCGTGGCGCACGGGGTGTAGCAGGCACCCCACGCGCCGCTCCCGTGCATCGAGAAAACCGACATATTCGCAGCAGTAGATCACCTCGTAGCGCTTCGTTCCGTCCTCCCCGGAAAGGACCGTCTCCGAAAAGGCCCGCAAATCCCCCGGTCCGGAAACCATTTTTTGAAAGAGCGCCGTACGTCTTCTCAAACGCTCGGTGAGCGATGCCCTGGAGCTGTCCGCATAATTGTAAAGCCCGCAGCAGGCTCCGCAGGACTTGGTCCGATCGGGCTGGCAGAGGTGAATCGACGTATCCATGATATGGTGGAGTATATATGTGGATTGCCATTGCAGGTCAAGCCCAAAGATGATAAGGACCATGCCCGCACCCAGGAGCGGTTTCGCTCGGGGCCGGCAGAGCATCGGAGGCAGGCGCAGGGTGGATTGGGAAGAGATCCTCTCGTCGGTCGAAAGACCCGGACGGTACATCGGCGGTGAAGCCAACAGCTCCGGAAGGACCGGAAAAACGGCAGGACTGCGCGTGGCGCTGGCCTTCCCCGACACCTATGAAGTGGGCATGTCGCATCTGGGCCTGCAGATCCTCTACGCCGTCGTCAACAGCCGCGCCGATGCCGTCGCCGAGCGCTGCTACGCCCCCTGGCCGGACATGGAGGCGCGGATGCGCGGCCGGGGCCTGCCGCTTTGTACGCTGGAATCCCGCAGCCCGCTGGGCGGCTTCGACCTGGTCGGCTTTTCCCTCCAGTACGAGCTTTCTTATACCAACGTGCTCAACATGCTCGAGATGGGCGGCATATCGCTGTACAGCCGCGACCGCACCGAAGCGGAACCTCTCGTCATCGCCGGGGGGCCCTGCGCCTTCAATCCCGCCCCCATGTCGCCCTTTTTCGACGCCATGGTGATCGGCGAGGGGGAGGAGGCGATCTCGGAAATCCTGAACGATCTCGGCAGGAAAAAAGCGCAGGGACCATCGAGGCGGCGTCGCCTCGAGGCCCTGGCGGAAATTCCCGGAGTGTACGTACCGGCTGTCCACACCGGCAGGGAGCGGATTCGCAAACGAACGGTTGCCGATCTCGACGCCTGGGACTGCCCCCTCCAACCGGTCGTCCCGCTTATCAAGACGATCCATGACCGGATTAACCTCGAGATCGCCAGGGGCTGCACCAGGGGCTGCCGCTTCTGCCAGGCGGGCATGGTCTGGCGGCCCGTCCGGGAGCGCAATCCAGCCCTCCTGCTGCGGATGGCCGATGCGATGCTCACCAGCACCGGCTACGACGAGATGTCCCTGCTATCACTGAGCGCAGGCGACTACAGCCGCATCGAGCCGCTCATCGCCGAGCTGGCGGGCCGCTACTATGACCGGAGGGTGGCCCTGGCGCTCCCGTCGCTCCGGGTCGAAACCCTGACGAAGCACCTCATCGATTCGATCCGCCGGGTCCGCAAGACCAGTTTCACCCTGGCCCCGGAGGCGGGCACCCAGCGCCTGCGCGACGCCATCAACAAGGGCAATACGGAGGACGATCTGATCGCCACGGCCGCCCGGGTCTTCGAGGCCGGCTGGAAGTCCGTCAAACTCTACTTCATGCTGGGGCTGCCGGGCGAAAGGGAGGAAGACCTCGAAGGGATCGTCGATCTGGGCTATAAGGCCGCGAAGGAAGCGAAGGGCCGGGGCCAGGTCACCCTGAGCCTGTCCACCTTCGTGCCCAAACCCCACACGCCCTTCCAGTGGGAGACGCAGATAGGCATCGAGGAAACCCTGACGCGGCAAAGCTTCTTCAAGAGAAGGGTCCGCAGCCGCAGCATCGGCGTGAAATGGCACGATGCCCGGATGAGCCTTCTGGAGGGGATTCTCTCCCGCGGCGGCGAAGAGCTGGCCCCCCTGATCGAAGAGGCCTTCCGGGCGGGATGCCGGTTCGACGGCTGGACGGACAGGTTCCGCTTCGACCGCTGGGAGGCGGCTATGGACAGGACGGGCATCCGGGTCGCCGACTACCTGAGAGGACGCGATCCGGCGGAATCCCTCCCCTGGGACAGAATCGACGCCGGGGTCGGCAGGGATTTCCTGCTGGGAGAGCGCGCGAAATCGTTCCGGGGCGAGACGACGGAGGATTGCCGCACCGGAGCCTGTCATGACTGCGGGGCCTGCAGGCCCGGAGGCCCGGCCATGATCGTCGCCGGGGATTCGGAAGTCCCCGCCTCCGACAGAAGGGAGCCGGGGATTCAGGACGCGCCGGTCCTGCAGCGGCGATTCCGCTTCCGCTTCACAAAAGAGGGGCCCGCCCGTTTTCTGTCCCACCTCGAGGTCGTTGCGGCGATTCTGCGGGCCATGAACCGGTGTCGTCTTTCCTTTGCCTACTCCGTCGGTTTTCATCCCCATCCCCGCATATCCCTGGCAACCGCCACGGCCGTCGGCCTGGAAAGCCTGGATGAGTGCGGGGAGGTATGGCTCAGCGCGCCGCCGGAAGACCCGCTCGCCCTGCTGAACCGGATCAATGCCTGCCTTCCCGAGGGGCTTGAGATCAGGGATCTGTCGGAAACGCTTCTTTCCGAACCGTCCCTTTCCGACAGGGTGCGGGGCTTCGAATACGAGGCGATCCTGCCCGAAGGAACCTCCC
>JAFGIO010000166.1 GCA_016929555.1 Deltaproteobacteria bacterium | reverse complement strand
GCCATCAGCAAAAAGACGCCCAACATCTGCCACCTCAGCCCTGCTGGTCCCCACCACATCGAGCTGCTCGATCTGGCCGGCGGCATCCAGGCCGTCATGAAAGAAATCGGTTCCCTGGGCGTCATCGATCTGGGAGTTCTCACCGTGACCGGGAAGACCGTAGAGGAGAATCTGAAAGGGGCCTCCGTCATCGACCGGGAGGTGATCCGCTCTGTCGAAAAACCCTACAGCAAGGAAGGCGGCATCGCCATTCTCCGGGGCAATCTTGCGCCGGACGGCGCCGTCGTCAAGCAGTCCGCGGTATCGCCGGACATGCTCGTCAACAAGGGCCGGGCGCGGGTCTTCGACTCCGAGGATGACGCCATCGGGGCCATCCTGGGCGGAAAGATCAAACCCGGCGACGTGGTTGTCATTCGTTACGAAGGCCCGAAGGGGGGGCCCGGCATGCGGGAGATGCTTGCCCCGACGTCGGCCATCGTCGGCATGGGCCTCGACACGTCCGTCGCGCTGCTCACGGACGGAAGGTTCAGCGGGGGAACCCGGGGCGCCGCCATCGGCCATATCTCGCCCGAAGCCGCCGAGGGAGGTTCCATCGGTCTCATCAAGGAGGGCGATGTCATTGCCATCGACATCCCCAAGAAAAAAATCAATCTCGAAGTCAGCGCGGAAGAACTGAAGCGCAGAAAGAAGGCCGTCCAGCCCCGGAAGCCGAGGGAACTGTCGGGCTATCTTGCCAGATATGCCCAACTTGTAACGTCGGCCAGTACCGGCGCCATCTTCAGGGAATGAGCGGCCCGTCCTCTGGATTCCTGTGGATGCGGGTGCGGGGTTGGCAGTGGACGCGGCGATTTTTCGGGAGATCCTCATGATCAGCGTCGATCGCAAGCGTCAGTGCCGGGAACCTCGTTCAGGTTCGATGGCCGATTCCGAAGGGTGGTCGAGGGATGAACAGAAAAGAGCGTGCTTCCCATCCATACCTTGCCGCCGTTGTTAACGTGACGAACAGGTGTACCCTTCGCTGCAGGCATTGCTTTGTCTATCGAAACGGGAATCCAAACGACCCGAGCGCCGAAATGGATACGCCGACGATGCTCGGGAAGCTCGCCGAGGTGCAGCGACGCCACGGGATCCCCTACATGCTCTGGATGGGCGGGGAACCGCTCCTGAGGCCGGATGTGCTGCGCGAAGGGACGAAGCTCTTCGCCGGAAACACGGTCACCACCAACGGCACCATCGACCTGATAGATTTGCCCCGCTGCATTTACGTCATCTCCCTGGACGGCCCTCCCGAAATCAATGACGCCGTAAGGGGCGAGGGGACCTTCAGGAAGGTGATGGAGACCCTGTCGCGCATTCCGGAGGGGTTTCAACCGACGGTCATGTGCCAGTGCGTGGTCACGAGACAGAACGAGGATGCGCTGGAGGAGCTGATCCATCGCCTGAGGCCCACACGAATCCAAGGGCTGACCTTTTCCTTCTATGTGCCCTGCCGAAACGATCGATCGGATCTGACCTGGGGGTCGCTCGAACGGCGCGACAGGGCCGTCCTGAATGTCATCGAACTCAAAAGGCGCCACCCCGACTTCGTATGGAACAACAGGCGAAGCCTCGAACTGATGCGTTCCGAGAATGCCAGGGCCGTCACCGACAACTGCCCTGCCAGAAGGCTCTTGCTTCCTCTGTATCTTCAGGGCGGCGACTTCGTGTCCCCCTATTGCTGTCACGGAAACGATGTGGACTGCGACCTTTGCGGGTCCTGGGTCGTATTCTATCTTGCGGCCAAACTCGAAAACAGGCCGCCTGCAGGCCAATCCTCCTCCCCGGTCGCCCGGCGGAGGGATTGAGCACGCTTCTACTTTATTCATGTCCGAATGGAAGGAAAGGTTGTTTCGGAAAGGACCTTCCGGACGGTTGGGGAACGAGAAATGGAAACGTACGAAAAAAGTTCCTTGGGCAGGACGGGCCTTGCCGTCTGCCGGTTGGGTGTGTCATCCAGTTACGGCGCCCCTGCGGAAGCCTTCGAAGAGGCCTTCGAGCGGGGCGTCAATTATTTCTATTGGGGATCGATCCGCAGACAGGGCATGGCCGGGGGCATCCGCAACATCATCGCCAAAGGCAAGCGGGACGAAATGATCCTCCTGCTGCAGAGTTACTCCCGGTCTGCCTCGTTGATGGAGCGGTTCTTCCTCAAGGGCCTCAAGGCGCTTGGGGCCGACAGGGCCGACGTGCTGCTTTTGGGATGGCACAACAGGGCGCCCTCGATGCGCATCATGGAGCGGGCCCTCGCCATGCGGGAAAGGGGATTGTTCGGATTCCTTGCCGTTTCCGGACACAACCGCCTCCTCTTCCCGGAGCTGGCGAAGGAAGGCGTGATCGACATTTTCCATGTACGCTACAGCGCCGTTCACCGCGGTGCCGAGCAGGAGGTTTTCGGGAGGCTGCCCCGGGAAAACCGACCGGGCATCGTTACCTACACGGCAACCCGCTGGGGCGATCTTCTGAATCCCGGGAAAATGCCTCCCGGAGAAAAGACCCCACGCGGCGCGGACTGCTACCGTTTCGTGCTGACCAATTCGGCGGTGGATGTGTGCATGACCGGGCCGGCCAGCGTTCACGAGATGCGGGAAGCCCTGGCTGCCCTTGAGCTGGGTCCGATGTCCGACGAGGAGATGGCCCGCATGCGGCGCCTGGGTGATTATATCCATGCCAAATACAAACGTCCCTTTGCCGGCTGATCGACAATCGGTTCCGGGAAGGGGTCAAAATCGGCCGATTCCTCTGTTTTCCTTAAGACAAGGACCCTAAAGATCATTATTCTTTTGACACCGGGGCGCGTTAAACTTATATAAAGCCGCGATGAAGAGACTTCCAGTACGATCCGGTACCCGTAAGCGCGGCATTTTCTCCGGCCTTTGCCTTGCTGGTGTCCTTCTCTTTCTTTTTCTATCTGCAACGGCTGTACGGGCGGGCCAGGCCCTGCGGGTGGATGCCCGATCGGCCATGATGGTGGAGGTGACAACCGGCCGGGTTCTTTTCGGCCAGGATGTCGAAAAGCCGATTCAGCCGGCATCCCTCACGAAGATCCTGTCCCTTTACCTCGCCTACGAGGCCCTGCAGGAAGGCCGCATCCGCAAGGCAGACAAGGTGACGATCAGCAGAAAGGCCTGGCGGACCGACGGGAGCAAGATGTTCCTCGAAGCCGGCAAAGAGGTGACCCTGGACGAGATCATCAAGGGCATGGCGGTCCTGTCTGCCAATGATGCCGCCGTAGCCTTGGCGGAACACCTGGGAGGCGATGTGGAGCGGTTCGCGGACGGGATGAATGCCACGGCCCTGCAGTTGGGGATGTCCGAGAGCCGTTTCATGAATCCCCACGGGCTTCCGGCAAAGGGGCAGATCAGCACGGCCAGGGATCTCATGAAGCTGGCCCGCGCCTACATTCGGCGTTTTCCCGATGCCCTGGGCATTCATGCCATGCAGATTTACAGCTACAATGGGATCGCGCAAAAAAACCGGAACCGCCTTCTGGGGAGATGTCCGGGCGTGGACGGCCTCAAAACCGGTTTTGTCTGCGAGGCGGGTTATCATATCATCGTCACCGCCAGGAGGGGCGACAGGAGGCTTGTTGCCGTCGTGCTCGGCGCCAGGAACCCGCGCATCCGGGAGAGGGAGGCTGCCAGGCTGATCGAAGCGGGCTTTATCATGCTGAAAGGAAAGGGTGCCCCGCCGGTCGAAGTGAAAGGTCGCAAGTGAAGACGTCTTTACGAAACCCTATAACCGTTCCGATTTTCATTGCCCTTCTGATCTTTCTCCTTGTATCGTTCAAGGGAAGCGGCGTCGGAGAGGAATCGGGTTCCCTGTGCCGGGAGATCGAAAGGCGTCTGGTGACTGCCGATGGATCGCCGCCGGTCATACAGGGGAAAAGGCTGCAGACCGATCCCGAGGTTCTGCGCTGCTTCTATGCCTGGCGGCTGTATCAGCCCCTTTGGGCGGGCGGCGGGCGGCTTTTGCCCCAGGTTTCGGAACTGCTCGCGACACTGAATCGGGCCGCAGAAGAGGGGCTTCGTCCCGAGGAGTATCAGAGGGTCTCGGAAGGCTTCTGGCAAAGTATCGATGCCTTTCGGCAAGAGGGAACGGAAGTTCCGGAGGAACTCCTGGCCGACCTGGAGTTGCTTCTGACGGATGCCTTCGTTTCCTACGGCCATGACCTTTCCTACGGCAGGGTCAATACGGAGTGGGGCTGTGATGCAGATTGCCTTATCCAGAGGCAGGAATGCCTGCTGGGAAGTCTCGAGGAGGCCTTCGATGGCGGCGGATTTGCGGAGTGGCTCCGGGACCTTGCACCCCGGGATCCCGCCTATGGAAAACTAAAGGAGAGGCTTGCCCGCCACCGGCGGATTGCCGAACAGGGAGGGTGGCCCACGGTGGCGCCCGATGGAAACCTGAAAAGGGGGAGGAGGCATGCCGTTGTCCAGACGCTGCGGGAACGCCTTCGCCTCAGCGGCGATCTTGCCGGCGAAACGCTGGGTAACGACGGTATGCTCTTTGATAGAGCGGTTGCTGCGGGACTCCGCCGTTTCCAGAAGCGGCACGGCCTGAAACCCAGAGGGGCGTTGAATTCTGAAACGCTTCAGCACCTGAACCTGCCCGTGGAAGACGAGATCCGCCTGATCCAACTGAATCTCGAAAGGTTGCGGTGGCTTCCCCGGGACATGGGTCCGGTTCGAGTCATGATCAACATCCCCGATTACAGTTTGGCCCTCATCGAGGGGCAGCGGAGCGTGCTTTCCATGAAGGTGATTATCGGCAGGCCGTTGTGGAATACGCCCTCTTTCAGCGCCCAGATGAAATATCTGGAGACCAATCCGGTCTGGCGAATACCGCCCAGCATTGTAAAGGAGGAAATCGTTCCCGCCATCCTGCGCGATCCGGATTATATAACGAGGAAGAACCTCAAATTTTTCGTTGGACGGCGCAATGGTCCCCAGGAGGTCTCGCCCGATAAGATTGACTGGACGAAGATTCAACCCGAGTCCTTTCCCTATCAGATCATTCAGGCGGCGGGTCCGGCCAATCCCATGGGCCGGGTGAAATTCATGTTTCCCAATGAGGAAAACGTCTATCTCCACGACACCCCTTCTACATCTCTATTCAAGCGGCAGAAAAGGATCTTCAGCCATGGTTGCATCCGGATCGAAAAACCCATCGATCTGGCCGCCTATATTCTGGAGAGGGACGGGCAATGGTCGAGAGAGAAGCTGATGGCCGAGATAAATAAGGGAAAGACCAGGAAGATCATCCTGAGGGAACCCGTCAATGTACACATCGTTTACTTCACCGCCTGGGTAGACGATGACGGTGTACTCCAAACACGCCCCGATGTATATCGTTCCGATTGGATCCTCGATCTTGCCCTGCGGGAGCGGGAGAGCCTTCTCTTCGATCCGCCCTTCGACTGATTTTCCTTACATGCCCACTGTTGAAGCCTTTCCTGGAGATATTAAAACGTTGGCGAGGGAAAAATGATGAAGCCCAAATCGATAAACCCATTCTTGCTCATAGGACTGATCGGTTTATTCACGGTGGGGAGCAGCTTCCTTGCCGATCTGTATCGTGTATTCTACGGTGAGAAAGATATCTACTGGACCCACCGGGACATGAAACTGCCCCTTGAAGAAACTCTAAATGATTTTCAGGTGTTTATTGCGGGGAAACGCCTGCAGAATCATCTGTCCGAGAAAACGCTCTATATCGTAGATACAAACGGAACCCAATACCCCATTGTCACCAAAGATATCAATGTGCGGCTGAACAATTGGAATAAAGTCAAGGCCGCGATATTGACGAAGGCTGTTTTTATCGGCGTTGCCTTCGGCGCTGTGCTGACGCTTTTGATAACGGGAGCAGTGCTGACCATTTCCCAAAAGAAGAAGAAAGGCTGAGGAGGTACCGCACCGGAAGGCAAGGCCGTTGCGCACCTTTGCCGCAGGCAGGCTTACACGACGGAGAGGGTGGAGTTCCGGAAATGAAGGCCCTGTACGACAGTATAGGAAAACGATATCGGAGCCACCGGCTGCCCGATCGCAGGATCGCAGCCATTCTCTTTCGTGAACTCGCCAACGCAAGCACAATCGTGAACATCGGCGCCGGAGGGGGCGCTTATGAACCTGATGACAAAGAGGTGATTGCCGTTGAACCTTCCCGGGTGATGATCGACCATCGAAGGGGACGCAAGGCCGCCGTCGTTCAGGCCCGCGCAGAGGCGCTTCCTTTCCGGCAGAACGCCTTCGACTGCGCGATGGCTGTCCTGACGATTCACCATTGGTCGGACATCGAAAGAGGCCTGCAGGAGGCGTTGCGGGTGGCAAAGCGAAAGGTGGTCCTGCTGACGTGGGTCGGCTTCCCATCCCACTTCTGGCTTTTGGACTATCTGCCCCAGATCAGGTCGATCGATGAACCGATGTTCCCGACGATGGAACAACTGGCGTCCTGGATGGGTTCCCTTCGTTCTATCGTGGTGCCGATACCCCACGACTGCACCGACGGTTTTTTGTGCGCCTATTGGCGCCGTCCCGGGGCCTATCTCGATCAGGGAGTCAGGAGCGCCATTTCGACATTTTCGAGGGTGCGCGATATTGAAGAAGGCTTGGAGCGCTTGAAGGCGGATGTAGCGGCCGGTCTGTGGCTTGAGCGATACGGCGACCTGCTCGAGAAAAAGGAAATCGACCTCGGATATCGCGTGGTTGTCTCCGGTGGAGGAAAGGCCTGACCGTTCATCAAAGACCCGGAATTAGCCATTGCTGAGGTTTCCAAACCGGATCCCTTTGAGGCTCCGTTAGACTGTGGTTCTGCAACCGATTGGGAGACGAAAAATGAAAAGCTGGATATTCCTTGCCGTAGCTGTGGTGGCAGAGGTCATTGCAACGTCGTCCCTGAAAGCCAGCGATGGATTTAGCCGATTAGGGCCGTCAATGCTCGTTGTTTTGGGCTACGGTGCGGCATTCTTCTTCCTGTCGCTGACATTGCGCGTCATCCCTGTCGGGATTACCTACGCCATCTGGTCAGGACTCGGCATCGTGCTGATCACGCTTGTTTCCTGGATCATCTATGGTCAGCACCTTGACGCGCCCGCGATGTTGGGAATGCTGCTGATCGTTTCCGGAATCGTCGTCATGAATCTTTTTTCCCAGGCGGCCCCGCATTGAGGGCTGATCAAGGAGCGCATTTTTTTGACGGGCAGCTTGTGATGATGCCCATGACGGCAGAGCGGATCGAAGCCATGGCCAGGATGCTGGGTGCGGACCTGTGCGGGATCGCGCCCCCTGTATCGGTTCGACAAGGCCCCGGAGGGCTTCCGGCCGCAGGATATCTTTCCCGATACGTAATCGAGCCTTGTCCTGGCGAAGTGCTTTCCCGAGGGCGCCTGTGCAGCGGCAAACTTTGTTCCCTATGCGGCGGCGACGGAGGTGGCTCTGTGGGAGGTCTTTCGAATCGCCTGCGAACTTGCCCTGCGCTTGCAGGATGAAGGCGTCTCCTCCGTGCCGATTCAGAGCGAACCCTACGAATACCGGGACGCCGATCGGCAGGAGGAAAAAGGCATCCTCTCGCTCCGCCATGCCGGGCATCTGGCCGGGCCCGGCGTCATCATGAGGCATCCTCGGCAAAGCTGGTCAGGTAGGGCTTCATATCGAATTTCCGCTCCAGGCCGGCGGCATTCATATACCGGATCTTTCCGAAGATCGAGCGTTCTTTCCAGGGACGGTCGTGACGGCCGAAGCACCAGGCAACGCCGGCAAAGCCGTTGGGATCGCGCCCGTCGAGGGCGTAGCGGTTGTTCAGAGACAGGGCCGTCCGGAAGGCCTCCTCGGGCGAGGCGCTCCATTCGAGGATCTTCTTCCCCCAGTACATCCGCATGTAGTTGTGCATCTTTCCCCTCCGGACCATCTCCCGCTGGGCCGCATTCCAGTATGGGTCGTGGGTTCGGGCGTTTTCCCAATCCGCGGGCCCGTAAAGATAGGGTCGTGCGTCGCCGCTGTGCGCCTGGAGGGACAGCCTTGCCCAGTGCGGGACGGCCCCCTCGCAGCGGTCGTAGGCGTCATTGTAATGGACGAAGTTGATCGCCAGTTCCCGGCGGACGACCAGCTCCTCCAGAAAGGCTTGGCGGGCCTCGGGACCGGCGGCGCTCGTTTCCTGCACCGCCAGGGCGATCTCCAGGGGCGAGATCTGGCCGAAATGCAGGTAGGGGCTGAGGGACGAGCTGGCATCGCTTCCGGGAACGTTGCGCTCCCGCCCGTAGCGGGCCAGTTTCTCTCCGAGGAAGGCGTTCAGTCTGCGCTTGGCCTCCCGGTATCCGCCCCGGTAAAAGGAGGAGGCGCCGACGGTCCGGTCGATGCCGAGTTCTGTAAGAAGCGCCTCTGCATTGTCCAGGGCAAGGCTTTCAAGATGCAAGCCCAGGGAATCCCTTCGGGTAGGACCCTCGTTCAGCGGCACCAGGTAATCCTCCAGATGCCTCTGGATCTTGGGCCGCAGCGTCGCTGCGGCATATTCCTCGTGGTCCGAGGCTGTCTCCACGGGGACTACGGCGTCCGTCTCCACCTGGAGGAGCGTACAGGGGGCCGCCTGAGCGGCTGCCTGCCGCCAGGCCTTCTGGATCCGGAGATAACCCCGGTCGGTCACGATCAGGGCGGCCTCCTCCGCCAGCTCCAAGACCCTTCCGGGAGGATTTCCGATGCGGACGACCATCCTGATGCCACGGCCTTCCAAATCCCGCTGGACCTCCTGCAGGCCTTCGATCATGAACCGGTAGTGCCGTGCATTGGCCTCGGGGAAATCGCCGGTCAGGCCGAAGAAGACGACCAGAGGCAGGTTTCGGACGTTGGCCTCCCCCAGGGCATATTCCAGGGCGTGGTTGCAGGCCGCCCGCTGGGAGGCCTGCAACCAGTAAAGGATGAAACGCCCCCGCCTCTCGGGCCGCCGGTTAAGGCTCTGTATCCTTTCCTGCTGGATCATGGATCGACTGTCCCTGCTTCAGGCGGAGGCTTTTTCTTATTGATCTTAGAACGTCAGAGAGACGCCGCCTTTAAACGTTCTTCCGGGCATGGGATAGTAAAAATTGGGATAGGTGACGCCGGGAAAACTGTACTGCTCGTAATCAATGCCAAAGGAAGAATATTTTTCGTCGGCGATGTTATCAACACCCAGAAAAACCGTCAAATCGAGTTTGCCGAAAGCCGGTTTGTACAGGACATACAAATTCAGCAACGTGTGATCTTCCAGTTGTTCCGTGTTGTTGTCGTTATCGCCGGAAAGATAGGCCTTGCTGACGTATTGTATTTCGGGCCTCAACGTTACATGGAGAGGCAGATACATTTCCAAGCCGGCATTGGCCATGTGTTGCGGCACAAGCGGCATCTCTTTACCGTCATTGATCCCGTCTTCGAAGGTGGCCTTATGGTATGTGTAATTTCCAAAAATCTTCAGATGCGTCCGCCATAAATACGAAAGAGAAATCTCCGCTCCATCGTGGCGGGTCTTGCCGGTGTTTTGATTCTTGCCTGTAAACGTCAGGGGGTCATAGACATACTCGATTTCGTCCTCCATATCGATCCGGAAAACGGTCAGGCCTATCTTCAGGCTTTCGATGGGATAGAACTCCGTTCCCGCCTCCAGGCTGATGCCTTTTTCTTTTTCCAGCTCCGTTAAAAAAACCCCTCCAAATCCGCTGAAGGAGGCCACTTCATCGAGAAAAGGGATGCGGTAGACGGTTGTGTATTTCGCGAAGGCCTTGGATCTCTTTCCCCAAAGCCAGGTCAGTCCGGCTTCATAAGCTTCGGCACGGTACGTATTCTTCTGATCGGTGAAACCATTCGCCGGTGTTGAAAAATCCACATTGGAACCTTCGATCGACGCCCGCTCGAACCGGTAACCGGCGCTGATAATGAGATTTTTCAGGGGGCTGAATTCATCTCGAAGGTAAAACCCAAGACTCTCTCTCGTAAAATCGGCCGTGCTTAACTGCGCCGTTCTCTCCCTGTCGCCGAAGATATCCTTCTTGTAAGGCTCATGGTAATAATCCAGGCCTATGATCGTCTTGTTGCGAAATCCGAAAATTTCTTTCTCCAGAACATACCGGGGCGTAATACCGTATGTGTCGGAAGTGGTATCGGAATAATTGTAGGACGTCCATGAAGGCATGTTCATCTGCAGCTCTTTCTTGCCGTAGAGCAGATTGACTTCGAGTTGTCCCCAGGGACCCCAGAAGGATGTAATGCCGACATTGGCGTTGGTATATTCGTCCGAACCGTCGTCATCGGGATGGGCGTTCATCCAGAGCAGCGGCATGGCGGGTTGATATTGCCTGCGATCCTGCTCCATCTGCTCCTTCGTCAAAGCGCCAGGCATCTGATAATCGACTTTATGGAACGAAAGGCCCAGAGAAACATTCAACAGGTCATTTGCCGAGTATCCCACATCCAAGCCGCCGCCCCGTGATGAATATTTCGACCGATCCCTGTAACCGGAGCTGAAATTGTTTTCTCCCGTGAGAGCGTATGTCCATTGATCGGTCGCGCCGTTGACGCCGATCCGCTCGTCGTGAAGCCCGTAACTACCGGCAAGAACAGAGGCGTTGAAGGTTGGTTCCCCTTTTCCTTTCTTTGTGATGACGTTGATGACGCCGCCGATGGCCGCATCCCCGTATAGGACGCTGCCGGCTCCCCGGACGACCTCGATCCGCTCCACGTTGTGGAGAGGGATCTGGAGCCAGTTGACGGAACTCATGTCCGGCCGGTTGAGTCTCCGGCCGTCCAGCAGGACGAGGTTTTTGCCGTAGGGATTGTCTCCCCCGAAGCCCCTCAGGTCGATCTGGGCCTGGGACGGGTTGCCGCTGTAACTCCGGAATTGCACGCTTTCCAGTTTTTCCAGGACCTCCACCAGGGAGGTGGCGCCGGACTTTTCGATCTCCGAGGCCGTGATCACCGTTACGTTGGCCGGAACCCTGCTGATTTCCTCCTGATTGCGCGTGGCCGTCACGACGACCTCGTCCATAAGAATCGGTGTTCCGGGATCGCCGGCCTGCGCCGGCGCAACGGGAAGGCCCGGCAAATCGACCGGGACCATTGAGAGAACTGCCAGAATGAAAACCGCTTTGTACTTCTTGAATGTCTTGTCCATCGTTTCCTCCCTTCCCCCTCGGGAATCAAGTTATTTGCTCCATCGGTCGAGTTTCCTGGCTTGCGGCATCCTGGCCTACTCTCCACGCCTTCCCGATCCGGCTCGTACCAGACCAGTGGCATCGTTGTGGATTTCGTTCCGCCTACAGTTGCGGGGCAGCGCCGGTCTCTAACCGGCTTCCTCGCTCCGATGGATGACCTATCAGTGTGACCCTCGGCAATCCGGTTATCGGATTGCTGTCAACTAAGACGTCGGCTTTATATACCTCCTTGAGATTCGATTCGGTAATGATCTCCCCGGGCCTTCCCAGGGCGTGTATTCTGCCGCCGTTCAAAAGGATGATCCGGTGGGCGTACTGGGAGGCCAGATTCATATCGTGGGTGACGACAACGACCGTCAGACCTTTTTCTTCGTTCAGTCTCCTGATGAGTTCGAACAGGACGATCTGGTGCCGGATGTCCAAAAAGGCCGTGAACTCGTCAAGAAGCATGATCCTGGGCTGCTGGGCCAGTGCCCGGGCGACCCACACCAATTGCCTTTCGCCGCCGCTCAGATCGAAAATCCTTCTGTCCGCCAGGGTCTCGATGCCGGTCGTGGCCATGACTTCGCGGACGATCTCGAGATCCCTCCGCCCTTCGAAGGTCAGCCGCCCCATGTGGGGGGACCTTCCCATCGCGACGATCTCCTCCACCCGGAAGGGAAAGATGAAGGGGACTTCCTGGGGGACGACGGCGATCGATCGGGCGATGGCGCTCCTTCTCAAGGTCCGAATATCGACCCCCTCCAGAAGGACCTGACCCTCCTGCGGCGCCAGGATCCCGTCCAGGGCCTTGAGCAGGGTCGTTTTTCCGGAGCCGTTGGGGCCGATGATGCCGATGACCTCCCCGGGCTCGATTCCGAAGGAAACATCCCGGAGAACCCAGGCATCGGTATATCTGAATCCGACTTCATCGGCCCGGACGGTCTTCATAGCTTAAAAGACCCTCCTGCGCAACAGAAAAATGAAATAGGGGGCGCCGCACAGGGCGGTGATAACCCCTACGGGCAGTTCCGTCGGCGCCATGGCCGTCCGGGCGATGGTGTCCGCCAGCGCCAGAAAGGAGGCCCCGAAGAGCGTCGCTGCCGGCAGCAGGAGACGGTGATCGGGGCCCACCGTCATGCGCATCATGTGGGGAATCATCAGGCCCACGAAGCCGATGATGCCGCTCATCGATACAGCCGCGGCCGTGACCAGGGAAGCCGTTACGAGGAGGCGCCTTTTGGCCGATTCCACGTTCACGCCCAACTGCATCGCCGTTTCTTCTCCAGTTGTGATCAGATTCAGGGCGCGGCCGTATCCGTAGATGACGACGAACCCCAAAAGCAGGAAAAAAGCGGCCGCCAGCATCTCCGGCCGTGAGGCCACGGAGAGATCGCCCATGAGCCAGAACATGACGTTGTGCAGGTCGGCATTGCTGCTTATCGCGATCAGGATCATGATCAGGGCCGAGAAAAAGGCGTTGATGATGACCCCCGACAGAAGCAGCGTCGTGGATTGGATCACCCGGCCGCGGCCGGCGATGCCCAGGACGAGAAAGATGGTGACCAGGGCGCCGAGAAAGGCGAAACCCGCCGTTCCGAGGGTCAGGGCGCCGGCCCCGATGATGATGCCGGCCATGGCGCCGACGGCCGAACCGCCCGATATACCCAGGATGTAGGGGTCGGCGAGGGGATTGCGCAGCAGGGCCTGGAACACCACCCCTGCCAGGGAGAGGGAGGCCCCGACGATGCCGGCGAAGAGGGCCCGGGGAAGGCGGATGGAAAAGAGGATGGTCCTTTCCAGGTCGGTCAGCACGCTTGAATTCCCGTGCCATTCCGAAAGAATCCCCTGAATTCCCTGCCAAAGCCCGATCCGGACGGTTCCCACAAGTGAGGACAGGATCAAGATGGCAAGAAATATAAATGCCAGCGTCGTGCTGATGATAACGACCCTTGTGATGGTGACGGTTTTGCGGATAGGTTCATTCCTCCTGATTCGTGGCTTGGGAGATTCGCCGCTGCCGGCGGGTCACCTTTCTTTTTTTTGAAAATGCCCCCGGTCGCAACCTGCTTTCTGACGAAGCCGTTCACTGGCTTGCGCGGACCCGGTCATCCCCTCGCCAAAAAGGCGACATGTTTCGGAGCTTCTCGATGATCGGCGGCAGTTTCTCTATCACAAAGTCGATTTCCCGCTCCGTATTGTAGACGGAGAGGCTGAAGCGTATGGAGCCGTGGGCCATGGTGTAGGGGGTGCCCATGGCCCGCAGCACATGAGACGGCTGAAGCGAGCCGGAGGTGCAGGCCGATCCGGAGGAGGCACAGATGCCGAACTCGTCCATCATCAGGAGGATGCTTTCCCCTTCCACGAACTCGAAGCTGATGTTCGTCGTGTTGGGGAGACGCTGCAGGCGATCGCCGTTCACGCGGCTGTTGGGAATGCGGGCGAGCAGTTCCCGCTCCAGCTTGTCCCGGAGCTGTCTCACGCGGCCGTTCTCCTCTTCCATTTTCGCTGCGGCCATCTCACAAGCCTTTCCCAGACCGATGATGCTCGCCGTGTTTTCCGTGCCGCCCCGCCTTTCTTTTTCCTGATGCCCGCCGATCATAAAGGGTGAGAACCGCTTTCCCCTGCGGACGTAAAGGATGCCGATCCCTTTGGGGGCGTGGAGCTTGTGGCCGGAGAGGGACAGCATGTGGACGGCGTTTTTCTCCATGTTGATGGGGACCTTCCCCACGGCTTGAACAGCGTCCGTATGGAAAAAGATGCCGCGCTCATCGGCCATCGCCGCCGCTTTCTCTATGGGAAAGACGACGCCCGTTTCGTTGTTGGCCCACATAAGGCTTACGACGGCCGTATCGGCTGTGAGGTTCTTTTCGTACTGATCCATGTCCAGAAGGCCGTCTCCGTCCACGGGAAGCTCGGTCACCCGGAAGCCCTCCCTGGCCAGTTGCGCGCAGAGTGCCCTTACGGCGGGATGCTCGACGCGGCTGGTCACGATGTGGCGTTTGCCGGGATTGACGGCCAGGGCGGAGCGGATGGCCGTATTGTCGCTCTCGGTGCCGCAGCTCGTGAAGATGATCTCCCCGGAGGTCGCCCCGATCAGATCGGCGGCCTGCTGCCTGGCCTCCTGGAGCCGGCGTGAGATCTGGCCGCCGAAGAAATGCATGCTGGAAGGGTTGCCGTAGAGTTCGCCGAAATAGGGAAGCATGGCCTCCAGGACCTCCGGAGCTACCCTGGTGGTGGCGTTGTTGTCGAGGTAGACGGTCTTCAATGCTTCACCTCTTCGACGGTAAGTTCGGGCCGGACCAGTTCCCTGAGCTTCGTCTCCACGAGCTGTTTCAGCGTAATATCGGCGGCTTTGCAAGTGGCACAGGCACCCCGGGTGGCCACGAGGACCCGATTTCCGACCACATCGATCAATTCGATGTCGCCGCCGTCATGTTTGAGCGACGGCCGGATTTCATGCTCCAGGGTTTCCTCGATCATCCGGATCTTTTGGATGTTGGTCATCCGGGGTCTGCCGGTGGGTTTCGCTTCCTTCAAACTGCGGGCGATGATCCCTTCGAGGGTTTCGTGGCAATTGCCGCAGCCGCCTCCCGCCTTGGTGTAATTCGTCACCTCCTCGACGGTTCGTAGATTGTTTTCCCGGACGGCTTTTTCTATTTCCTTATCCGTGACGCCGAAGCATTCGCAGATGATCTTCTCGCCCGTATCCTTGACGGTCTGGCCCCGATAGTTTGCGATGGCCTTTTCGAGAACCTGCTGGCCCAGGACCGAGCAGTGCATCTTCTCCTGGGGAAGCCCTCCCAAATAGGAGGCGATGTCCTGGTTGGTGACTTTCTGGGCCTCCTCCAGGGTCATGCCCTTGACGATCTCGGTCAGGGCGGAGGCCGCGGCGATGGCGCTGGCACAGCCGAAGGTTTTGAATTTCGCTTCCTGGATTTTATTGTTTTCGTCCAGCTTGAAGGTGAACTTGAGCGCATCGCCACAGGCGATGGAGCCCACTTCAGCCATGCCGTCCGGGTTTTCGATTTCTCCCACGTTCCGGGGATTCAAAAAATGCTCCCTGACCTTATCCGTATATTCCCACATAACGACGCTTCCTTTCTCGGTATTCCGCGAGCCTCCGGCCAAAAAACAGTGGATATTTTAAACGATTTGTATTAAAAGAGACTCCCTTATACGAAGAATCATCAAAACTATCAAGAGGAGTTTATGCGATTCGACATAGCGAAAAGCGGCAGCGGTCTCGTTTACGAAATCCGGTCCATTGTC
>JAFGIO010000026.1 GCA_016929555.1 Deltaproteobacteria bacterium | reverse complement strand
GGCTGAAGAAGAAGCAAGACGCAAAGCCGAAGAAGAGGCCAAGCGAAAAGCTGAGGAAGAAGCTCGGCGGAAGGCTGGGGAAGAGGCTCGCCGCAAGGCCGAAGAGGAACTGAGAGGCCGTGTCGAGCAAATCAGGTTGAAGGAAGAAGCGGGGGCACAACCGCCGCGCCCGGAAATACCGGCAGCCGCCCCGCAGGGCAATGTGTCGAAAACATTTCCCGACGGCAATGCTTACGTGGGAGAACTGAAGGATGAAATCCCCCACGGACAGGGAATCATGAGCTACGCCGACGGGAGAAAGTACGTGGGCGAATGGAAAGAAGGAAAGCGCGAGGGTCACGGGGTTCTCAATTACGCGGACGGTTCATCCTACGTCGGCCAATGGAAGGCAGGCAAGAAGGACGGAAATGGATCGATGACCATGGCGGACGGCAGAACCTATATCGGTGACTGGAAAGACGACCTGTGCAACGGTCAGGGAACGGAAATATTCAAAAACGGCATGAAATACAGCGGCCAGTACGTCGAAGGCAAGTTTCAGGGGCAAGGTGTATTGAACCTTCCCGATGGACGGAAATACATCGGAGAGTTCAAAAACGGCCTCTCCAATGGAAAAGGCATCATGGAATCGCCAAAGGGAGACCGGTACGAAGGCGAATTCAAGAATAACAAATACCACGGTAAAGGCATTCTTATGCTGCCGGACGGAAGAAAGTACTCCGGCTATCTGGAAAACGGTCTTCCCCATGGCGAGGGCATCATGATACTGGCCGACGGCAAGCGATTTGCAGGCCTTTTCCGGAATGGCAAATATGTCGGCAAATAAACAGGAGATTCTATGATTGACAAACGGTCGATTCTGAGCTGCTCCTTCAGAGATTCGTACGGTCAGAACGTCGCGGAATTCGAATGGGATGAAACCACATTGGACAGCGAGGGGTCATGCACCTATCCCGATGGATCGAGATTCAGCGGCACCTTCAAAGAAGGCATGTTTTCCGGTGAGGGGACTTTCACCTGGGCTGACGGAAGCCGCTATGTCGGCAGCTGGGCCGATGATCTGCCCCACGGGCGCGGAACCATGCTTCTACCCGATGGATACAGATACGAAGGTTATTGGCGAAAAGGGGTCCCGGATGGAGAGGGCAGCGAGACGCTTCCCGACGGCGGACGTTACATCGGCCACTGGAAGGATGGGAGAAAGAACGGTTACGGGGAAATGTTCTATCACGACGGACAGAAGTACAGCGGTGAATGGAAAGACGGGATGTGCCACGGTTCCGGGATCATGATGCTATCCAACGGGGGAAAGTACGAAGGCGAATGGAAGGAAAATAAAATGTTCGGCCAGGGCATCCTGACCTCATCGGAAGGGGACCGATACAGGGGAGAATGGCGGGAGGATAATTTCGATATCCGCGAAGTCTTATGATTACCAATGGGGTTGGGGTGATTTATGTACAGGATTTTGGTCATAAATCCGGGATCGACAAGCACCGAGATCTCTCTTTTCGAGGATGAGAACGAAAACAAAAGCGCCCGAATCGTCCATCCCGTCGATGATTTGAGAAAATTCGAAACAATCCTGGATCAGCTACCCTACCGCAGCGCGGTCATAGCTTCCCAGATGCAGGAATGGGGAATCGGTAGAGACGATCTCGCCGCGGTCGTGGGCCGGAGTGCGCTGCTCCGGAAAGAAACCGGCACCTATGAAGTCAACTCCAAAATGGTCGATGACTTGAAATCGGGCAAGGTGCGGATCGAACACGCCGCGATTCTCGGCGGGCTGCTTGCCGACGAAGTCGCGAAGCGATACGATGCGCCGGCCTTCGTAGCCCATATCGTGTTCAGCCAGTTCGAACCCCTGGCACGGGTCTCGGGTTTGCCAGAGATCGAGAGAAGGCCCGCCTATCACATCCAGAACATCGAGGCCATTGCACGATCGGCGGCCAAGGATATCCATAAGAAACCCGAAGACGTCAACCTGGTCATTGCCCACCTGGAAGGGGGCATGTCCATCGCGGCGCTGTCGGGCGGCCGGGTCGTCGATTCGACCAACGCTCTGGACGAGGGTCCCTTCACCACAGAGCGCAGCGGAAATTTGCCCTGCGTTCCCCTCGTGGAACTTTGCTACTCGGGTAAATACTCCAGGGCAAAGGTGTTGAGGATGATCCGAGGCGAAGGCGGGATGGTCGCTTACCTGGGTACGAACAGAATCAGCGATGTCGAAGACAGGATAAGCCGCGGCGATGAGAAGGCGCGCTTCTATCTCGAAGCGATGTGTTATCAGATCGCAAAGGATATCGGGGCCATGGCAACCGTGTTGAAGGGCCGGTGCGATGCCGTCATCCTGACGGGCAAGATCCTGGAATCGAAAAGGGCCCTCGACTGGATAGAAGAACGGGTCTGTTTCATCGCCCCCGTCAGAATCTATCCGGAGCAGGAAGCCCTGGCCTTCGCCCAGGCGGCCCTGGGGGTGCTCCGGGGAGAAATAAAGCCTGTCGCCTATTGAAGGATCTATGAACCAGGGGAACCAAGGAACAGGGAGACAAACCCATGCATATTTACGATCAGAAAGAATCCCGGAAGTTGCTGGAGCGGGCGAAAAAGGTCATCCCGGGCAGTCCCTTGTGCCCTGGCGGCGGGATGTACGGACATTACAGCGTTTCGGTTCCCGCCCGGGGGAATCCGATCTATTTCTCGAAGGCCGATGGCTCCCGATTCTGGGACGTCGATGGAAACGAGTACATCGACTACATGTGCGCATACGGTCCGATGATCCTGGGCTATAACCATGGGACCGTCGACAAGGCCGCCCGCCAGCAGTACCGAAAAGGCAACACCGTATCCCTGGCCTCCCCCGTCATGGTCGAACTGGCCGAACAGCTCGTCGATATGGTGTCCATAGCCGACTGGGCTTTTTTCGCCAAAAACGGCGCCGATCCGACGAATCTCGCCGTCATGGTCGCGAGGGCCGCCACGGGCCGAAAGAAAATCCTCATGTTCGACGGCGGCTACCATGGATCGAGTCCCTGGATGCAGGACCCCGGCAGCGGGGGGACCATCGAAGAGGACACCGCCAATGTCCTGAAGGCCACCTGGAACGACTTCGAACAGATTCGCAAGATCGTCGGAGAAAACGACGGCCAGATCGCCGGGTTGATCTCGACCCCCTACCACCACCCCGTCGTTTTCGACAACGAGATGCCTGCGCCGGGCTTCTGGAAAAACATCCAGGATCTGTGCAACCGGAAAGGAATCGTTCTGATCCTCGATGATGTGAGGGCGGGCTTCCGGGCCGATCTGGCGGGCTCGAACGAATATTTCGGCTTCAAGCCCGATCTCGCTTGCTTCGGAAAGGCGCTCGCAAACGGTTATCCCATCTCGGCCCTGGTGGGAACCGACGCCCTTCGGGACGCCGTCTCGAATGTCTTCTTCACGGGAACTCAATTCTTCAACGCAGCCCCCATGGCGGCGGCGCTGGCGACGCTGAGGGAGCTGAAGCGAATAAACGCCCCGAAGATCATGCTCGAAAGGGGCTGGAAAGTCATGGGAGGGATCGTCGATATCGCCAAGGGCTACGGCTACGATTTGCGCGTGTCCGGACTTCCCTCGATGCCATTCCTGCGCATCACCAATCAGGACCCGCCCGTATTCAGCGAGGGGATCGCAGGCCTTCACAGCGGCCTCCATAGCGACTGGATCTCGGAGTGCGTGCAGCGCGGGGCCTATTTCCTCGATTATCATAACCATTTCATCTCAACGGCCCACACGGACGAGGACACTCAAAGGACCTGGGACATCGCCGACGATGCCTTCAAGGCCGTAAAGAAAAACTACGGGGACCGGTTCTGAAAACAGCTCGAAAAGAAAAGATCCCGTTCAATCGAACCTGACCCATTTTCAATGGATGGCAAAAGAATTTCGTCGCCCATCTTGTCTTGACACAGAACAACCGCGTCTGTATACTCGCACCGTTGAAAAAGCTAAGAAAAATGAAGGAGGAGTGGAAAGATGGATCTCAATGAAGTCATTGAAAAGAGACAAAGCGTTCGCGCATTCAAATCCGACCCCGTCCCTAAGGCTCTCATAAAGGAGATCCTTGAGAAGGCCGTGCGCGCCCCTTCATGGGCAAATACGCAGCCCTGGGAATTTGTCATCGCCGGCGGAAAAACGATGGAGGAACTCCGCAAGGCCTGCGAACAGGCGGCGATGACGGGCACGCCGATGGCTCCGGACATTGCCCCGCCGGCCGGATTCCCGGAACCCTTCGATACCCGCCGCCGGGCCGTCGGCAAGAAGATGTTCGATGTCCTGGGGATCCCCAGGGAAGACAAGGAAAAAAGAATGATGTGGGGTATGCTGGGCTTCAAATTTTTCGATGCTCCCAACGCCATCTTCATCCTCACGGACCGCTCCTTTTACCACCAGGGCGACAACCTGAACGCGTGGCCGCTGTTTGACTGCGGCCTCGTTGCCCAGAACATCCTGCTTCTGGCCACGGACCGCGGACTGGGAACGATTCCCGAGATTCAGGCCGTCATGTTCCCCGGTGTCCTTCGGAAAATGCTGAATATACCGGATTCGAAACTTATCCTGTTGGGAATTGCCCTGGGGTATCCCGATGGGGATAACCTTGCAAATAAAATTCGTTCCGAAAGGGAACCGGTCGACAACATTGCCTCGTGGCACGGCTTTTAACAGACAGCGAATTTCCCGACAAGTTTCCCCTCACAGGCCATTGAGAAAGGGGAAGAGAATCGTCCCGGCAAGGACGAGCTCTTCCCTTTTTTTTATATATTGACATGTCCTATATATTGTGGTCATATATCGCAAACCATACCACATGTAGTGTGTTTTCCATCCGCAGGAAAAATCAAAGGCCCTGTATTTACTGACAAAGCGGAGTCCATGACCATGACGAAAAAGATTTCCACCCGTGCCTCCGGCACCTTGACCCCGAATGCCGTCAAGGTGCTGCAGAGGCGTTATCTCCGGCGCAATCCCGAAGGCAAGGTCCTGGAAACCCCCGCGCACATGTTTCGCCGGGTCGCCCAAACCATTGCCGCAGCCGACCGGGAATTCGACAAAAAGGCGGATACAGCCAAGCTGTCTGCGGCCTTTTACCAGATGATGTCGGGCCTCGAATTTCTGCCGAACTCGCCGACACTCATGAACGCCGGCCGCGAGCTGGGTCAGCTCTCCGCCTGTTTCGTCCTTCCCGTCGGGGATTCCATGGAAGACATTTTCGACGCCGTCAAATATACAGCCCTGATCCACAAGTCAGGGGGAGGCACAGGATTCTCCTTTTCCAGGCTGCGCCCGGCCAATGACGTCGTCATGACCACCACCGGCGTTTCCAGCGGTCCGATTTCCTTCATGAGGGTCTTCGATATCGCCACGGAAACCATCAAGCAGGGAGGCACCCGCCGGGGCGCCAACATGGGCATTCTGCGCGTCGACCATCCGGACATCATGGATTTCATCATGTGCAAGGCCGACCAGAAACAGCTCAACAATTTCAATATTTCCGTTGGTCTCACGGAAGCGTTCATGCAGGCATTGGAAAAGGATGAGAACTTTCAACTGATCAATCCCCGCAACAAGGAAGTCACGGGAACGCTCAACGCGCGCAAGGTCTTCAACAGAATCGTCACCCAAGCCTGGGAAAACGGGGAACCGGGCATTATCTTTCTGGACCGGTTGAACTGGAATAACCCCACACCCCAGGCAGGAGCAATCGAATCCACCAACCCCTGCGGCGAACAACCCCTGCTGCCGTACGAATCCTGCAATCTGGGCTCCATCAATCTGGCCAGAATGGCCGAAAACGGGAGAATCAACTGGAAAAGGCTCAAAGAGGTCGTGGAGCTTGCCGTGCATTTCCTGGACAATGTCGTTGAGGTCAACAAGTACCCCCTCCCCCAGATCGCCGAGATGACCTATGCGAACCGAAAAATCGGCCTCGG
Source organism: Deltaproteobacteria bacterium (assembly GCA_016929555.1). Classification (GTDB taxonomy): domain Bacteria; phylum Desulfobacterota; class Syntrophia; order Syntrophales; family JAFGIO01; genus JAFGIO01. Next base: position 14,456 of record JAFGIO010000026.1, on the reverse strand, counting down.
CGTCATGGGGTGGGCGGACATGTTGATTTTACTCGGCATACCCTATGATTCCGAGGAAACCATCCAACTGGCCGAAAAGGTCATGCAATTCATCAACGCCCAGGGCCACGAGGCATCGCGCGGACTGGCGAAAAAGCGAGGGCCATTCCCCAACTTCAAGGGATCTCTCTACGACCAGAAGAACGAGCCTCCCCTTCGCAACGCCACCGTCACTACCATAGCGCCTACCGGCACCATTTCGATCATCGCCAACGCCTCCTCGGGGGTGGAACCCCTTTTCGCCGTATCCTATATCCGCAACGTCATGGACAATGATATCCTGGTGGAGGTCCATCCCCAATTTGAAAGAGTAGCGAAAAAGCAGGGTTTTTACACACCGGAGCTGATGCAGCGCATTGCGCTCCACGGCTCCATCCGCGACATGGAGGAGATCCCGGCGGAGATACGCAAGCTCTTCGTCACGGCCCACGACATCACGCCCGAAGTCCACGTCAAGATACAGGCGGCCTTCCAGAAATACACGGACAACGCCGTTAGCAAAACCGTTAATTTCACCAACGGTGCGTCCGTCGAGGATGTGGAGCAGGTCTATCGGCTGGCCTATGAACTGGGTTGCAAGGGCGTAACCATCTATCGGGACGGCAGCCGGGACAGGCAGGTCCTTTCCACGGGCAGGACGGCCGACCAGACATTGCAGCCCGCCGACGACGAGAGAAGGATCGTCAAACGCCAACGTCCAAAGGTCTTGAAGGGCTGGACCTACCAGATGCAGACGGGCTGCGGGCCCCTTTACGTCACTGTCAATCAGGACAGTACCGGCCTTTTCGAGTTGTTCACCACCATGGGGAAGGCCGGGGGCTGTGCGGCATCCCAGAGTGAAGCCATCGGACGCTTGGTATCCCTGGCTTGGAGAAGCGGCATTCAGGCCAGGCAGGTCATCAAGCAGCTCCAGGGCATTTCCTGTCACTCCCCTTCCGGCTTTGGCGAAAACAAGGTCCTCTCCTGTGCGGATGCCGTCGCCAAGGCCATCCAATCGCACATGGCCGCAAACGGTTACGAATCGGTCGCCGAAAAGGTCTCGCTATTAAAGGGGGCCTGCCCGGATTGCGGCGGCATCGTCGAACACGAAGGAGGATGCGCCGTCTGTAGAATTTGCGGTTACAGCGAGTGCGCCTGAGATCCGAAACCATTCAAGCCGTTTGCCGGTCAACCGATGAAAATGCTCGTCGTTCTGGGGCACCCCGATTCCGCCAGTTTCAACCACGACATTGCCCGCAGGGTTTGTGAGACCCGGCATGACAATGGGCACATCGTGGTATTTCACGATCTGCCTGCCGCGGACTTCACTCCCCTTCTCACGAAGGAAGAAATACCACAAGACGGTCCCGTTGCTCCCTTGATTCAGCGGCGCTGTGAAGAGTTGCTCTGCGATGAAGGAATCAGCGTCATCCATTCCAACTGGTGTGAACAACCGCCCGCCATTCTGAAGGGATGGATCGACCGTAATCGAAAGGGATGCGTCGATGCAGAAAGATATTTATGACAGGTTGGCAGATAAATACAAAAGCGGAATTTACGGACTGACTCTCCGTGGTATCGATCCTGAGGCCATGGAGTCGTTTAAGGAAGCGCTAAAAATATTTTTCACCCAGGACGAGGCCGCGTTGGCCGTCCAATTACAGTTTACGCCTGAGACAATTGCCGATTTGTGTAAACGGATCGGTAAGGACGAGCGCGAGATCTATCCGCTGCTAAAATCAATGGCGAAAAATGCCTGTGTTTGGGAGGGGGAAGTTCAGGGGCAAAAAACATATCAATTATTTGAATGGATCTCCATGATGGAAAACTTCATGAGAAGGACCGATGAGGTTGACCCGTTTGTGGAAAAAATGATTAAATGGTGGGAAGATTTCAAACTGATCGATGACGGCTTTGAAATAAAACCCACTCCGCTGAGAACCCTGCCGGTGGGGGTTGAGATTGAGAAAATCGGCGATGTCCTGCCCTATGAAAGTGTCCATCAAGTCATAAGAAAACAGGATTACATCGCTGTGGCTGAATGCTATTGCAGGAAACCGAAACGACTGATCGGCCAGGGGTCCTGCGCTTACCCTTTAGAAGTGTGCTTGGTGTTCGGCTCCTATGCCCGGCACCTTGTCAATTATGGATACGCGAAAAGACTATCGATAGAAGAGACACTCTCGCTCCTTGAGGATTGTGAAGAGCGGGGTCTGGTGCATATGGCCGACAACATCAAGGACATTACCTGGCTTTGCAACTGCTGCGGGTGTTGCTGTGTCTCCCTGTCTTCGCATGTGAAACTCGGTCGAACGGATACAACATCGTCTGATTTCATCATCACATTCGATGCCGAAAGATGTACCGAAGCCGGTATTTGCGGAAACTGCATTGATCGATGCCAGGTTAAGGCGATTGCCATCGAGAAAGCGGGAGATCTACCGATCATAGATTATGACAAATGCATCGGCTGCGGATCCTGCAGTTATGCGTGCCCTGCTGACGCCCTTTCCTTGAAAAGAAGGGAACGGTCGACTGTGCCCTATGAAGAGGTAAGCAAGCTCTATGATGACATCACTCGAAACATCATAAAACAAATACTGCGCCATCCAATACGCCGGTTGGTACTGCCCTTGTTTCAAAAACGCCATCGCTTAAACAAACGCCGATAGCTGGCTGCCCTTTGCAAGGGTCGCCCCGATGAGAATAGAACGGAAGTTCAGCGCAGCGGCAAGGGGACCCGTAAACATATGCAAGAAAGGATAGATGATTGAGTTGCGGTCGTAGTGATTCTGATAATCACATTTTCTTCGGTTCTTAACGTCAACGGGTCATAACAAAAATGACCAGATAAGGAGGCACTTTATGGAAGACGTATATGCGACAAAACCGTGGATGAAGAGTTACGACAAAAATGTCCCCCCCACGCTCACCTACGAGGACAAAACTTTTGCGGAGAAATTCCGGGAGGTTGCGGAAAAGCACGGAAGCAAGACGGCGCTCATCTACATGGGCAAGAAGCTAACCTTCAAGGAAGTCGACAACCTGTCGAACCAGCTTGCGGCATTTCTCATCAAGAGCGGCCTCAAGCCTGATGACGTGGTGGGCCTTCACATGCCCAATGTTCCCGCGCACTATATAGGCGCGATCGCCATACAGAAGGCGGGTTGCGTCTCCACGGGATTGAGCCCCCTGCTGACGCCCCACGAGATGGAATACCAGTTAAACGATTCGAAGACCCGTGCGGTCATGACCATGGACATTCTTTTCGGGCAGGTCCAGAAGGTGGCCGAAAAGACGGGGATTGAGACGGTCTTCGTATCGGAGATCGCGGACTTCCTTCCCGGGATTAAGCGCGTGCTCGGTAAAGCCCTCAAGAAGATACCCACCGCTCCGATCAGCGACATTCCCGGGAAGAAGGTGATCCGCTTCCTCGATGCCATCAAGGGCATGCCCAAGGACCGTGTGGAGGTGAAGCGGAAGATGGACGATACCATCTTCATGATGTACACCGGCGGCACGACCGGTCCCGCCAAGGGCGCCGTGCTCACCCAGAGGAACTACATGTACAACCGGCAGCAGACCCTCTATTGGCTGGACATGAAGGCGGAGGACATCGCCCTTTCGGCCTTCCCGTTGTTCCACATCGCCGGTCTGGCGCTGGGCGGTTTTTCCATAACCACAGGAATCACGATCATCTGTGTGCCCAATCCCCGGGACACGCATTTCCTCATAGACTGCATCAAGCAGTACAGGCCCACCTGTGTGGTGAACGTGCCTACGGTGTACTTCGAACTCATGAAGAAGCCGGAATTCAAGGCGGTCGACAAGTCTTCGATCAAATGGTGCCTGAGCGCCGCGGCGCCATTCCCACCGGAAAACATGAAGGAGCTGGAGTCCATCATCGGCGAGGGGAACTTCATCGAGCTCTACGGAATGACCGAGTGCTCGCCGGTGACCTGCTGCAATCCCCGCTATGGTAAAAAGAAAGCGGGATCTGTCGGCTTGCCGCTCTCCGACACCGAGTTCACGCTCATCGATCCGGAGACCGGTCAACCCGCAAAGCCGGGCGAGCCCGGCGAGATCTGGTGCAGGGGTCCGCAGGTCATGAAGGGCTATTACAACAAACCCGAGGAGACCGCACACGCGCTCCGCGACGGCTGGATGCTTACGGGGGACGTGGCGAAGATGGATGAAGACGGATACTTCTACATCGTGGATCGCGTGAAAGATATGGTTATCGTATCGGGATTCAAGGTCTTCACGCGTGAACTTGACGATGTGCTCTCGAAGCACCCATCGGTGGAATTGGCAGCCTCCATCGGAATGCCGGACCCTGACCGGCCCGGTTCGGAGAGAGTCGCCGTTGCCATTGTGCTCAAACAGGGCGTTGAAAAGAGCGACGAGACGAAGGAGAACATTCTTCGATACCTTAAAGAGACCGTGGCCCCGTACAAGGTGCCGAAAACCCTCCAGTTCATGGACCAGCTTCCCACCAGCGGTGTCGGCAAGATCCTGAAGCGGGAACTCAGGGAGATAATGATACCCGGCGGGAAAAAATAAGCGCCTGCATCGGCGAAAAGCAAAGATTGCCGGTGGACTGCATCCAGTGCGTTCAGGCAGTTGCCCCTGCTTTTCGAAAAGCAGGGAGCACTGCCCGAACCGGAGTGAATCTTTGCATGGGGCTGTTCATATCTTTTTAGAGTGCGGTAACGGCGACTGGGTGAAGAGATATGCGAAGAGAGCGGCGGGGCTGCGATCAGACCGGCCCTACAAGTACAAAGTAAAACCAACGGTAGTCGGATCAAAACATTGAATGCGGTGCGTAGCGTGCATGTTTGGGACAGACAATTTTCCTTTTTCGAACAGGATGAGCTCTTTTCTGGAATCCTCAGTTGATGGAATCTACGAACTGTGCGATATTGCGAAAATAATGGCTGAAATATCATGGCACCGCAGGGAAACCGGAAGGCAACGAGAGAAACAAGCCTTGATGAAACCGTCAAAAATTCCATGCCCCGCTGGGCGCCACGAAGCATGAAAATAAGCAAGGGCATTCCCGCGAAAGCGGGAATGACATGAAGGGGTCGAAACGGCCTTTTTTTGGTTTCATCATCTATCGTATTGGAAGAAAATCGTTTATTCGACCCAGCGAAGGAGGTTTTATGGAAGCCATCCGTCATATCAGGTCTCTCTTGGCATCCAGACTATCTGCCTTGAACCAGGAGAAGCTGAAGGGGAAAAAAATCATCGGATATATTCCAGGCGGGTATTTCCCGGAAGAACTTGTTCTGGCAGCCGGGGCTGTTCCCGTTTGCATGATTCGCGGCGGGGATCATTCCGCCGTTGAAACGGCAATCGCCTATGTGGACCGTTGGCTGGATACATTTTATCGGGCTCAGATCGGATACGGCGTTTCCGGGGTAGATCCGTACTACAAGGTTCTTGATGCGCTTTTTGTTCCCATAACCGACGCCAACAATCGGGCGCTATCCGATGTGCTTGCTTACCACACACCGCTGGATGTCTTTCCATTCGGCATTCCCCATACCAAGTCAGAGGATGGATACGGCTATTATCTTCACGGACTGACAAAAGTTAAGGCAAAACTAGAGCAGATCACGGGCAATGATATAACTGATGAACGATTGGCAAAGGCAATCGAGCAATGCAACCGGGAACGGGAGCTCTTGAAAGAGATCAGCCTGATGAGAAAATCCGATAACCCGCCCATCGCCTCAAAAGACTTTGTGATGATCAACCACGCATCGATGATCGTTGAAAAAACGACCATGATCGAGAATCTCGATTCACTGGTCAGGGAACTGCGAAACGCCAAACCGGGGGTGCATGACAGGCCGAGGCTGATGCTGACCGGATCGACATTGGCTATGGGCGACCATAAAATCGTCGAATTGATCGAGTCCGCGGGCGGGAATGTGGTGGTTGAAGATTTCGCCGAGGGCATCAAACCATACTGGAATACCGTACCAGAAAACGACGCCCCCTTGAACGCACTGGCCAAGACCTATTTCATGGATCGCGTCGCCCCGGCCTGGTTCAGGCCCGGTAGCGAACGGCTCGATTATCTGATCCGACTGGCCAGGGACTATTCCGTAAATGGGGTGGTGTGGTATCATCTGATGTACCGGGAATCATACAAAATGCAGTCTTACTATTTCCCTGAAATGCTGAGAAAAGAAACGGGGCTTACCATGCTGACGCTGGAATCCGATTACGATCCGGCGGAAACCGGACAGATGTCCACCCGAATTGAAACATATATTGAAAGTATCAGGAGGCAGCCATGACGACCTACTATACTGAATTGTTGACGCTTTGTGGATTTAAGGAGGATGAAATCACGCGTCAGAAACAGCGAATCGAAACAGCCTTTGAAATTCTGCAACTGGGTCCGGAAGACATGAAAATAGCCGCAGAGCGTGTGCAGAACCGGTTTGATATTGAACTTCTGGGCATCAGAAAAGCATTGGGCGTCTGGTTAAAGGAACTCTTCGATGTCGTGCTGGCCAGGAAGGAGGGGAAAAAGATCATCTATTTCGGGTATCCTCCCTTTCAATATACCGGTCTGGCCATCAAAGCGGCGGCAAAATCCAGGGACGAGTTTTATGTCGGCTGCCCGGAGGTGGTTTTTTGTCAAACTTTTGGTCAGATCTTCAACAAGCTCACTCCGATTCTCGAAGAAGGAGAAGCGAAAGGTTTGGCCCCCGGGCACGCCATGTGTTCCCTGCTGCAGATTAAGAACGGCGCCCTTGCCAAAAAAATGATCCCGCTTCCCGATATGTCCATTGCAACAAGCTATTTCTGCGATATGGGGCCTAAGGCCGATGAGCTGATGCAATACCGTTATGGGTATCCGGTTATCTATGTCGATAGCTGCCTCGATTCCCCCTGGGGAGAATGGCCTAATTTCGATCCGGAGAGGGTGCATTACCTGGGAAAACAACTGAACGGGATGTTTCAGTCATTGAAAGACAGGTTCGACATCGAGATCGATGAAACGGTTTGGAAAAACTCCCGGTTTTTGGCGGGACGACTCTACATGGCCATCGATAAAGTCAATGAGTTTCTGACGGCCGATCCCGTTCCCCTGGGTGTAGCCGACACGGAGCTGATCATGAATTTCCCCTACGGATGTACCGGCATCGCCATGGACGAAGGCGCAGAAGCGGTTGAGATTCTGGCGGATGAACTGAAGAGGCGGGTTGAACAGGGAATCGGGGTCGTTCCTAAAAGCGCGCCCAGGGTGCTGCTGGCTTTTCAAAGCCTCGTTGATCCCGTTTTTAATCAGCTCATCGGGGAAGTGGGACTGGCGGTACCGGCAACCATGACGCTGCTCCCTCCTCCTCCTTTTCCAAAGTCGCATCCCTATCCCACGCTGGGCGAAAAGCGGGCGGAGAAGGCCATGTTTGGCGGTGCCTATCACAGCTCTTACGGGAATATCAAACGGATTGAGGAGAGCCTGAAATTCGCGGATGTGGACGGCATTATTTACAATTATCAATATAGCTGCCGTCCTTTGGTCTGCAACAGCAAACTTCTGAAACTTCACTTGGAAAAAGAAACCGGACTGCCTACGCTTCTTTTGGATATGGATTTCTATGACGACCGGAACTACTCCGCGGCTGCACTGCGAACGCGCATCGAGGCCTTCGCGGAAATGCTGAGAGCCAAAAAGGCCGCTGCTTAAAGAAAAAGGACTTGCTTTATGAAATCACAGGCACTGATTGTCGCCGGAATCGACATCGGCGCGGCAACAGCCAAAGCGGTGCTCTTGAACGGGAATACAATGCTCTCCTCATGTGTTATCCCAACCGGTGAAAGCGTAGCCCTGGCCGCTGAATCGGTCATGAGGAGTACCCTTGACAGGACAGACCTTTCATTGTCGGAAATCGATTATATCGTTGCAACAGGATACGGGAGAAGAGCGGTAACATTTGCCCATGAAGCCATCACAGAAATATCGTGTCATGCCAAGGGAGCGAACCTTCTTTACCCCCTGGCTCATACAGTCGTCGACATCGGCGGCCAGGACTCCAAGGTCATTGAAATAGACGAGAAAGGGAATATCGTTAACTTCGCCATGAACGACAAATGCGCAGCAGGTACCGGGAGGTTTCTCGAAGTGATGGCCAGGGTGCTTAACGCCGAAATTGAAGAAATCGGTTCTCTGTCGTTGAAAGGCGATGACCCCTGTCAGATCAGCAACACCTGCACCGTGTTTGCCGAATCGGAGATGATATCCCTAAGAGCCGAAGGGAAAAGCAGGGAGAACATTCTGGCAGGCATACACTCGGCCATGGCCCATCGAATCGCCATCATGGGCAATCCCATAGGATTCAAAAGCCAGATCATCTTTACGGGAGGAGTTGCAAGAAACATCGGTATGAAAAAGGCTTTACAGGACAGGATTGGAGAAGAAATTACCGTGGCTGACAATCCTCAAATCATCGGAGCATTGGGAGCGGCAATCATCGCGGCAAAAAAGCAGGGGCATTCGATTTGAAATCACGAAGCTGTCAGGAAACAATGCTGATTATCCGGGAGAGTTGCATAATGCGCCATGCTGCAATCGATTTTGGAGGCAACCGCAATGGAGGCAACGACAATAGACGAATTGAAGCTAGTCGAGGCACGGCCCGAGCACATACCCTTCATCGCGTGGGTCATGCTCACCGCCGCACGATCGCATCTCGAGCGGGGAATGTGGGACTTGATGGCCGGGCCCGACGAGGGGCCCACTCTGCGTTTCCTCGAGGCCCTCGCCTCGGCGCCGGAGCCGAACTGGGCGCACCACTCGATGTTCTTAGTCGCTGAAGTCAGGGGACGGCCGGTGTCCGCACTGGGCGGCTATTTCGATGAGGAACACGGGCCGGCCTCGCTCGAGACGGCAATTCCGGCCGCGGCCATCGCTTCGGGAATGGATCTGATGGAGTTGGCAATGAACTGGCAAACAAACGGTGTAGGCACGATCAAAAAGGTCGCACCGGAACATGACCCGGGCGCGTGGATCGTCGAACACGTCGCGACACTGCCGGAGTTCCGGCGGCAGGGCCTCATCGATCGCCTGCTCGCAGCGGTCATCGAGAAGGGAAGATCGCGCGGAGCGAAGGTTGCGGATGTCGGTGTCTTTATCGGAAACGATCGGGCGCAACACGCATACGAGAAGGCGGGATTCGTGGTAACAGGCGAACGGTGCAACACTGATTTCGAAGCCGCATACGGTTTTCCCGGTGTGAGGGATCTGTCGCGCACAATTTAGAGCCCGAATCCTTCCCGGAACGCGGTAGTGTGAATATTCTTCCACCTTTCGGCGGTTTAAAGAGTTTTTCGTAATCGCATGTCTGAACAGAAAACAAATTCTAATACCTCAATCACGGGAAGGGGTGAAATCTTCCAATTTTGAAATGGCAGCTTCAGCATTGATTCAGAAAAGAGGCGGTATGCCCAGACTCTGGAAGATCTGCTGCATGTAAGCCGAAGGGAGCCAACCACAAACCGATTCAAGGAATGGAGGTGAATGAAATGAGCGAAGGATCACGTTTAAAAGGTCGGGTTGCCTTTATAACGGGCGGCGCATCCGGAATAGGCAAAGGCATTGCGGAAAGATTCATCGGTGAAGGCGCCAAAGTTATATTATTCGATAGAAACGGCATGCTTCTCAAGGAAGTGGAACAGATTCTCAAGGATGACTGCATCGCCGTCGAGGGAGACGTCGCCATCGAAAAGGACATTGAACGCGCCGTTGCCGAAGGGGTCAAAGCGTTCGGCCGTCTCGACATCGGCATCAATTCGGCGGGACTGGGAACCTACGCTTACATATCCGAACAAATCGAAGAGCAGTGGGATATGGTTATCGACATCTGTTTGAAAGGGGTGTTTCTGTCCATGAAACACGAATCGCGGCAGATGCTCAGCCAGGGCGAAGGGGGCGTGATTGTCAATATCGCGTCCTTGAATTCCAGGCAACCTGCCGAAGGCTATTCGGCCTATTGCTCCGCCAAGGCGGGGGTTGAAATGATCACAAAAGTAGCCGCCATGGAATTGGGACCGCACAGGATACGGGTCTGCGCGATCAGCCCGGGTGCAACCGACACGCCTTTGATTGCAGGACTGAAGGATGCGCCGGAATTGTATGCGGCGGTGATGGATAACACGCTTCTGGACAGGATAGGCACGACAGACGACATGGCAAGCGCGGCGCTGTTTCTGGTTTCCGACGACGCATCCTGGATCACGGGAGAAACGCTCTTTGTCGACGGCGGATGTCAGACCAAGCGGTATCCGGTTCTATCGGACCACATTCCCGCATTGGAGATGTTCATGTCAAAGGGTAAGTGAGAACGGAAAGCATAAGCTTGCCGCCAGAACGTGATTGCTCTGTGTTATATTCGTTTCCTTGATGGGAACTCGAACCTCCAAATACAAAGAGGGGGGCTGTGTCATCCGGCCAGCTCGGTGAATTCGGAGTGAGTATATCAGACAGTCAAATCCTCTTCTTGGACCGGGCGCACTCCTATCGGAACCCAGCGGAGTATTTACCGGTCACGGCCGTGTGGGCAAAGGTGTTCCCATCCGATCGACCGTTTTTTCCGGAAGGCACTATCGCAGAGAGCACCATGGACTTTATCTCATAGAAAGGCTTTCAAGGGTATGGAGGATATGAACCGCACCGGTGGGGAATCCCCGAATAGCGAGAAGATCCAGAGCATCCTGGATGACAGCCTCTGCGAAACCGACTTCTTCTGCAGGAAAAGCCGATCCCTTCTCAGGCAACTGGGCCTTCCAGGGGATGACGGTCTCATGCTGCTCGCCCGGCATAAATCCAAAGTCAAATACGGTTACATCATTGCTTCCGATACCCTGGTCCATCTCCTGGATCTGGCCGGGCAAAAAGAAAAACGATCGCTCCGGCGCCTCGTTGAATCCCCGTTTTTTCTTGTCAAGGCTTCCTGGCTATACGAGCACGCCCCGTACTTCTTCTTTTTCGACAAAGGGAAAACGGCGGATCTCGATGGCTTCATCACCCGATTTGCGGATGAATACGAAGCTCAGCTTTTGGAAAACAGGATTTCCACAGACGGCTGGGAGAAAATACAGCATCCATGGCGCGTAATGGGGGTCACCTTCTGGGAAAACCAGATATTCGATCCTGTCGCCCTTGTAGACAAGACAAGACGCGAAAAGATCGAGGGGCTTGAACTCAGTGTCGATTTTCATCCTTTCAATTACAAGAAGTTGCTCCCGGAGGAGTTCTCTCCTGAGAAAAGGGCATTGATCAAGGATGCATGCCAAAAGGCCGGCCTCAAGCTCGACATTCACTCTCCCATTGTTGGACCTTATGCCCCGGTTCCCGATCCAAAGAGGGGACAGCAACTTTTTTTTGATCCATTGAAATGTTTCGGGGTTCAGTGTGAGACTATCCGGTTGGCGGGTGATATCGGAGCGAGGTCCGTGGTCTTCCACCTCATCGATAACGCAAGGACAAAGGAAATGGCCGCGCTGGTCATGAAGGCCAAAGGCACTCCCGTCAGGGTGACCTTCGAAAATTATTGCCAGGTTGATCGCGTCCAAAACTCCGAAGTGTTTGTCGCATGTCTCGATGAGATCATCGGCATGCTCCCCGAGGGGGTGAAAAGGAACAATTTTGGGGTCACCCTGGACGTGGGTCACCTGAACATAGAGGGAGAGGATCCCCTGGTGGGTGCTGAGAAAATCGGACGCTGGTGCCTTGAAAATAAGGTTTTTTTGCGCCTTCATGCAACAGACAATTACGGGAAACTGCTCTTCAGCCCTCCGGCCTATAGCGCCGATGTGCACAGCAACGTTTCCGGTCGGGGAATAAACAGTGGGCTGATCATCACACTGTTGAGGAGCCTTGGGCTTGAGTTCGATGTCGTTGCCGAACAAATTCAGCCCCTTTCGGACAAGGACAGGGACGTGATCCATAAAGCCCAGACCGATCCCATCGATGAGCCGTACGAGAGCATCGTCGCAACGGGAAAAGAACGACTGGCTAATTTGGTGGGATTCGAGCCTCTCATACCCCCCTCCATCAGCAGAAGAAACGCATACAGGTTTCTGGCAGGCCTTTCCGGCATCCCCGCTCTCAAGGAATATCTTGTTTTCAGAAGAATCCAGGACCAGAAATACCTGTCTGTGGATGAGGCCAAGAAGGTTTCTCAGGATTTCATGAAAATGCCCCGTAAGTTCCGGAATAAACTGGCGGAATATATCGATGAAATGCTTCTTCCCGTTAAGAGCGAGCATGGCGTGTTGCAGAAAAGCGAGCTTGATCTGATTTGCCAGAACATCAGCGGCGCCCTGTTCGGAACCCTCAACAACGAGCACCTGAATCAAATTTTTTCCGATACAAGACGCTATCATAAAGGGAAGACGATCTGTGAGCAGAACGCCATCGGGCAGGAGATGTATTACATCAAGAACGGGGAGGCATCTGTTTTGCTCAACGGCAATCATCTGGCAACGCTGAAGCCAGGGGAGATATTTGGTGAGCTCAGCCTGTTCTACAACGTGCCGAGAATAGCCACGGTCAAGGCTGCGGCGGAACTCACGGAGGTTGGTGTATTGACCCGCAGCAGGTTTGAAGCCCTCCTTCTGGGCAGCCAGCCTCATAGCCACGATTTGATCTACAGACTTTTCAGCATTCTTCCCGAAAGACTGAGAAACCTGAATGAGAAATACAGAGCGGCAATCAACGCTCTTTCTCTCATCACGGAGGGGCACAAAGTGGAGATGGGGAGAAACAAAGGCATGGATGCCATTTTAATACCGAAAGGGGATTTCTTTCCGATCATTACCAGCGAGGAAGCCCGACGCGTATTCAAGGAAACGAAGTCCTTTGATGCAGGCCAGATCGTTATTGCTGAAGGAGACTATGCCGATGGGGCTTACCTCATTCTGGAAGGAAAAGCGAAGGCCATCATCTCGTCGGATGACGATGAGAAGATTGTCCTCGGCGAATTTGACCGTGGCGAAATTTTCGGTGAAATGGCCTTGATCGACAATAAGCCGAGGTCCGCCAGCGTCGTGACCGTCACACCGTGCAAATTCGCATTCATTGAAAAGGGGGCGTTCAACGAGTATATAGAAACCCAGTCCAGCTTATCCTTCCGTCTGATGGCCTTTATTTGTCTGTCCCTTTTTAAGCGGATTGTCACCCTCGACAAGGAATATGCGGATCTGAAGAAATGGCTTGGCAGAGATCCCCAGCAATGATGCCTGCCCAAGATGTTAGTTCGAAAATCCCCTTCCTGTATCCCTCCCCCTCGAGGGAGCAGGGTTGGGGTGGGGGTGATTTCCATGCTTCGTGGCGCCTCACGGGACATGAGGGTTTTTTGCAAAAATAAAGGGAGGTTATTGAACATGGGTATTGCGAGAAAGGCGTGTTGGATCCTAACGGCGGCAAGCATGATGCTTTTTGCTTCTTATGCCGCGGCAGCCGAACCACAGAAGAAAAATCCTGTCACCCGTTATTGGATGACCATTTCAACGCAGAACACCAGCATCCCCGGCATGCCCCAGGAAGAGATGTCCGGATTGGGAGGCATGCTTCTGGGAAAGATAGCCGGAATAGGGTCGAAAAGAAGCCTTACCCTGCAGCTCGGTTCCCCGAGAAAGACTCCGGAGGAACCTGAAGCGACCCACGACATACCGCCCGGCATGAACATGGGCAAGACCCTGCCCCTTACGGTCCTTGAATTGGAAGCGCCGGCGCGCACAGAAGAGCGCGAGCCCGCTGACAGGGAAGAAATAGAAAAGCCGAAGGCGCGCATGCTTATGTATTGGGGCTGCGGCGAGTCGGTGTCGTCAGGCCAGCCGAAAGTGCTGGATGCGGAAAAGATGGATATGATCGAATTTGGCAAGGCAATGATGGGTCGCACCGGTTCCGCGCAATCTCCCCCGTCGCCGAGGGCAGGGGGAACCTATGCCGAATGGCCCGGCAGGATCTCTTTCCAAGGGATTCCTCAAGACAGTACACTAACGGGCGACCACTTCGTTCACGGCAACTTCACGCCCGATATAAAATTCTCCCTGGATGAAAAGCACGATTTCATGGCTCCCGTCGAGTTGACCGTCCTGAAGGGAGATCCGGCCGACAGTATCAAGTTTCAGTGGAAGAAGATCCCGACGGCGACCGGTTATTTTGCCATGGTCATCGGCTATAACGAGGCGACAGGCGAGATGATCATCTGGTCGTCCAGCGAGGTGCAGGAGCCGGGTTACGGCCTGATGAATTATCTTACACCGGCCGATGTCAAGAGGTTTATCAAGGGAAAGGTAATTATGGGACCGGAGGTGACGAGCTGTTCGATTCCCAAGGGAATCTTCAAGGAGGCGAAGGGTGCCATGCTGCAGTTTATCGGATACGGCGACGAGCTGAATATCGCTTATCC
>JAFGIO010000165.1 GCA_016929555.1 Deltaproteobacteria bacterium | reverse complement strand
CCGTCCACGAATTTGTCGCCGTAAACGTTCGCGTCGCCGCCGAGCTCTTTCACGCGGGCGTAGGCGGCCTGGATCATGGCATCCTTGTCGCCGAAGCGCAGCGCTCCTGTCGGGCATGCCTTGACGCAGGCCGGCGGCAGGTCCGCCGCAATCCGGGAGAGGCAAAGATCGCATTTGGTGATCTTGTCCGTATCCCGGTCGTAACGGGGAATATCGAAGGGGCAGGCCGAGACGCATTCCTTGCAGCCGATGCAACGCTCCCGGTTGAGAGCCACCGTGCCGAAATCGGTATAATACAGGGCGCCGCTGGGACAGACCTTGACGCAGGCCGCATCGGTGCAGTGCATGCAGCCGTCCTTGCGGAAGAGCCATTTCAGCGCGCCCTCTTTATCGACGTATTCCTGGAAGCGGATGAGCGTCCAGGTGTTCCACTGCAGATCCGGGGGATTCTGGTACGTCCCGCGGTTTTCGGTCTGGCGGGCCGGCTGTTGGTTCCACTGTTTGCAGGCCAGCTGGCAGCCCCGGCACCCTGTGCATTTCGTGACATCTATGAGTTTGATTTTTTCGGTCATTTATTTCCCCCCCTTCTTGACGACATTGACCATGAAGGCCTTGGTCTCGGGGATCATGGTATTGGCATCGCCGATCGTCGGCGTCAGCAGATTTGCCGAATCGCCGCTGGTGAAGACCTCCGCCTTCTTGTCACCGGGCTGGTATTTCCGATCCTTCGTCGTGATCCAGCCGAAATGCCAGGGGAGGCCGACCTCGTGAATCGTGTTCCCGTCGATGTTGAAGGGCTTGAAGCGAGGCGTCACGATGGCCACGGCCTCCACTTCACCTCGGGCGGACTTGACGATGACCTTCTCCCCGTTGCCGATGCCCTTGTCCTTTGCCAACTCCACACTCATTTCGACCCAGAGACCGGGCTGCATTTCCGCCAGCCAGGGACACCAGCGGGTGAGAACGCCTGTCTGCCAGTGCTCGCTGATCCGGTAGGTCGAGCAGATGAAGGGGAATTTCGGATCGCAGCTAGCCACGCCGGAATAGACATCCATGTCGGAGCCCACGCCGGGTTTGTCGAACCGCTTGATCACCGGGTTATTCTTCTGGGGCGACATCAGGTTCGATTCCACGGGGCACTCCAGAGGTTCGTAGTGTTCCGGGAAGGGACCGTCGGCGAGCCCCGGTCCGAAGATGCTGGCCACACCGTGGGGCTTCATGATGAAGGGCGGCCGTCCGGCACCGGGA
Organism: Deltaproteobacteria bacterium; assembly: GCA_016929555.1. Classification (GTDB taxonomy): domain Bacteria; phylum Desulfobacterota; class Syntrophia; order Syntrophales; family JAFGIO01; genus JAFGIO01. The sequence goes on along the minus strand of JAFGIO010000165.1, from coordinate 7,460 downwards.
TTCCCGACACCGTCGGGAACGTCACCCACCCATTTCTCGCCGTTCCACATGATGACGGCCCGCTTCGGATTCCAGGGCTTTCCCTGGGGATCCACGGAAGCGCCGTTGTAAATGATCCGGCGGTTGACGGGCCAGGACCAGGCCCATTCGGGGTACAGACCGATGCCGTTTGGGGCGTCTTTCGTGCTCCGGCGTGCGGCCAGGTTGCCTTTGTCGGCATAGGAGCCGCAGAACAGCCAATTCCCGGAAGACGTGGAACCGTCATCCTGAAGCCAGGCAAAGGTGGGCACGGGATCCCCCTTTTTGAACGCCTTGAATTCCCCCTTTTTTGTCGGATTCTCCACGCTTTTGTCCAACAGGAAAAATCCGTTTATTTCCTTTGCCAGGGCGTGGGGATCGACGAACCGGATCTTGCCCGTGCCGTCCTTGGGGCCGTAATTCCAGGTCAGTTTCGTGATGGCCTCCTTGAGGGGACCGCCTTCCTTTTCGTAGAATTCCCTGATCTTGTAAAAGAGTTCCGTCATGATCTCTGCATCGGGCTTGGCCACACCCGGCGGTTCGACGGCCTTGTAGCGCCACTGCATCCAGCGGCCGCTATTGTTGATGCTCCCTTCTTTCTCCACGGAGGAAGCGCAGGGCAGCATGAAGACCTCCGTTTTGATCTTCGTCGGGTCCATGCCGGGACCCCGCCAGAAGGAACCGGTCTCGTTGTCGAAGAGATTGACGTTGACCATCCAGTCCAGTTTGCCCAGCGCTTGCCGAACCTTGTTGGAATTGGCGCCGCTGCAGGCCGGGTTCATGCCCCAGGCGAAGAAGCCCGTGAACTTGCCTTTGTACATCTGATCGAAGAGAACCAGCCAGGAGTAGTTGACGCCGTCATCGACCTTCGGCATCATCGAATACCCCACATCGAGGGGTACCTGGGGTCCATAGATGGCCCGGATATAGCTGGCCATATACTTGGGTCTGTTCTTCCACCAGTTCAGGCTATTCGGTTCCTTTGTCGAGGGAGTGTTTTTTGCGTTGTAGGCCGCCAGCGTCGGAAGCGAGGCCGCCGGCGTCGGCAAATAGCCCGGAAGGATATGGAAAAGAAGGGCGTGATCCGTGGATCCCTGGACATTCGATTCCCCGCGGAGAGCCTGAACGCCCCCCCCGGCGATGCCTATGTTGCCAAGGAGGAGCTGAATGATGGACATGGTACGGATATTCTGAACGCCGACCGTGTGCTGGGTCCACCCCATGGCATAGAGGATGGTGCCCGCGCGATCCGGTCGGCCCGTGCTCGCATATTCCTTGTATATGGCAAGGAGTTTCTCCACCGGGGTTCCCGTGATCCGCGATACCAGCTCGGGAGTGTAGCGTGAATAATGTTTCTTCAAGAGCTGAAAAACGCAGTGGGGATGCTTAAGCGTCGGGTCCTTCCGGACGACCCCGTTGCCGTCGGTTTGAAAGGCCCAGCTCGCCTTGTCGTATTTGCCCTCTTTCAGTCCGGAAAAAACGCCCTTGTTGTCCCCGGGAAGCTTGAAGGCCGGGTTCACCAGGAAGGTGGCGTTTGTGTATGCCTTGACATACTCTTGATGATACAGCTTGTTGTCTATGATGTACTTGATCATGCCGCCGAGCACCGCAATATCGGTCCCCGAGCGCAGAGGGGCGTAGAGATGGGCCTTCGCGGCCGATTGCGTAAATCTCGGGTCCACGCAGATCAGCTTCGCGCCCCTGTCCACGGCCTTCTGGATCCACTTGAAGGATATGGGATGGTTGGAAGCGGGGTTGCTTCCCATGATCAAGATCACGTCACTGTGCTGAAAATCGACCCAGTGATTCGTCATTGCACCGCGTCCGAACGACTCTGCCAGAGCCGCTACCGTTGCGCTGTGTCAGATACGGGCCTGGTGCTCGATATAGACCAGACCCAACCCCCTCAAGAATTTTTGGTAGAGAAAGCATTCCTCGTTGTCCATGGCGGCGCTGCCCACGGAGGCGATGCCTTCCGTACGGTTGACCACCGCGCCCTTGTCGTTTCTAACTCTGAAACTCTTGTCCCGGCTCTTCTTGACATTGGCTGCGATCTTTTCCAGCGCCCATTCCCACTCGACTTCCTTCCATTCCGTTGCATAGGGTTCCCGGTAAAGAGGCTTGTCCAGCCGGTTTTCGTTGACGGCCATCTGGTAAATCGAACCGCCCTTGCTGCAAAGCGATCCTTTGTTGATCGGGCTGTCGGGGTCGCCTTCCGTGTTGACGACCTTCCCGTTTCGCGTGGAAACGATGATGCTGCATCCGACGGAACAATAAGGACAAATCGTCGTGGTTTCTTTGGCGTACTTGATCTTCAGCGGCTGGGCATAAGCGGAGACGGGCTTGAGGCTGATCCCGATTCCGCTTGATGCCAGCACGGCGCCGGAGATCTTCAAGAAACCTCTTCTGCTGACATCCATAAGATACTCCTTTCTCAGCGTTTTTCCAGACAGGTACGTCAGGAATCTTGATCATGCATCAATGACCTGAGATGACAGCGCGTCTATAATATTTTTTTGCAAGCCCTGTCAAGGAGGAAAAGTAATCATATCAGATATATATGTCTTTTTTGACATATGCCGCTTGACAGCCCCCAAGACGATCGGCTAGAGACTGGGAAAAAAGGGAGGGTGATGACATGAACAGCGGGGAAGGCAGGGCATCGGCACTGGAAGAGGCCATGGAAGATCTTATCGAGAAGAAATCCTACTGCACGGATGTGATCAGGGCCTTCAGGGCGGCCATTATCGCCAGGAACCGCCTCGTCGAGCGGTTGGAACTGGACAGGATGGAACCCTGGAAACCCGATGAAATCAAATTCCGAGGGGGGTTGCCGATCATCAGGCAACATGGTCTGTTTCTCGAGAAAGACCCCTGGAAGGAAATCGCCGATGCAATGATTCCGGCCCTCCAGGAAGGCCTTCCCCATCTTCGGAACGATCTGGAGCGCCTTCGAACTTGCCTGGACAATGGATCGATCGATCTGTTCGATTACTTCAAGGCCTATGCCGATGAACCGGAAACGCTCCTGGGACAATGGGCCGCCCTGTGCGATGCAGATCCTCTGTCCGTCGGCCTGTTTCTGAACGATGCGGCGAGGATCATCCTCGCCATACGGGCGAAGGAGATGGCCCCGGTGATCGAAGGCCTCCTCTGGGAGAAGGGATATTGCCCTGTCTGCAGCGCCTTTCCCATGCTTTCGGTCATCGGGGACAAGGGGCAGCGCCGGCTCCACTGCTCCCTGTGCGGCCATGAGTGGCGCTTCAAGAGAACCCTCTGTCCCTTCTGCGAATACGAAGGCCAGGCCGGAATGACCTATTTCTACGTCGAGAACGAGAAAAACGAATCGGTCTTCGCCTGCGAAAGATGCGGCAGATATTTGCCTACCATAAACGTAGCGGACGCACTGACCGGCTTCAATTCGGACCTCGCCGCCATCGGCCTCATCCACCTGGATTTTATCATGCAGGAGCAGGGCTTCCAGCCCATGGCCCCGTGTGTCTGGAATCGCTTCTGACGTCCATTCCTCCGTTCCCTTCATATGAACTGCGGACAAACCCCGATCGCTTCCTGTTTTGAATTTCCGGTCTTTTTTGCACGGAGGAGATGACCGGGAAGACCTCTGGAAGCGGTTTCTGCCTCTCCTTGAAATAGGTCCGGGTGCTGCTGCCGTCATATGTTAATAATAGCATAATGCAATATTTTCATTGATTATTTTTGGTGTTTGTATTATATATGTCCCAATTGACATATGTCTAATGTGACATGATGTAAGGAGGCGATTATGGAGATTAGCAGACGAGGGTTCTTGACCCTGTCCGGCGCCATCGGGTCCGGATTCGCCCTGTCTTCCCTGGGGCTGGACTTAAGTGCCCTCAAGGCTCATGCAGCGGAAATTTCCAAAGCGAACAGACTGAAGACGGCAAAGCAATCGACGACGGTTTGCTGCTACTGTGCCGTCGGGTGCGGTCTTATCTGCAGTGTGGACAAGGTAACCGGCACGATATTTCATATCGAGGGCGATCCCGATCATCCGATCAACGAAGGATCGCTCTGCGCCAAGGGTGCCGGCTTTTTCGATCTGACGGAGGCCAACAAGTACCGTCTTCGAAAAGTACAGTACCGCGCTCCGATGAGCGATCGATGGGAAGAAAAAGACTGGGACTGGGCCCTTGCCCGTATTGCCCGTCTGGTAAAAGAAACTCGGGACAGGGATTTCATCAAGACCAACACCAAAGGCCAGATCGTCAACCGAATTGAATCGATAGGACATCTGGGCAGTTCAAACGTCGACAGCGAAGAATGCTGGTTGATGAGTTCGATTTCACGGGTCCTGGGGATGGTCTACGTCGATCACCAGGCCCGGGTCTGACACAGCCCCACTGTGGCGGCTCTGGCAGAGTCGTTCGGACGCGGTTCCATGACGAATCACTGGATAGACTTACAGCACAGTGATTGCATATTGATCATGGGCAGCAATGCGGCGGAGCATCACCCCATTGCCTTTAAGTGGATGCTCCGGGGAAAGGAAAAGAACGGAACAAAACTCATCCACGTCGATCCCCGATTTACCAGAACATCGGCACGCTGCGATTACCATGTTCCGTTACGTTCCGGCACAGATATCGCCTTTCTGGGAGGCATGATCAATTATATTCTCAGCAACGACAAATACTTCAAGGATTATGTCGTTCATTACACCAATGCCCCCTTCATTGTGGTGCAGGGTTTCGGTTTCAATGACGGTCTTTTTACCGGCTTCGACAAGAACAAGAATAAATACAACAAGGAAACCTGGACGTTTGAAATGAACGGCAACGGGATTCCGAAAAGAGATCCCTCTCTCAATCACCCCCGTTGCGTTTTCCAGCTTCTGAAAAAACACTATTCCCGTTATACCCTCGACAAGGTATCCAGCGTCACCGGCGTCTCCAAGGAAGACCTGATGAAGGTCTATACAGACTACGGAAGCACCGGCGCCGGCGACCGGGCCGGAACGATCTGTTACGCCCTGGGCTGGACGCATCATACGACGGGTACGCAGAACATCCGCACCATGGCCATGGTGCAGCTGCTTCTCGGCAACATAGGCATCTGTGGCGGCGGCGTCAACGCCCTGCGGGGAGAACCCAACGTTCAGGGCTCGACGGACCACTGCATCCTATACGGCAATCTGCCGGGCTATCTGAAGATGCCGGTGGCATCCCTCGATACGCTTGAGAAGTACCTCAAGAAGTACACCCCCGTGACGAAGGATCCGCAATCACCGAACTACTACCGGAATTATCCCAAGTTCTATGTCAGCTTCCTCAAGGCGCTCTTTGACGACAAGGGAACGCCGGAAAACGGGTTTTGCTATTCCTGGTTGCCCAAGCTGGATGACGGCGCGGCCTATTCCCTCATGCATCTCTTTGACAAGATGTACAAGGGCTCGGTGAAAGGGCTGTTCTCCGTCGGTACGGATCCGGCCGTCAGCTCGCCGAATGCGAATAAAGTGAGAAAGGCGCTTGAAAAGCTCGATTGGCTGGTGAGCGCCAACATCTTCGACAACGAGACCTGCTCCTTCTGGAAGGGTCCCGGCGTCGACCCCTCGAAGGTCAAAACGGAATGCTTCCTTCTTCCCGCCTCGGCCTCCATGGAAAAAGAGGGGAGCCAGACGAACAGCGGCAGATGGGTTCAGTGGAAATACAAGGCCGTCGAAGCCCCGGGCGATGCAATTCCCGTCGGAGAAATCTTCATAAAAATTATGGATGCCGTCAAATCTCTGTATAGCGAGGAGGGCGGTGTCCACCCGGAACCTATCCTGAATTTCAAATGCGATTACAAGGATGGGAGCGGTAAGTTTGTTGCACTGAAAGCGGCCAAACAAATCAACGGCTATTTCCTCAAGGACACGGTCATTGAAGACAAGGACAAGGGAACCAGGACACTGTTCAAGAAGGGACAGTTGGTTCCGACCTTCGGCATGCTCCAGGACGACGGCTCGACATGCAGCGGCAACTGGCTCATGGCGGGAAGTTTCAGCGCCGACGGCGAAAACAAGATGGTTAAACGCGGGAAGGATGATCCGACAGGTCTCGGGCTCTATCCCAACTGGGCGTGGGCATGGCCCGTCAATCGGCGTATCTTGTACAATCGCGCTTCCTGCGATATTCATGGAAGACCCTACAATCCCAAGAGAAAGCTTCTCGAATGGACCGGGGAAAAATGGGTAGGGGACGTTCCCGACGGCGGCTGGGCGCCCATGGCCGATAAACGAAACGGCAAGTACCCCTTCATAATGAAAGCCGACGGTGTGGGTTCGCTCTTCGGTCCCGGAATGGCGGAAGGACCATTCTCCGAACATTACGAGCCTTTTGAAGGTCCCCTGACCAAGAATCCCTTTTCCAGTCAATTGAACAACCCGGCTCTCCATCCTTTCGAAAGCGATATGGATAAAGCGGCAAACGCCAGCGATACGTTTCCCTATGTCTGTACAACCTATTCCTGCACGGAACACTGGTGTTCCGGTGCCCTTACGCGATGGCAGGCATGGCTTCTGGAATTGCAGCCGGAGGCGTACGTTGAAATCGGCGAAAAGCTCGCAAAGGAAAGGGGTATTAAGAATGGTGAGCGGGTGGAGGTGTCCTCGGCCCGGGGCGCCGTTAAATGTGTGGCCATGGTTACCAAACGATTCCGCCCCTTCCTTGTTGAGGGGAAAACGGTTCATCAGGTGGGCCTGCCCTTCAACTATGGCTGGCTGTTTCCCAAGGATGGCGGGGACAGCTGCAACCTCCTGACGCCCTCTGTCGGTGATGCGAATACCTTCTGTCCCGAGTACAAGGCGTTTATGGTTAATGTGAAGAAAATTTAGGAGGGTGGACGATGAAACGAGATGAGATCATCAAACTCATAGATGTCACGAAATGCACTGCCTGCCGGGGATGCCAGGTTGCCTGCAAGCAGTGGAACGAGCAGCCCGGTCTGAGAACGAAGAATTGGGGCAGTTATCAGAACCCCCCGGATTTGCAGTGGAACACCTGGACGCTGATCCGCTTCCAGGAACACGTCGATCAAGAGGGAACGCTGAAATGGCTCTTCCGCAAGGACGGCTGCATGCACTGCACCGATGCGGCCTGCGTCAAGGTCTGCCCCAGCGGCGCCCTGTATCATACGCAATTCGGCACCGTAGGCCTCAACAGGGAGAAATGCATCGGCTGCAAGGAATGCGTCTCGGCCTGCCCCTTCGATATTCCCCGTTACGATAGCGACGCGGACAAGATCACCAAGTGCGACCTGTGCGAGAGCCGTCTGAAGGCAGGCGTCCTTCCCGCCTGTGTTCTGTCCTGCCCAACGGGAGCGCTCCGCATCGGGCGCAAGGATGCCATGATCCAGGCCGCCTACGCCCGCGTGAAAGAGCTCGGCGGCGACGCGAACGTTTACGGCGACAAATTCGTGGACGG
>JAFGIO010000164.1 GCA_016929555.1 Deltaproteobacteria bacterium | reverse complement strand
GGCCAGTACTGGCATGAAGCGTACGATCCTTTTGATCCTTTCACTTACCGTGAGAGCCACGCCTCCATTCCCCCGGAATTCATCGATGAGATCAACCGTGGCGACATGGAACCGTTTCTGATTGCGCAGGGTTCGATTTACCCGCAGGGACGGATACAACCGGTGACCATCAAGGGCATCAACCCTGAACAGACCATCTTCCTGATTCCGTCGCACAAGCTCGACAGGGCTGCGGACGATGCCATACCGGCTGTTATCGGCTCCATCATGTCCAAAAACCTTAAGATGAGAACAGGCGACAAGGTTACCATACAGTGGCGGGATGCGAACGGCACTTTTGATGCTTCCGAGATAGCGATAATGGACGTCTTCACCGTTAGTGTACCCGCCGTCGATATAGGGCAGATATACATACCTCTTGAAAAACTGCGGGCTATGACCGGGTTGGCCGGGGAGGCGACGTTTATCACGTTTCGAGACAGTGAGAAGAAGCGGCAGGCAGTTGCAGGATGGGTGCATAAACCCAAAAACGAGCTTACCGCGCAGATCGATGAGATGATTAAGGTTAAATCATCGGGACAAGCGATATTCTATATAATTCTCCTGCTGCTGGCGATGCTGGCGATCTTCGACACACAGGTCCTCTCGATTTTCCGAAGACAGAAGGAGATCGGAACGTACGTGGCCCTCGGCTACACGCGTAAGCAGGTCGTAGGTCTCTTTACGGTTGAAGGAGCCATGTATGCCGTGCTGGCCGCCCTGCTGTCGGCCGCATACGGAATGCCGTTTTTGGCATGGCAGGCAAAGGTCGGATGGACCATGCCTGTTGACACCAGTGAATTGGGAATGGCAATCGCACAGACGCTCTATCCGGTGTACAGCGCCGGACTGGTAATCTCCACGGTACTGATCGTTATGACCGTCACTACGATCGTAAGCTACTGGCCGGCCAGGAAAATAGCTAAAATGAATCCCACGGAAGCTTTAAGGGGGAAACTGCAATGATAAAGTTTCTTCTGACCGGGTTATTCATGGATAAGAGCCGAAGCCGGTTGCCGGTAATCGTTGTGTCAATCGGCGTCATGCTTACCGTCCTGATGCATGCCTATATTACCGGCATCATGGGTGACACAATTGAGATGAACGCCCGCTTTTCGAAGGGACACCTGAAGGTGATGACCCAGGGGTATGCCGAAAATATGCAACAAATACCGAACGATCTGGCACTGACCGGGGTGAGCTCACTGCTTCTGGAGCTGAAGCAGCTATTTCCTGACATCGACTGGTCGCCGAGAATACAGTTCGGAGGACTGGTCGATGCTCCCGACGAAAACGGGGAAACCCGCTCACAAGGGCCTGCCATGGGCATCGGTATCAACCTTCTTGCCGAAGGGTCTCCCGAAGCGGAAAGGTTGAACCTGGCCGGCTCGCTCGTACGCGGCACCCTGCCCCGCAATCCGGGCGAGGCCCTTCTGAGTGAGGCATTTGCGCTCAAGCTGGGTGTCAATCCCGGCGACGCTGTGACGCTGCTTGGGTCAACCATGTATGGCAGCATGACCATGTACAACTTCGTCGTATCGGGCACTGTCTCCACGGGCCAGGAGGCGCTTGATCGCGGGTTGATTATCGCCGACATCGAAGATATTCGCATGGCTCTAAACATGGAGGATGCCTCGGGTGAAATCGTGGGGTTTTTTCGCGACGGCTTTTATGATGACGAATCCGCCGTGAGGATTGCGGAAAGGTTCAATTCATCTTCAGAAGGAACGATTGACGACTACGCGCCGGTTATCAGGAGCCTGAGCCGGCAGGGCAGCATGGGAACCTATGTTGAAATGTCGAAGACCTGGTCTCTCTACATTTCGATGGTTTTTGTCTTCGCCATGTCGCTGGTGCTTTGGAATGCCGGTCTCTTGGGCGGTCTGCGCCGCTATGGAGAGGTCGGACTCAGGTTGGCTATCGGTGAGGAGAAGGGACACATCTATCGCAGCATGATCTGCGAATCTATCATGGTAGGAATTGCCGGCTCGATTGTCGGCACGGCATTGGGCCTCTTGTTTGCGTGGCTTATACAGAAATACGGGATCGACATTTCCGGTATGGTGAAGGGATCGTCCATGATGATGCCGACAAGGATCCGGGCAAGGATCACCCCCGTTGACTTCTGGCTCGGATTCATACCCGGACTGATTTCAACGGTCATCGGCACCATGCTGTCAGGGATAGGGATATACAAACGACAGACGGCCAGCCTGTTCAAGGAACTGGAAGTTTAATAATTCCATATGAAAAAAACATTCATCTACATGGCTGCGCTTTTGCTGCTGACGGGTTTTTCCCGGCAGGATGCGGACGAGATCATCGGAAGGGTGGAAAGGAATATGTCATCGGAGAACCGCATCTTCGAGTCGTCGATGACCATTCACGGGGCAAGAACCAGCAGAACCATCACATCGAGAACCTACGTCGTTGGTGACAAGAAGTCTTTCACCGAGTACCTTTCTCCTGCCCGTGAACAAGGAACGAAGATGCTTAAGCTTGAGAACCAACTGTGGATATACTCGCCGTCGGCTGACCGGATTATCCAGATATCAGGCCATATGCTGAGACAGTCGATCATGGGGTCCGACCTGTCCTATGAAGATATGATGGAAGACAGGAAGTTGACCGATATTTATGATGCCAGGGTTGCCGGAACCGAAACCATTGACGGCAGACAGACAGGGGTACTTGAGCTGACAGCCAAGGTGAAAGATGTTGCATACCATTCGGTGAAGATGTGGATAGACTCTGAAAAGTACGTACCGCTTCGTGAGGACCTCCATGCACGAAGCGGGAAGTTGCTCAAGCGCACCACTCTCTCGGAGGTGAAGAATTTCAGCGGTCGCTGGTTTCCCACGAAAATCGTTTACAAGGATATGCTGAGGCAGGGTGAAGGAACCGAATTCAGGATCACATCGGTGAAATTCAATCAGCAGATACCCGACTATATCTTTACGAAGGCGGCATTGAAGTAGCGCAGAGAAAGAATACCCATCCTGAGAATGGAGTCATCCATCGATACATTTTCATTTCAGACGGTTTCAAATCAAATGAAAAAAAGGAGAATCGCATGAAGGTATTGGCTCTCAACTCGAGCGCCCGTACGGGCGATGTCAGCAAAACGGAAATCGTATTGGATTATCTGGTCCGGGGCATGCGCGAGGCGGGCGCCGAAGTGGATGTCATCGAACTGCGCAGGAAGAAGATCCGATACTGCATCGGATGCTTCACCTGTTGGACGAAAACCCCGGGCACGTGCGTCCACAAGGATGACATGACGAAGGAGATCTTCCCAAAGTACCTGGCATGCGACCTCGTCGTATTGGCGACGCCGCTGTACCACTTCACCGTCAACGCCCTGATGAAGACCTTCATCGAACGAACCCTGCCCATCGCCCTGCCTTTTTTCGAAAAGCGCGACGGCGTCACGAGCCACCCCCTCCGGCACGAACCGCCGCCGGCGGTAGTGGTTTCCGTGGCCGGATTTCCGGAAGAAAGCGTCTTCGATCAACTGAAATCCTACGTGAACTATCTGTACGGTCCGAGGCTCGTGGCCGAAATATATCGGCCCTCTTCGGAGATACTGACGCCGTCGGCCGGCGGCGGGGTCCTCGCGGAGATCTATGGAGCCTTGATGCAGGGAGGCCGGGAGTTGGTGCAGTCCTTGAAGATATCCCCGGAGACCATGGACAGGATAAAGAAGCCGTTAAGCGACTTCGAGAAGACGGCCTCTGTGGGGAATTTGATGTGGCGGACCTGCATAAACGAGGGCTTCACCCTGGGAGAGGCCCAGAAGCGTGGCCTGATCCCGCGTCCGGATTCCATCGAAACCTTCCTGGAGGTCATGCGCTTCGGCTTCCATGCGAAAAAGGCCGGGGACGCCAGGGTCGCCATGCAGTTCCGTTTCACGGGTCAGGTGCAGGGGGAATGCTATCTCGCGATCGAAGACGGAACCCTCGAGACGGGGCTGGGAAAAATCGGCAGCCCCGACCTGACCATTGAATCGCCCTTCGAAGTCTGGATGGACATCCTGACGAGGAAGGCGGACGGTCAGCAGGCATTCCTGGATAAGAAGTACTCTGTGAGCGGGGACATCTCGATCCTGATGCGGATGAACGAGTTTTTCGGCAGGTAAGGAACCGTTTCCATCGGCCTGCCTGTTGCCTCCTCCGAGGAGAGGTGGAAGAGAACTCTCGCGAGTACATCATCATGAGGGTATACTTTTTATTGCCATTTTGGGGAACCTGTCGTATTGATCTATGGGATCGGAAGTGAAATATGAACGATAAGCAATTTACCATCGGCGTCCTTACTTCCGGAGGCGATGCGCCGGGTATGAACCCCTGCATCCGCGCCGTGGTGCGTGCCGCGGCTGTCAAAAGTACGGAGGTCATCGGCGTGATGAACGGCTTCGAAGGCTTGGTCAAGGGCGAGTTCCGTACGCTCGGCGCGCGCAACGTGGGCGGCATCATTCAGCGCGGCGGAACCATCCTCCATACGCGCCGCAGCGAGCGGTTTCTTGAGAAGCACTTCCAGAGGGAAGCCATTCGCAGCATGAACAGCGCCGGGATAGACGGCCTGATCATCATCGGCGGGGAAGGCTCGCTCAAAGGCGCGCATGCCCTCGCAGAACAGGGCATCAAGGTCATTGGTCTGCCTTGCAGCATTGACAACGACATCTGGGGTACGGACATCGCCATCGGCGTGGATACTGCCATGAACACCATTGCGGATGCCGTGGATAAATTGCGCGACACGGCTTCCTCCCACGAACGTGCCTTTCTGGTCGAAACCATGGGACGCGGCAGCGGTTACCTTGCCGTCCTGGCCGGCATCGTCTGCGGTGCGGAAATGATCCTCATTCCCGAGATCACCGTAACGGTCCAGGAAGTGGCAAGGGCTGTGGATGAAGCCTACAGGCGCGGCAAGACCCATGCTATCATCGTCGTCGCCGAGGGTGCCAACGTTAAAATATCCGAGTTGGCCGCGGCCCTCGATGAAATGGATGTCGGTTTCAGCACACGCATCACGATCCTCGGTCACATTCAGCGCGGTGGCTCGCCCACCGCGTACGACCGCATGCTTGCCTCCCGCCTCGGCGTCAAGGCCGTGGAAGCCATCCTTGCCGGCGAGAGTGATGTGATGGTTGGCTTGCACGGAAGCGATCTCGTTCTCGTTCCGTTGGCCGAGGTGATCGCCAAAACCCGCCCCGTTCGCCCGGAATATATTGATATGGCTCGAACGTTGGCCCGGTGATCAGGAGCCTTTCGCTTTCGCTCCCAATGCCGTCTTCCAGGATTCGGCGTGGAAGATCCATTGTGGGTCGTATCCATCCCACTGTGGTTGGACATGAAGAGCTTCCTGAAACCGTGTGGCAGCACAAGGATAATTAGAAAAAGGAGGAAAAATTATGCCAACTTACATCACATTGTGTAAATTGACGGACCAGGGAGTCAAGGATATCAAAAACGCGCCAAAACGCATTAGATCCGCCCAAAAAATGGCGGAAAAGGTGGGAGGTAAAATAACGGGATTTTACCTTACCATCGGAGATTACGATTACATAGCCATTAGCGAAGCTCCCAATGACGAAGTTGCCTGCACCTTTTTGCTGGATTTGGGGACGACCGGCCTTCTAAGGACCACGACGTTGAAGGCTTTTACATTGGAAGAATTTACAGATATCGTCAAAAAGTTGCCCTAGCCCTCCGTGGTGACGGTCCCGTAAAAAAAAGAAGTCATTCCCGCGCAGGCGTGAACCCTGGGACCGTGTAATAAATTGAAAATATTGGACTCCCGTTTTCATGGGAATGACAAAACGGGTATTTTTTCGAATGAGTATCCCTGCTGAGTACAGCAGCTAACAGGAGGGTGTAAAATCCAGCATGGCTGAAAAATCATTGATTACAGAGGAGATGCGGGCTGCAATCGGCAAGCCGCTGGATTCCGGTGAGCCGTTTCCCGTGGAAAAGGGATCCATCAAAAATCTGGCTGAAGCGATGAATCATCTCAACCCCCTCTATCTGGACGAGGCGTACGCCAAAAGCAAGGGACACGGTGCCGTCGTCGCGCCGCCAATGTTTTCCACGTACGATTTGCGCCTGGATGCCCCATTGAAAATACTGGAATTGCCCTTTGAAGTCGCTGCCGGACTCCATGGAAGCGACGACTGGGAATTCATCCGGGATGCCCATGCCGGTGATGTATTGACGCCGAAAGGAAAACTTCTCAATCTGGTCGAAAAGGATGGTACCAGGGGAAGGATGCTTTTCATTACATCAGAAATAACCTATACGAATCAGCGCGGTGAGGTTGTCGCCATCTACAGGCCCACGGAAATCATAATCGCCAAGTAGACTGCTGAAGGAGAGAAGAGCGGCTATGAAGAACCCTTTATATTTTGAAGATGTCGTCATAGGGCAGGATATACCTCATCAAGTGAAGGAACCGCTGACCACCCGCAGCGTGGTCAAGTGGGCTGCTGCGGTAAAAGACTTTTATGAAATCCATTACGACAAGGATTTCGCAAGGCTGATGGGCATGCCTGACATCATCGCTCACGGCCCCTATAAGTGCGCTCTCCTGAGCCGCTTGATGATCGAATGGATCGGAGAGCGGGGAAAGCTGCACAAGGTTCTTTGCACGCATAAAGCGAGCAATTTCCCGGGAGAGACGCTGGTATGCAAAGGCAAGGTCAAGAGCAAATATAGCAAGGACGGAAAGCATTACGTGGAATGTGAACTGTGGGTGGAAAACCAGGACGGAAAGGTCGCCGCTCCCGGCGAAGCTTTGGTGTCGCTTCCATCGAGGGGTTGATGCGCTGTTACATTCCTGTGTCGGAGAACGAACCGGGAAATCCTTCAACCGTTAAAGGGTTGCCGGCACGCGGATCAACAATGGCGTTGCAGGGCGCTCGATCCCATCGTCTATAGTTGAAATCCATTTCCCCCTTTTCCCTTTGCCATTGACAGGAAGGGGATGTTTCTCCTATACTCTGCCCCGCCCGAAAGCCATGGAAATCACCGTTGAACCTTCGCGAACGAGGGCGCCTCGCGACAGGATCGAGGAAAGGAGTCTGTTTTGAAGCGGAAATCGAAAGAAGTCATCGAAAAATTCACCCCCCTGTTCAAGCCGCGGTCCGTGGCTTTTCTGGGAGCCTCCAAGGATAGGAGAAAATGGGGATTCATTACCCTGAAAAACATGGTGTCCGGGAACTATCCGGGGAAGATCTATCCCGTGAATCCCAAGGAAGAGGAGATCCTGGGGCTGAAGGTCTATAAGGGTGTCGGCGATATTCCCGAAACGCCGGACCTGGCCGTTATCGTGGTGCCTCCGCCGAACGTGGTTCCGGTCGTGAAGGATTGCGTCGCCAGGGGGATAAAGGCGGGAATCATTATCACGGCCGGTTTTGCGGAACTGGGGGATCAGGGCGGAAAACTCCAGGAAGAGATGGTCGCCGCGGCCCGAGAGGGCGGCATGATCCTGGTGGGGCCGAACTGCAACGGGATCATGCATCCCTGGGAAAAGCTCCACATCCAGTTTCCGCCTTTCCTGCCGACCGCCGGCAATATTGCCCTCGTCGCCCAGAGCGGCAACGTGGTCGATGTCCTGGCGAGGCAGATCATGCTGCGCGGCTTCGGCTGCAGCATCCTCGCCAGCACCGGAAACGAGGCGGACCTCCACTGTGAGGACTATATCGAATACCTGGGCGAGGACCCCAACACCAAGGTAATCCTGAGTTATGTCGAGGGGTTCAAGGATGGAGACCGGTTTTTTCGGGTCGTCCGGGAGGTCAGCCGGAAGAAGCCCGTCGTCATGCTCAAGGCGGGCAAGACCTCGGCGGGTGCCAGGGCCGCCATGTCCCATACCGCGTCCATCGCCGGCTCCGATGCCGTGTTCGACGCCATCTGCCGGCAGACCGGCGTCATCCGGACGGAGGACCTCAACGAAATGCTCGATATCGGCGTCGCCTTCCTCCGCCAGCCCCTGCCTCGGGGGAGGGGCGTGGGGATCGTAACCGCAGGCGGCGGATGGGGGGTGCTGGCAGCCGATGCCTGCGCCGAACAGGGCTTCGACCTGGTTGCCCTGCCGGAGGAAACGATTGCGGAGCTGGACAGCTTCCTGCCGGCCTGGTGGAACCGCGGCAATCCCGTCGACCTCGTCGCCGGCGCTTTCGGAGAGGCCATCTTCAAGTGCGTCGAGCTGATCCTACGCTGTTCGGATGTTGACGCGGCCGTCGTGACCAGCATCATGCCCGCGCTGGGTTCCGACTGGCTCACCGCCAATGAAGAACCCGGTGAGAGCGAGCGACTGGACAAATACATGATCCAGGCGGTCGTCGATGTGATGAACCGTTTCAATGGACTCGCCGATCGATACCAAAAGCCCGTAATCGCGGCTTCGGAGCTGATGTTCGGCGATGCCGGTAGGGAGGCGAGGATCGTCCAGGCCATGGGGCAGAACAAAGCCTCCTGCTACCACATGCCCCGCCAGGCGGCGGCCGTTCTCGCCGCCCTGGCGCGCTACAGCGAATACCTGCAGAGCAGGGGATGAGAAGAAAGGGGATCGCGGAGCCTGGCATTCGCGGGATGCCGGGCTTCGGAGACCGGCCTGCGCCTGCCTGGCCGATCATTCGCCCCCGATCAGCGGCAGCACCTTTTCGACCTTGAAATAGACGACGTACCGGTTTTTCACATCGTAGCGGGAGTAGTCGCATCTTCGGCAGATCTCCCCGATGAGCGGTTCGTTCTGTTCTTCCTTGATTTTTCTCAGATACAGCCTTTTCCCTGTCCACCCTTCGCCGGCTTCGATGAAGATATAGGCGGCCCAGGGGTTCGAATTGAGGTTTTCATGGGTCAGGCGCTCGGCCATGATGAAAAGGGCCGTGTTGTCATCCATGAAATGGGGGCGGGCAAAAACAGCGGCATCGACCCTTCCCGAACCGTCGGCGGTCGCCAGGACACCCTGGCCTTTCGCCCCGTCAAAATACGTACCCAGACTCATTGCACACCTCCCCAAAGGATTGGATCGTATCGGTGCTATTTGATCAGATTGGCAAGGACCTTGCTGTCCGCCCCGAAATGGACATTTCCGCCGATGCGGACGACGGGACGGCGGATCAGGCGGGGCTCCTCGAGCATGAGCTTGATGAGGTCGTCATCCTCGAGATTGTCCCGATCCAGTCCGAGTTCCTTGAAAGAAGGGCTTCGGAAATTGAACATCTCCGAAGCCTGCTTTCCCTTCAGCAGCGCTTCCATCTCGGAGCGGCTGAAGGGATTTTTGAAGAAATCGCGCTCGTTCACTTCGATGTTCTTCTGCGAGAGAAACTCCCTCGTCTTCCGGCAGGTGTTTCACCTGGCCCAGCAGTAAAAATCCATCTTCATCGCCTTGTTCTCCTTCCTCTTTTTTTGTTTTAAATATCGAATGGCTCATCCCTCTCGAGCTCGAGGGAGATGGATGACTTCTTGGGGGGCCATGGATCGCAGCTTTCGAAAAGGTTGTTTTCAATGTGAGGAAACACCGAATCTAGACGTGGTTCCTGAGCCGCAGCTCCAAGGGGTGCGGGTTCAGGTAGGTCTGGTCCCTGAGATAGGGCTGGTTGTATTTGCGGACATAGTGGCCGATGAGGGTTACGGGTACGATGAGGGGGATGAGCTCCCGGCGGTATGCCTCGATGATTTCGAGCAGCTCCTGCTTTTCCGGGGCGTCGAGATTCCTCTTGAAATAGCCCATCATATGCATCAGGACGTTCGTGTGCTTCCGGGGGGTGGCCTTGAGGCCCATCGCCTCCATCAGGAGGGTCTGATAGCGGCCGGCCAGTTCTTTCGCCGGCATATCCTTCGGGTCCGCTGCGAGGCGCCCCATCTCCCTAAGATGCTTCGGGCTGTGCGACATGACGAGCAGCTTGTTGCGGCTCTGAAAGTCCACGACGGCCCGGGGAAGGCTCCTCTCCGACAGGGCCTTGCGCCACCGTCTCCAGGTGAAGATCCGCTCGATGAAGTTTTCCCGGAGGGCCGGATCGTGGAGCCGTCCTTCCTCTTCGACGGGGATCAGGGGGAAATGCTCCATGAACTCACGGGCGAAGATCCCCACCCCAATCTTGACCGGCACGCCCTTTTCATCGTAAACCTTGACCCGCTCCATCCCGCTGGAAGGGGAGCCGCCCTTGAAGATGAAGCCGCACAACCCCTCCCTTTCGAGCTCGACCACGCGCCGCCGCGCCCATCTCTCCATGCGCTCGGTGAAGTCCCGCTTCGTTTTGACGGTGACCAGGCGCGGGCTGTCGGGCCGGCCGACCAGGCGCATTGCCTCCCGGGGGACGCCTAAACCGCACTCCACCTCCGGGCAGACGGGCACGTACTCGACATACCTGCCGAGGGTGTCCCTCAGGAAGGGGTCGAGCTTGTGTCCTCCGTCGTATCGGACCGGTTCGCCCAGCAGGCAGGTGCTGATGCCCAGCCGCAGATTATCGGCGTTTTCTTTCCTGTCCATGAGACTTTTCCTCTATTTTTTTTCCTGCACCTCTCCCGTCATCGGGACGAAGCGGACCGGCAGCAGCGATTTTTTCCCGACGGCGCCGTCCCGACCTTTCGTGATCAGGATCAGCTCCTGGAAGGATTCGCCCACCGGAATGACCATCCGGCCGCCCGGTTTCAACTGGTCCACCAGGGGCTTGGGGATGGATGGCGGCGCGGCCGTGACAATGATGGCGTCGTAGGGCGCATGTTCCCTCCATCCGCGGTATCCGTCGCCGATCCTCACGTGGATGTTTTCGCAGCCCATCGCTTTCAACAGCGCCTTCGCCCGATTCCCCAAGGAAGGGATGATCTCGATAGTGTAGACCTCCTTCGCGATCTCCGCCAGGACGGCGGCCTGGTAGCCGGAGCCCGTCCCGATCTCGAGCGCCTTCTCCCCTCCTTTGAGCTGGAGCGACTCGGTCATGAAGGCAACGATGTAGGGCTGCGAGATCGTCTGCCCCTCGCCGATCGGCAGGGGAAAATCGAGGTAGGCCGCCTGGGTCAGATGGCCCGGGACGAAGAGGTGCCGGTGGACCTTCCGCATGGCGTCGAGGACCAGCCTGTCCCGGACGCCGCGCGCCTCGATCTGGTTCCTGACCATCTGCTCCCGCTGCTGCGCGTAGGGATCGGTGGGCGCTCCGGCGCTGTGCTGAACGTTCGATGTTTCGGCATCGAGGCGGCAGGCGCACAGCAGAAGGAGCACAATCAGGATTCTGAAGATTTTCTCCATGGCGTTTCCCGTGCTTCAGATCATTCCCAATATCTTTCTGCCGGTATTGCAGAACAGGTTTGCCTTTTCCCGCTCCGGTATATCCGCGGCCTTCAGGTTGGCGACCATGTCCCTGATCGGACACATGCGGTTGAAGATGGGGCTGTCGGTTCCGAAGAGCACCTTCTCGAAGGACGTCAGGGTCGAATGCACCATTTCCACGGCCGACTTGAAGAGTTCCGGATCGAGAAGGCTCTGAAAACCGGAGATGTCGAGATAGATATGCTCGCAATCCAGGCAGGCCTGCGCGGCGGCGGTGAACCAGTCCCGGCCCCCCGCATGGGCGATGACGATCTTCAGGGCCGGGTACCGTCCGGCGAGCCGCCGGAAGCCGTCTGGATGGCAGTAGGGCTCATCCGACAGGGGAGAAGTCGTTCCGTGAAAGACGACGGGCAGGCCTCGATCGAGGCAGACCTCGTACAGGGGACTGCAGCAGGGATCGTCCGGATAAAACCCCGTCGGAGGGTAAAGCTTGAGCCCCTTCATGCCCCACTCCGTTGCCGCTTTCGAAAAGAGCGGGCCCGCGTCGGCCCTCTCGGGATCGATGGAAAAAAACGGAATGAACCTGTCGGGATAGCGCTGGGCGAGCCGGCAGTAGGCCTCGTTCTGTTCCATGACATCGCCTTCCGGGGAACCGTTCACCCCGGCCCAGTCGAGGGGCAGCAGAACCGCCTTGTCCACGCCGGCTTCATCCATCCGCCCGAGGGTCTTGGTCCCCTCGGGATCGAAGAAGAAGTCCTCCAGCTCCTCGTCCGTCACGTGGACGTTTACCGTTTTGTAGTACATCTCGTTCAATCTTCGGATAAAGGACTTCCAGGCCTGCCGGCTGTGGGTGAAACGGTCCGAGGGCCACCAGTGCGCGTGGAAATCGATGATCTTCATGTCTTCGTCCTCTGTGAAATATGAGGGGTCGGGAAATTTTCCGCACCGCCCTTTGTGGAAGGAGTGTAAGGGAACGGGACGGAAGTGTCAAGGCGGGATGTTCATCACGGGTGGGTTCTTCCTTTCATATGAATGCAGCGTGATGCGGAGAATCTCGCCGGGATGCCAGAGGCGCATGCGCGGTCCCCAGGTCCCCGCTCCGCGGCTGACGATGACCGGCATGCCGTCGATGTCGTAGCGTCCCTCCAGGATGGGGTATCTGCGTCGGATCAGATAGTCCAGGGGCCAGATCTGCCCCCCGTGGGTGTGGCCGCACAGCATCAGGCCGACCCCGGCCCGGGCCGCCTTTTCGGTGTCCCAGGGCGTGTGCGACAGGAATACGGTTGCGCCGGCAGGGCGGCCGATCAGGGCCTGTGCAACGAAGTCGTCATTGCGGCCGGCGCGGCGGAGGGAGGTCAGATCGTCCACGCCTGCCAGGATGAAACCGGGGCGGATCTCCGTCCAGCGATTCCGCAAGACCTGGAAACCTGCTTCTTCCAAAGTCTCAATCTTTCCGGCGCGGCCGCCGTGAAAATCGTGGTTTCCGAGGACGGCCCAGAGGCCGAGCGGCGCGGAGAGCCCGCTCAGAACGGGAAGGAATGTCCGCTCCGGCCGGCCATGTCCCTCGAAGATGTCTCCGAGAAGGAACACGAGATCGGGCCTTTGCTCCGTGACTTGGGATACGCGGGCCGCCAGCCACCGCTCGCTGATTGTCGAACCCAGGTGGAGGTCGGACAGGGCGACGATCACCCCGCCCTCCATTTCTGCAGGCAAGTTTCGAAGATGGACGTCGTAGCTTTGGACCACGGGCGGCCGCAGGCCCTGGATGAGTGCGAACAGCGACAGCACGACGCCGGCGACCAAGGCCCAGCCGCGCAGGGTCGGCGATTGCCTGGGCATCAGGTATCCGAAAGCGGTGCAAACATCCACGGTGAGAAGTGTGACGGAGCAGAGGAACAGCAAGGCCATCCAGTGCATGCCGAAAATCTCCAGCGCCATGGACCATGTGCCCTCGCTGCCTCGGCGGAGCGTCCAGGAGAGCAGCAAGACCGCCCAGAGGACGATGCCGGCTGCGATCAGGTGTCTCCGGGGAATGGTTCTCTTCAGAAAGGGCACCGAGGCGGCGCGCCAGAAAACGTAGATTTGCAGGCCTGTGCAGAGGGATATGAGAATCGTTCTGAACATGATCTTCCCTGGATTGTAGCGAAGATTCCTAACAATTGCCCCGGGGCCTGTCAAGGGAATTCAAGGAATCTGTGTACAGGGGATTTTCCGTCTTGACGCTGGAAGGTCATTTGTGATTTATAGCCATATCCGATAAAGAATCGAGGGATATCATTCGGAAAGAGATGTTGGGCGGGTATGTTTTCGAGTCTTGAATCGGGGTTTTTTACCAAACATCGGCACGTTTTATGCTGATAATCATGGACGTAGTAGGTCTCCGGTGAGGGGAATCCGACGGTACCCGTGAGCGAAGCAGAAAAATCAGGTTTTCCGTAAATATCTCTTTTGAAAGGAACTGCGATGATAGAGAAGATCAAGGATTTATATCAGCAGTACTACGATCAGATCATGATGTGGTATGAGGGGCTGAACGAAGTCTACAAGTACGGCGTCATTTTTCTGTTGATCGTTGCATGTCTTTTGATCCTAGCCTTCTGGATGCTGAGACGCATTACGAGATGATGAAACGCTGAACGATCGTCATTTCCGAGCAGGAGCAAGCGGAAATCCGGTCTCCCTCTTTCATGGGAGCAGGTTACGCCGAAGTGGCGATGAAGCGACGGAAGGTTTCCGCTACGATTCATGAGATTGCCCTCGATGCGGAAGATTCCCGGTTTCTTGTTGACATATCATTACACTTTCTATAATCCTTTCAAACGGAAGTACGCTTTTATCTATTCAATCTACAATCGATAATGCTGGAGCGCACCGTCTCGACGCTCGCCCCCGCCCCGGCAGGCCGTCTAAGCGCCTGATCGGCGGCGCTCGGAAAGGAGTGGCACCCATGGCTCTCATGACGCCCGAAACGTTTCTCCAGAGTCTTGTCGATCTGAACCTTGAAATCTATCTCTTCGGCAAGAAGATAGACGATTACGTCAACCATCCCATCATCCGCCCGAGCATCAACTGCATCGCAATGACTTACGAACTGGCGCAGCGGCCGGAGCACGACGATCTCATGCTTGCCACGAGCCACTTGACCGGGAAGAAGATCAACCGCTTCACCCATATCCATCAGTCCACGGGCGACCTCTCAAAGAAGGTCAAGATGCTGCGACTGCTGGGCCAGAAGACGGGTTCCTGCTTCCAGCGCTGCGTCGGCATGGATGCGGTCAATGCGCTCTACTCGGTAACCTGGGAGACCGACAGGGCCAGGGGTACCGACTACCATGGGCGCTTTACGAAATACCTGCGACACCTCCAGGAAAACGACCTGGTTGCCGACGGCGCCATGACCGATCCAAAGGGAGACCGCAGCCTGCCGCCTCACCGGCAGGCCGATCCCGACGTGTACGTACACGTGGTGGAAAAGCGCAGGGAGGGCATCGTCGTGCGCGGCGCCAAGGCACACCAGACGGGGGCCTGCAACTCGCACGAGATCATCGTCATGCCGACCGTCGCCATGCGCGAGGGCGATGAGGACTTTGCCGTCAGCTTCGCCTGTCCCGCCAATGCCAGGGGTGTGTATTACATCTACGGGCGGCAGAGCTGCGACACCCGCAAGCTCGAGATGAACGATCTGGATGTCGGCAATCCAAGGTTTGGGGGCCAGGAGGCCCTCATGGTTTTCGACGATGTGTTCGTGCCCTGGGACCATGTTTTCCTATGCGGGGAGGTCGAGTTCTCGGGCGCACTCGTCGAGCGCTTCGCAGGATTCCACCGCCAGAGTTACGGCGGCTGCAAGGTCGGCGTGGGCGATGTGCTCATCGGCGCCGCCGCTCTGGCCGCCGACATGAACGGCGTATCCAAGGCAAGCCACATCAAGGACAAGCTCATCGAGATGATCCATCTCAACGAAACGCTCTATTCCTGCGGGCTCGCCTGTTCCTGCGAGGGCTACAGGATGCCGGCGGGCAACTACCAGATCGATATGCTGCTGGCCAATGTCTGCAAGCAGAACGTGACGCGCTTCCCTTACGAGATCGCGCGCCTCGCCGAGGACATCGCCGGCGGCCTCATGGTCACCATGCCGTCGGCCCAGGACCTCGCCGACGAGAAGATCGGGCCGATCGTCGAAAAGTTCCTTGTCGGCCAATGCGACACGCCCGCCATCGACCGTATGCGCACCCTGCGCCTCATCGAAAACCTCACGCTGGGCACTGCAGCCGTCGGCTACCGAACCGAGTCGATGCACGGCGCCGGTTCCCCGCAGGCCCAGCGAGTCATGATCGCGCGCCAGGCGAACATCGACCGCAAGAAGGAACTGGCCAGGGAACTCGCCGGCGTCGGCAAAACCTGGGAAAAGGACAAGATCAGGGCGCCAGGGGCGTAAATCATTTTGTCTCGGGGCCAGGCAAAAGAACGAAGGGGGAAGCACGGGGAGAAATCGTCGAAAAGGGGAACGTTTTTCGAATCACTGCCTGTTTTTTGAGTTGCCGAAGGCAGGGCAATGAAAGGAGGTCGCTGTTATGGGTGATCGATTGAAAGGAAGAGTGGCGGTCGTTACGGGCGCCGGCAGGGGCATCGGCAGGGCGGAGGCCATCCTGCTGGCGGAGGAGGGCGCAAAGGTGGTCGTGAATGACCTGGGCGGCGGTCCCGACGGCGTGGGAGAATCCTCTTCGCCGGCCGACGAAGTGGTCCAGGAAATCCAGAAAATGGGCGGCGAGGCGGTGGCGAATTACGACAGCGTCACCACGACCGAGGGCGGCGAGCGGATCATCAAGACCGCCATCGACAGGTTCGGCCGCCTGGACATCCTCGTGAACAATGCGGGAATCCTGAGGGACCGCATGGTTTACAACATGAGTCCCGAGGAGTGGGACATTGTCATGAAGGTTCACCTGTACGGGCATTTCAACTGTGCGAAACCCGCCTGCGCCATATTCCGGCAGCAGCGCAGCGGCCGGATCATCAATACCGCCTCCGAATCCGGCCTGGGGAATATGGGCCAGGCCAACTACAGTGCAGCCAAGGAGGGGATCGTCGGATTCACGAGAACGGTGGCCCGCGACATGGGCCGGTACGGAGTGACGTGCAATGCCATCCGGCCGCGGGCCGCGACGAGGCTGACGGTTACCGAGGAACTCCGGCAGGCCATGGAGCGGGCCAGGGCCTCGGGGGTTGCCATGCCGACCGAGGCGGGCTTGGACCTCACCAAGTTGGACCCGGAAGCCATCGCCCCAATCGTGGTCTACCTGGCGACCGACGAGGCGGCCAATATCAACGGCTGCACCTTCCTCGTCATGGCGGGCCAGATAGCCATCTACTCGGAACCGATCCCGATGAAGACGATTATCAAAGACGGACAGTGGACGCTGGACGATCTGTCGAAGCTTATGCCGTCGACCCTGGCGGCGGGACTGATCAATCCCTCGCCACCCCAGCCGCAGAAGTAGCGATGTAAGGAAAACACCATGAGCTCCCGTGTGACCGAACGGCCTGCGGGGGCTTTTTTTATCTCCTTTGTCAGGTCGTCTTAAGGCTTTTTCTCTTCAGGAGCGACAATGAGGCCGTTCAGTACTTCTCTCAACTCCGGACTGAGTCTTCTCGGTCTCCCGGCCATGTCCGCATAGATAATCTCCTGACAACCTTTGGCATGGATGTCCCCCGTAGCATCATTGACGAATTCCGCTGCGAGTGTGAAACTCGCCCCGGCGATCTCGACGACCGCCATACGGATATTCATCAAATCACCAAAGAAAAAATCCCTATGGAATTCGTAAGTTGCATTTCTCGTTTTTAGAATATAGTTCTTCCCTGCCTCCTCCTTGAATCTTGGGATGGAATCAAGCCCGAAGATCTCTCGAACCATACCAAAAAGCCTCGCATACTCGTCGGGGCTAACGTGTCCCGCAGCATTCGTATGGCAGTAAGTAACCCGCTGCCGGTATTCGTATTTCACGCCTGTTTCGGCTGCTCTCAATCCTGCTTCTTCCGTGCTCCTGTTGCCGCTCATCATCGGACATCCCACCTTCGGTCTTCCCATGCGTTGGATCGGCCAGAAGCAAATACTATACCGCGATATCTTCATCGCGGCCGTGAGGCGTCCTGACCCTTCGTTTTTATAAGGGTTTGACGAAGTCTTTTCCGGAGCAATCCAGGGCGCGATTCTGATTTTTGTGTCCAGAATGACACACCATGCATGAAGGAGGATTCGGTCATCGGATGCTGATGAATGGCCATGCAGGAAAGTGATTCCTGCCATTCCTATTTGCGGGGTATGGTCATGATCCGTCTGCTTATGGCGGTTTCTGTCCCTCCGGGAAGGGACAGAAACTGCCATAAGATTTTACAATACGTGATGAAATCGACACAGGATTCGAGAGAGAAAGGGCACAGAAAGAGATAATAAGGCAAACTGCATGCATGCAGAGATCCGAGTTATGGCAAACCGCAAAGGGTATGGCTCTGCTTCCTCTACTCCAGCCGATGGCCTTCGGCCACATCTCATCGGCATGCATCACTCCATTGTCGAATACTGCCGGCCGCGCCCCGACGCGCCTCTGCACCCGGCGTCCAGTGTCTACGCAGAGAGCGATCCCGTGGCCTTGCGGACGGCCTGCATTTCGACTTCAAGACCCTGGGCCAGGCTTCGGGCGTAGCCTTCGTCGATGACGCGCTTGTAGGCCCGCAAAACCTCGGGAACGCAGGAAAGCATGTCCCGGGCGAGCTGGCGGCACGCCTCCATCAGCAGGTCCGGCTCGACGACGCGATTGATCAGTCCCCAGGCCTCGGCCTGGCTTGCGGACAGGACGTTTCCGGTCAGGGACAGCTCTTTCGCGCGGTAGATGCCGATGGCCCGCGAAAGTTTCTGGCTCATGCCCCACCCCGGCAGGGCGCCGACGCGGGCATGCGTGTCCGCAAATCCTGCGGTGCTGGAGGCGATCAGAACATCGCAGGCCAGGGCCAGCTCGAATCCCCCCGTAATGGCGGGGCCGTTGACGGCTCCGATAATCGGGCGGTCGAAGTCCGCCATCGCCTGGATGACGCTCATGGGGCCGAAGAGACTCGCGGCATCCTCCGGCTTTCTCTGCGCGAGTTCCTTCAGGTCGAGACCGGCGCAAAAGGCTTTCCCTGCGCCTGTAAGGATAACGACGCCGGCTTCCGGGTCGCCGCGAAGACCGTGGAAGGCCTCCACGATCGCCTCGCGCAGGGCCCGCGAAAGGGCGTTGCGCGCCTCAGGCCGGTTCAGCGTCAGGGTGGCGATGCCCTCGCTCTTTTCTACGATCAGAATTTCATTGCCCATCGTTTCTGTATCTCCTTTTGGGGAAATGGCGGAGTCGGCCTTCGGGATCGGAACCCGCCGCATCGCTGGAGAATCCTCCATGCGGCGAGCAATATAGAAACAGATCCTTCCCGCTGTCAATGATTTTCGGTGGCGGGAAATGATTTGTCTTGACGGACAAAGGTCCTTTCGCTACACTTTCGAAGCGAAAAAGCGGGATGTCATTGCACTTTTTCTCCATACTGCTCGGTCTCCTGGGGGAAAAGGGCCGCGGGAACCGCTTCTGGCGATATTGCGCGCAAGCATTCGAGGCGAATGAGGCAATCCATACGATGTCACTGATCGGAGAGGGAAGAAAGATTTCACACAAAGAACCCAATGCTTTGGCACGGAAGGAGGACATCATGGCAGGATCATTCAAGAGATTGTTCGAGCCGGGACAAATCGGAACGCTGACGGTTCCGAACCGCCTGGTGATGACGGCCGTCTTCGACAACTTCGCAAGCGAAACAGGGACGGTAACCCAGCGTCAGATCGACTACTACGCGGAAAGGGCAAAGGGCGGAACGGGCTTGGTGACCGTGGCCTATGCCAACGTGGACTATCCCGGAGGATGGGTCGCACACAACCAGGTGCGGATCGATGAAGATTCCCGAATCACCGGACACCATGAGCTGGTGGATACCATACACGATTACGGCATGAAGGTGGGGATTCAGCTGGGCCACCCGGGCAAGGAGCGGTTTCCCGATCCCGCCGGCATCATTCCCGGCGCCGTGGCCCCCTCTCCCATCCCGGGCGATATCTTCCCCCTCGGGACGCCCCGTGAACTGTCTACCGATGAAGTGGCCGCCCTCGTCCGCAAGTTCGGCGCCGCCGCCGGCAGGGCCAAGGCAGCCGGCTACGATATCGTGGAAATCCACGGGGCCCACGGCTATCTGATCGCAGAGTTTATGTCGGCCCGTTCGAACAAGCGAAACGACAGGTACGGGGGCGATCTGAAGGGCCGGATGACCTTTCCCCTCGATGTCCTCGCTGCGGTCCGGGCGGCCGTCGGGCCCGGCTATCCCGTCGTGTACAGGATCTGTGCAGACGAATTCGTCCCCGGCGGTCTGACCCTCGACGAAACGCGAGTCATTGCCAGGATGCTCGAAGAGGCCGGGGTCGATGCGCTGAACGTCTCCGGAGGCTGTTACGGATCGATGGCCGTGGTCTTCGACACCATGGAAAAGGAAGAGGGGTGGCGCAGCTACCTCGCCGCCGAGATTAAGAAGGTCGTCAAGGTTCCGGTCTGTACCGTGGGCAACATCCGCTCGCCGGAAGTGGCGGAAGGAATTCTGGCGGAAGGAAAGGCGGACTTCATCGGTTTCGGCAGGACGCTGGTGGCGGATCCCCACTGGGGAAGGAAGGTGAAGGAAAACCGCATCGATGATATCATCCGCTGCGTATCCTGCAACCAGGGCTGCCTGGGCAGAATCTTCCAAGGCCTCTATCTCACCTGTTCGATCAATCCGGTCACCGGCCGGGAGGGACGCTGGGCGAAGATGGAGCCCGCTGCGAAGGCCAAGAAGGTGGCCGTCGTCGGCGCGGGACCGGCAGGGATGGAGGCGGCCCGGGTGGCCGCTTTGAGGGGCCACAAGGTCACCCTCTACGAAAGGGAGCGGAAACCCGGCGGCCAGGCGAAGCTCGTCGCCGCAGGTCCGGGGAAGGCGAATTGGGGATCGCTGACCGAATATCAGTCCCGCCAGATCGCAAAGGCCAAGGTCGCGCTCAAACGGGGCAGGGAGGGGACGGCGAAATCCATTCTGGCGACAGCGCCCGACGTTTGCATCATTGCCACCGGGGCCGTTCCCCGGGTGCCGGACCTGCCGGGGGCCGGAGGGGCCAACGTGGTAACGGCCTGGGACGTCCTGTCCGGGAAGGTCAAACTGAAGGGCGAGAAGGTCATCGTGGCCGGCGGCGGGACGGTAGGTTGCGAGACGGCCGAATTTCTCGCCGGCAGCAACGAGGTGACCATCGTGGAAATGCTTCCCGCTGTGGCCTCCGACATGGAGATGGTGCACATGGTCGCCTTCATGATGCGGCTGGCGGGTCTGAAAATACGGGTCATCACCGAGGCGGTCATCCAGTCCTTCAACAGCAAGGGTTTGGTTTACAAGGATAAGGAAGGACGCGATCAATCCCTCGAAGGGTCGAAGGTCGTCCTCGCCATGGGTTCGGTGCCCTCGAGAGCGCTCGCCGAGGCACTGAAGGGAAAGGTTTCGGAGCTTTACTGTATCGGTGACGCCAACCAGCCGGCGAAAATCACAGAGGCCATTTATGAAGGATCCCGGGTCGGAAGACTTATATGATGATGGAACCGTAAAAAACATCCATGCCCCGTAGGGCGCCACGAAGCACGAAAATAAGCAGGGACATTCCCGCGAAAGCGGGAATCCAGTCTTTTCAATACGTTCTGGACTCCCGCTTTCCCCCGCCTTCGCGGGGGCAGGCTGCAAGGG
>JAFGIO010000163.1 GCA_016929555.1 Deltaproteobacteria bacterium | reverse complement strand
TCATTAATCATAAGGTTCATTTGAATCTCTTTGACAGCGAAGAAGAGCTCATCAGAGAGATGAATCGTACGATGGATAGCCACAGAAGGAACCTGGGGCTTGTTTCGCCGGATGCACCCTTGATCTCGAATCTGGACGTATGGGCCAATATCGCCCTCATCAAGCAGTATCATCAGAATATGCCGAGGGATGAGGCGCAGCGCCTTGCCATCGACCATTTGAGCCGGTTCAATGTGGAAGCGATCGCCCATCGCAGGAACCCGAACCTGACCGGCGAGGAACGCTTTTATGCGATGTTGCTGAGGGCCGTCATGGTTCCGGATGCCGTCATTGTCATCGACAGGCCTTTTTTGATCATGCCCGATCTCAAAGATCCCAAGCTCATTAACAATGCCCTGACGTCCGTCGAAGATCTTTTCGTCCAGTGTCATATCTTCGATTTCGCTTGGGGCCAGCAGAGATACAGGATGAACGATGCAGAGCAAAATTGAATTCAGGGTCGGAGTGTTCATCGTTGTCATGACGCTGCTGATCGCGTCATTTATCGGTTATGTCGCCTATAAGAAAGGCGTTTTCACCAAGATCCATACCTTTACGCTTTCTTCAAGGTCCGGCGAGGACTTGACGGAAGGCATGCCGGTTACCTTTTCGGGATTCACCATCGGCAAGGTATCCAGCCTGGAACTGAGCGACAGCGGTATCGTACTGATTCGCATCAAGGTTCCCGACAGGCACGTAAAATGGCTCAGGGCCGACAGCCGGTTCATCATCAACAAGCCCCTCATCGGTTCCTCCCGCATCATGGTATCGACGGAGAAGCTGGACAGCCCGCCCCTCACGGAGGAGATCGTTCCCGAAGTGATGACGATTGCCGACATCAGTGAGATGGTGGCCAAGGTGACGGCGATCCTCGAAAGGGTGAACCAGATTGCCGCGTCGCTGGACGCCATGGCCAAGCGACTGTCCGATCCAGAGGGTGATTTGAACCGGATCCTGCGAAATGCAGAGGTGATGACGGCCAAGCTCTCAAAGAAGAACTCCTTGATCGAAATGGCCGTCGGCGATCCACAGAGCGTAAGGTCTCTCCATGAGGCGATCCGGAAAATCAAGGACGTTGTGCAGCAGGTACAGGCTATCCTGAAGAACGTCGAAGGCCTGACGGTGAAAACCGACGAGAAGGTTTACGGAAAAGACGGGGTGCTGCCGCTGGTCATCGATATCCTTCAGGATGTCCTGGCCAAGATGGAAAAACTGAACAAGTCTATCGATAACATCAACAAGATCAGCTCCGATGCGGCCGGCGCGACCACGGACCTCGGTTCCCTCAGAGCCGAGATCGATGCAACCCTCGATGAGATCAAGACACTGGTCGCGGAACTAAATGCAAAGATCTCTTTCAAGAAAGCCCCAGAGATTACACTGCCATGAAAAAGTTGACCCGGCTTTGCACCTGCCTGATATTGATTGTTGGATGTGTTTCTCAGCCCATACCGGCTTGGCTCGACAAAGGCTTCGATGACCTGGAGCGCTACAAGTCCTTTGCCTTAATCGGCGACGACAGAAAGGCCTCCCTCTATTTTCAAAACGTCCTGGAGGAGATCAGCAAAAGCGGCGATTTGGATATTCTCGCCAAGGTTTACCTGACGAGATGCGCCGTAGAAACGGCCCTGCTTCTTCCTGCACGGGATGAGGAATATGTGAAGATAGCGGCGGTTCAATCCTCTGCCGGGACAAAGGCCTATCACGATTTTTTAACGGGCCCGTCGCATTCATTGGACCCGAGCGGGCTGCCCGATCCCTACAGGAAGGTGATCGAGGTCGCTCGGCAGGGGACCCTGTCGGAAATGAATCACGTCGTGGCGGGAATAGATGATCCTCTCTCGAGGCTGATCGCCGCAGGCTGGCTGGTCCGGCAGGGAAAGTACGATGAGGGGCTTTTGAACACCGCCATCGAGACGGCATCGTCACGGGGCTGGAAAAGGGCGCTTCTGGTCTACCTGGAAAGATTGCAGTCCCTGTACGAATCGAGAATGGATACGGAACAAGCCGATCTTCTCCGGAAGCGCATGGAAATTCTCCGCCGCTGAGGCCGGTTGATCGCTTTCCGACAGGAGGCGGCCAGGGTGGGCTGCGAAGAGGAAGCGGTTCGGGAAGGTCCCGCCAGGATAAATTGGCGTTGACATTTGAAGTATTTAGGCATAAGGGTTTAGCCGTTGTTCTCCGAGAAAACCCGACGGAAAGAGGCAACGGTTGCGCGCCTCGTCGGACCTGGCGTCACGAGGTGGGATTGCATTTCGAAGGTTTTGGCGGACCACCGCCTTCCGAAAATGCGGACCCGGCGATATCAAGACAAGAAAGGAGTGGAAAATGATCAAGACAAGGATGACCGAGTTGTTTGGAGTCGAACACCCGATCATGCTGGCGGGAATGAACTGGATTACCGATCCGAAGCTGGTTGCGGCGGTCAGCAATGCGGGAGGGTTGGGCATTTTTGCCACGGCCCGATGCACGCCGACCGAAATGCGGGAAAACATCAAGGAGATCAAAAGCCTCACAGACAAACCCTTCGGCATCAATCAGATTCTTCTGGGTCCCGGTGCGGCCGAAGGGATTCAGGTCGCCATCGAGGAAAAGGTCCCCGTCGTCAATTATACCCTGGGGAAACCCTGGTTTATCAATGAAGTCCATGCCTACGGCGGCAAGGTATTGGGGACGACGGCCCTGTCGAAGCATGCCGCCAAGGCGGCACAGCTTGGCTGCGACGCCGTCGTCATCACCGGCCACGAAGCCGCGGCCCATGGTGCAAACGCCACGTCCCTGATCCTGATTCCGATCGTCGCAAGCGCCCTCAAGATTCCCATCATAGCGGCCGGGGGATTTCATGATGGAAGGGGGCTGGCGGCGGCCCTGGCACTGGGAGCGGACGGCATCTCCATGGGAACGAGGTTCATGCTGACCCAGGAAAGCGTTCTCCACGATAATTTCAAAAAACTTTGTCTGGAGGCCACGGAACAGGATACCCTTTACGACACCGTTTTCGACGGGATGCCGGGCCGTGCGTTGAAATCCAAAGCCTCGGAGATAATGCAGAAGAGGGGTTTCCCTGCGGTTGAAGCGGTCAAGGCCGCCATGAAGCTCCGCGGCATTCTCCAGCTTTCCTATTCCCAGTTCGTCAAGATGAGCATCGACATGATGACCGACAAAGAGGAGGCGTCGCCGCCCTGGGTGCTGGCCCGTCAGGCGGCGGGTACGGTCAGGCACCTCAAGGGTATTTACGACGGGGACGTGGAGGAAGGCATCCTCTTTGCCGGGCAGGCTATCGGCGGTATATGCGACATGCCCTCCTGCAAGGAGCTCATGGAAAGGATCATCGCCGAAGCGGAACAGACCTTCGCTTCTCTGGATGCGAAGGTTCAGAAAAATTGAAGTTGAAAAGCCCGGATAAGGGCGCCATCTGCAGATGAACGCAAAAAACATCCAGAATACCGCAGCCGTCATCAATGGGTCGGAGGTCCCGTATTCCAAGAAAATCGTCATACGTTACACGGCTGATAACGTCGATCAGCCCATCATCTATCAGCTCGTCAAGGAATTCGATCTCGTTCTGAATATCCTGAAAGCGAGGATATTGCCGAGAAGAGACGGAATCATTGTGCTGGACTTGAGCGGGACGAAGGAAAACTTCGATGAAGGAATCCGCTTTCTAAAGGGAAAGGGGCTCAAAGTCGAGCCCCTTTCCAAGAGCGTCAGCCAGAATCAGGATAAGTGCGTTCATTGCGGCGCCTGCACTTCTTTCTGTCCCGCCGGTGCCCTGTTTTTCGAGGGACCTTCGCAAAGGGTCCTCTTCGATCCCGAGAAATGCAGCGGCTGCGAGCTTTGTGTCACAGCCTGCCCGGCAAGGGCCATGGAGGTGAACCTGTTCTGAGACCGGATCGTTCCCGCAGCCCATCCGCCTCTGATGTGTCTGGACGGATTGATCAGAAAGGGGCTTCTAAATTCCCACCCCGGTGAAAGGTCTTCATTCCCCGCTCTTCTTTTCCTTTGCCTTGGTGATTGCTTCGCCGAATTCCTTATGCAGTTTCTTGCCCTTTTCGTATAACGCCTTCCCGTCTCTGTATGCGTCCTTTCCCTTCTGGATCGTCTGCCGGGTCTGACGGACGGATTGCTTGATACTGTCGGACATCTTCGCCGGATCCTTGAGATAGAGAACCCCCCCTATGCCGAGAAGGATCAATACGAAACACAAGGCCAGTTTGATGAGTTTCTTGAAGATAAAATAGAAGATAAAAAGGGTGAGGACGGCAACGACCGCTATGAATAT
>JAFGIO010000162.1 GCA_016929555.1 Deltaproteobacteria bacterium | reverse complement strand
GGTAATTCAATATATTCTGGACCCCCGCTTTCCCCCGCCTTCGCGGGGGCAGGCTGCAAGGGGGTGACATGGTTTGTGACTTTTTACAGGACCGTCATCAATGGCAACGGATAAGAAATGGCAGACCATCTGAAGAAGGGCCAACGGATTCTCCTTTTTTTCCTGTTGTGTGCCCTCTTACCAGTTCCCCAGATCCCGGCGAAGGCCGCGGCACAGTCTGACGAAGACAAGTTCCTTGCCGCCACGTCGATAGGGACCGGCACCCCTGGAAACCTTCAGGGCTGTCCCATCACCCTGCTTGCGAACAGGGAATACTATCGCGCCCTGAAGCGGGCCATCGACGGCGCCGGCGAAGAAATCGTCATGTCCTTCTTCCTCTACAAAACGACCGGCCGCAGCGGCAGCTATCCCGACAGGATCCTCGAACGGCTCATTGCGGCCCGCCAGCGGGGAGTCCGGGTGAAGGTGGTCCTGGAACAGGGCAGCGCGGGTCAGGCAGACGGCCCGGACCGGGAAAACCATGAAACGGCCGAAAAGCTGAAGAAGGCCGGGATCGAGGTCGTCAGGGACTCTCCAAAGCGTACCACCCATGTCAAGCTCGTGGTCGTCGATCGCCGCTACACCTTCCTGGGGAGCCACAACCTGACCGCGTCCGCCTTGAAGTACAACAACGAATTGTCCGTTCTGATCGAATCGGCGGCAGTGGCCGGCGAGGCCCTCCTTTTCATCGAGTCGCTTCATCCATGAGGAGAAAAACGTGCATGGTTTTGCCGTCCTGAAAAAAATCGGCCTGCCCCTACTGTCCGCCTTCATGGTCCTCGTCGCAACCATCCCGTCGACGATGGCGGCCCCGAAGGAAACGACTCCCTTGATGATCCATAGGCCGGAGCAGGTGAACCCGGCCAATGCCGTCGATCCGGTGAGAAAAGACACCGTGGATCGCTATGCCCTTGGCGTCGTCCTTCCCCTGACGGGACCCCACTCCCAGGAAGGGGAACGGGCGCTGGAGGCCCTGATGCTGGGAACGGGCGTCTTCGAAGGCTCCAGGAAGACGCCCGTCAGGATCTTCATCGAAGACACGCAAAGCCGGCCGGAATCCGCAAAGGCTGCGGTGCAAGCGCTGGTGCGGGAAGAAAAGGTCGTCGGCATCCTCGGCCCCCTGCAGGAAGACGAGGCCATGGAAGCGGCCGGAGAGGCTCAGCGGCTCAAGGTTCCGATCGTCACCCTTGCAAAGAAAGAAGATATCACCAGCATCGGCGACTACGTCTTTCGATACAGCATGACCAATCCGATGCAGATGCAGACCCTTGTCAAATATGCCATGGTGAACAGGGGCTTTCGGCATTTCGTCGTCTTGTACCCGAGGGACCGCTACGGGGAGGAAATGCAGAAATTATTTCAAGAGGAGGTCCGGCGCCGTGATGGAACGATTCGAAACATCCAGTCCTACGACAAGGCGAAAATGGACTTCAGCCATGAAATCAGGGCGCTCGTCGGCCTCCCCGCTCTGAACGGCGAGGGTGAGCCGGTTGCGGAACAAGCGGAAACAACCCGGCCCGCAGACAGCGCCTTCGACGGGCTGTTCCTTCCCGATTCACAGGAGCGCCTCGATCAGATTACGGCACAGCTCTTTTTCCACGGAGTGGAGGGCGTCCGGCTCCTCGGCACGAGCTGCTGGAACTCCGCAGGCCTGCTCGGCCAGGCAGGCGATTATCTGGAGGGCGCCGTATTCGTCGACGCTTTTTTCCTGGACAGCGTAAACCGGGAAGTCAACGACTTCATCGATATATTTTATACGGCCTTCGCCCGCGACCCGGATAGTGCGGACGCCCTGCTTTACGATGCCTCCTCCGCAGCCGCAAAACTCATTTGGCAGGGACAAACCGAAACGAGGGATCAATTTCGTTATGCACTGACGAAGCTGAAGAATTATCCGGGCATTGCGGGCATGGCATCGATCGGAGAAAACAGGAATGCACAGATAGAGCTCTTGATCCTCGGCATCCGGGACGGCCGGATCGTGCAGCTCCATTGAAAAGGATATGAATCCATCATGAGATTTCTACTGACCAACGACGACGGCATCTATGCCAGGGGCCTCTATGCCCTTTACGAAGAGCTTTCAAAAGAGGCGGAATGCCTCATCGTGGCTCCCGAGGTCGAACGGAGCGCGGTGGGCCATGCCATCACACTCTTCCGCCCGCTGATGGTCCGGCAGGCGAAACGCAACGGGCGGTTCCTGGGTCACGCCGTAAACGGCACCCCGGCGGACTGTGTCAAGATCGGCCTGAAGGAACTATCGGACGGACCCGTCGACCTGGTCGTATCGGGCATCAATCTTGGGGCCAACGTGGGAACCAACGTCATCTACTCGGGAACGGTATCCGCCGCCACCGAAGGGGCCATCATGGGGGTGCCCGCAATGGCCGTCTCCCTCGACAGCCGCCGGCAGGACGCCGATTTCTCCTTCGCAGCCCGCATCGCCCGCAAGATGGCCCTTTTCATGCTGAAAGACAACCCCGATCGGCACGTTCCCATCAACGTCAATGTTCCCGACGTGCCGGAAGCGGAAATTCAGGGAATCGCCGTCACCAGACAGGGCCGGGCGAGATTGATCGAAACCTTCGAGAAGCGCGTCGATCCGAGAGAAAACGTCTATTACTGGCTGGCGGGAGAGATACAGGTAGCCGGAAGGGAAGAACCGGACTGCGATTCATACGCCCTGAGCCGGAATATGGTTTCCATCACCCCCATATACTACGACCTGACACGGCACGACATCTTGGACTCCCTGACCAGAAGCATCCGATCCCGATTTCCCAAACCATCATGATTGATGGTCCCGTAAAAAGTTACAAATCACCCTCCCCCTCGAGGGGGGAGGGGTAGGGTGGGGGTGAATCACTTTGAATTTGCTAATCTTTTATTCACCCTCCCCTTAATCCCCTCCCCTCAAGGGAGGGGAAACGGACTTTTTACGACACCGTCATGATTTATGGACCTGTAAAAAGCCATCAATCCCCTTCCCCTCGAGGGTGGAAAAATGGACTTATTAAAAATATCCCCCTCTCTGTATCCCTCCCCCTTGAGGGGGGAGGGTTGGGGTGGGGGTGAAAAGGGATGGGAAACTTTCACGGGTTCTTCATGATGGAGGATCTGTCAGCGTGTCAGCAGGACGGGGATTTCGCTTTTGCGGATAACCGATGACGTGGTGCTGCCCAGGAATAGCTCCCGCAGCCTGTTGTGGCCGTAGGCCCCCATGACCAACAATTCAACGGCCCCCTCCTGGACGAAGCGGAGGATTTCCACATCCTCCCTGCCCTGCAGAACGACGGTCGTGTGGTCGATCTCCGCTTCTTCGAGAAAACCATCCAGTTCTTCCGACAGCCTTGCGGCAAGATCCTGATCACTGGCGATCATAACGACTGTCAGCGGCCACCTCGCGAGACCGGAGAGTTCCACCGCAAGCTTCAGGGCGTTATGGGCGGGAGGGCTGCCGTCGTAAGCCAGGGCAAGGCTCTCGATTTCCTTGAAGGAAGCCGGGGTCACCATGACCGGTTTGCCCGCTTTCCGGACCACCAGCTCCGCCGTGGATC